>DATENA010000346.1:0-24819 GCA_035275285.1 Fibrobacteria bacterium | reverse complement strand
CTCTTCCCGTATCTTTAAGCAGGTACGAACCCGAGTTCGTATATCTGTCCTTCGTGAACTTGGAGGAGGTGTGTCCTAAACGGTCGGCGATTAGAGCATGGTTTTCCGGCTCAAGGATCATTGAAATGGTAGCTACCGTGTGCCTAAATCTGTAAGGCGTAATGTCCTCGAATCCGTTTCTTTCGAGCCATTGGTTCAGCCTCCGGGCGATATCGCCGGAAAGCGTTCGAAAGTCATTCTCGGACAGAACCTCATAAAAGGTTGGTAAGATTTTGAACGATCGCTTGGCTTTGTCGGTCTTTTCGCCTTTGATGAATATTTCATCCTTGTCGATGGATAAATCCAAAAGGTTTATTTCATCCGGTCGGCAGCCGGTAACCGCCAAGCAAATCAAGGCTAGCCAATTTTGTTTTCTGGATAGCCTCCACATTTTCTCTTTCTGATTCGATGTCGGACATTCAAGGTAAGATTTGCGGGCGTGTGCGATTACTTCAAGGATGCGCTTAATTGGAATCGGCTTTTCCTCTTTCTTCCCGTCGCTACTGCCAATCGGTTTAACGTCTTCAATTGCGAGTAACCTGTGGGAAGGTGCCAATTCCTTGATCACCGCAAACTTGTAGAGGGAGCGGAAAAAGGAAAGTTCGCCTTTTAAAGATTCAACCGAAATCGGCTTGCCAGCATTCATTGACTTGTGGGAATCCCTCCAGTTCTGATACTCTTCCACATGGGTCGCGTCTACTTCCTTTATGGATTGAACTCCCTTCGACTCGAAAAATGATTTCCACAACTTCCCCCACTGGATTAGGGTCTGCACCTTTGTGACTTTTGCTGAAAGTTTATGGCAGTCTCTTTTTGAAATGTCCTTTCGGTATTCTTGGTAGGCTTGCTTGGGGATTTTCTTTGCCTTATCCTCCATCAGGGAACCAGTCAAAAGCAACTCATCCATTAGGGCTTTGGCTCCTTCCTGATTTCGGTCATGACCTGGAAATGTCCTGACCATCTTCCCGGATTTGTTCTTTAGATTCAACTCAATGACCCGCTCTAAGTCGTTTTGCGTAGGTTGCCCGGATTCTTTGGGCTTCTGAGACTCACGCAAGAACTTTTGGAAATCCGACGGCGAAAGGGTGAATTCAGGCGAATCCAACTTGGGGTAGTATGAGTCGAAAATCCCCCTTGCCTCCTTTACCGTCCAACGAGTAAGGGATGCCATTTCACCGACTACATTTGCCAGCCAACGGCTCGAAACGATTTTCTTGTCCGCTTCCGACAACCAACCCGATTCATCCCAAAGGTATTCGTGGGCTCTGACGGCGAGTTTCATATTGCCGGGGGCGTGATAGCATTTAGGCGTGTAATAGATCTCCTTGCCCTGGTAGTGGACCGCCTTTTTTTCTCGTATTCGATTGCCTTTTCGGAACGCCATTTGAAACCCCGATCCGGTGCGGATCCTTCACGGGTTATTGTACAGAATCGGGGGGCAAAAAGGGGGGCGAAATGCGAAAAAAAACTACTAAAAAGGCGTTATTTACCTAAATATCAAAAGGAGAAGTCTGTTGACATGGTAGGGGTCGCAGGTTCGAGTCCTGCATCGTCCAGGTTCCCTTCCCCGATTCCCGGGTTCCGCCCGTCGCCGGGTCCCAATGCCCCGCGCCGCCGACCGCTTGTCAGTCTTCCTTGAAGATGGCGACCGTATAGCGTTTCCGCGGTCCGGATTGCCCCGCCACTTCGAAGACGAAGGCCTGGAAGGACTCCGTCATCATGTCCACCTCCAGGGTCAGGTATCGTCCATTGCGATGCAGGACGGGCAATGCCAGGGTCGAAGGTCCCGGGGCGGCGATCCGGACGCTGTCCGCCGGATCGGTTACCTCCAGGTTCAGGATCACGCCCAAGGCGGAGGCGGGGACCGTGAGGGTGTACCCCGTGGTGCCGCCGGAGAAAGGGGGCGATAGGGTTCCCGTCAGCGGTACCAGGGAAACCAGACGGGCCGGGGTGACGGGAGCCTTGACCACCCGGACCAGGACCGTATCCGTGATCAGGAGCCCGCCCGGAGACTCGGGCGCCAGGCGGAAATAGAACGGCAATACCGTATCCGCATCCGGGGCGATGCCGAACAGGAATTCCGAGGCGCCGTCGGGAATGGAATCGTTGGGCATGGCCCAGCCATAGGTCCCGCCCTCGTAGCCGGAGGAATCGATGAATCCCCTGAGGGTGAAGGAGGATCCCGCGGCCACCACCGTATCCTCCCCGGCGTAGACCGTCCGCGGGCCGACGGCCGCCACCTTGATGAAAACGGAGTCCTCGGAGAAGCGGCCGGAATCGTCGGAAACGCTGATCCTGGCCATGTATTTCCCCGGCGACGAGTAGGCGAAGCGGGTCAGCACGTAATCGTTCGATCCCGTGCCGCCGCCGGTTTCCGAGATGCCGTCCCCTTGGAAATCCCATTTATAGTAGAGCGGCCGTTCGGCCGGCGAATGGAAGAGGGCGGAAAACAGGATGGGCGCGCCCACGGGGACCTGGTATGCATCGGCCCAGAGACTGTAGATCACGGGGACGCCGCGCGTGAGTCGCTTCAGGGAGTCTTCGCGGGTCACGACGGGGCCCGGACCGATGGGCGGGGTGGAGTCGACGGACGGGACCGGGTCGCCGGGCCGCTTTCCGCGGGTCCATTTCGGGGAGCAGGCATCCCTCCGGGACTTGCGCTTTCCCTTCTCGAACTCTTCCTCGAAGCAATATCCGCCTTCCCGGAAATATCCTTCGAAGACGAGCGTGATTTCCTGCCCGCCGCCGTTCACCAGGATCGGGAACTTGGCGGATCGGTCATAGGGGCCGTGCCAGAGGAGAGTGGTCCTGGACGAATCGCGGACTCCCATCGCGGTGACCCGCACCGTATCGAAGCGCTCCAGGGAAGCCTCGTTCCGCCAGATGACGTTGGGATCGACCACTTCGTCGGGGACGATCAGGGGATGATCCCCGAGGCACCCGCCCAGGAAAAGGGGGAAGAGGAGGAGCGCGGAACGGACCCGTCGCGCCCGCGCCGCCTCGCCCGCGCGCGGGATCATATTCCGTACCGGAACGAGAAGGTGACGGGGACCACCGGTTCCTGGCGCAACCCGCCCGCCGCGCTCACGCTCCAGAACAGGCCGGGATCGACGGACAGGGAGAAGGAGAGCGTCCGGGTCAGGTACTTTTCCGCGCCCAGGCACTCCAGGGTACCGTACAAGTTACCCCGCCCCAGGTCCTCCCCGTTGAACTTCTGCGACAGGCTCCAGGCCTCCAGGCGGGGCCCGGCGAAGAACCCCAGGGTGCGCGAATAGCTCCAGTAATACCTGGCCTCGGCCGCCAGGCCCAACCCTTCCTGCTCGAAGCGGCCCCCGTCCGAAATGCCGACGTAGGCCGGCAGGTAGTCCAAGGCGAAGGACGTGGCCCATTTGCCCCAATTGCCTTGCACGGAGAAATCGAGCGCCAGGGCGGGGATGTCGCGGCCGGGGAAGCCGGGATAGAAACGCGGCGTCATGGCTATCTGCACGAACCCGTCCCTGCCGCTTCCATCCCGGTAGTCCATCCCCTTGGCGATCAGGGCGCCGAGCGGCATCACCGTGAAATCGCCCGGGCCCAGCTCCACGGAGCGGTCCCGGCGCAGGTCCGCGTAGCCGGCGATGCCCCTCTGCCCGCCCGCGGAGCGGTAGACCAGGTAGGGCGCCTTGGGCAGCGCCAGCATCGTGCCGTCCGCGTCCGTGATGTTGACCTCGGCCACCTGCAGGGCGTTGACGGATTCCAGGATCTGGTAGCGCCCGTCGGGCACGCCGCGCAAGGCGAGGAAAGCCTGGCCCATGTTCACGCGGGTCAGCACCACGTTTTCGGATCCGTGCAGGTCCACGTCGAATTCCGGGTTCTGGCTCACGTTCCGCACGGACGCCAGCTTGTGCCGCAGGCCGGCCTGGGTGTAATTGTAGGCTTCCCACAGGGAAACCATCCCGTCGTGATCGGCGTCGCCCGCGCCGCGGATGGCCGTCAGGAAGTAATGGGTGAACAGGGAGCCCTGGAGTTCCTTGGATTCCTGGGAGAACTCCCCCGCGGAGCTGGAGGTCAGGATGGCCGATCCGTTCACCTTCAATTCGTCATGGTATTGCACGGGCACGGCATCGATCAGCCTGGCGCCTTTGGGCTGGATGAGCGATCCGCTGAAGCACGCGTCCGCGATGAGGATCTTCAGATCCGCTTCCATCTCCTTGAAGAACTCCCGGATGCGCGACAAAGGCAGCTTCTCGCCGTTCAGATGGAGGGCCTCGTCGCTCCCGTGGCCGGAATAGTAGATGAGCAATTGCACCTTCTGGCCCTGCGAGCGCAGGACCACGATGCGCCGGCGGGCTTCCTCGAACACCCGCATCACCTTTTCCACGTCCGGGTTGAGGAGCAGGTGGTCCCGTCCCTTGTCGATGCCCCCCAGTTGCATCATCGCGTCATGCACCTGTTCGGCGTCCCGGGTGGCGAATTGCAGGGGCTTGTCGTCTTCCAGGCCGGAGTTGTTGCCGATGACGACGGCCATCCGCACCATGGATGGGGCCGGGAGAGCGCCCAGGAGCAGAAGCGGCAGGAGTCCCGCGAGCGCCTTCACGAGCGCCTTCACGGTTTGCCGTCCAGCAGGATATAGGTGTGCAAGCGCAGCGGTTTCGCTTCCGGACCCTTGGCGTTGAGGGCGGCTCCCTCCGAGGCCAGCACCTTGGCCTTGGCCTCTTCCAGGCTGAAGGATTGCCTTGACCAGAGGCAGTACAGGGATTCCCGCCGCCAACCGGCGTCCAGGATCAGGCTGTTGGGCAGGTTCTCTCCGGTCGGGGTGCCCAGCGGCGCGCGCGCGCCTGCCCCCAGGTAGACTTCCAGGCTGCCGCCGTCATCGCGATAGAGCAGGGCGTAATGCACCGGCTCGGGGCTGGCGATGCCCAATTGCAAGGTATCGGAAGGCTTGCAGAACAGGGTGTCCGTATGGATCTGCTTTCCGTTGCGGAACAGGTAGAACCCGGCCTGGCCCTTGGCCGTGAAATCGGATTCGGCGGATTCAACGGCTTCGGCCGGATAGGCGAGAGCGGCGGTCCGGGAGGGCGTCCGCCCGTCCGCGACCGCGGTGGCGGGCAGGTTCCGGTAGCAGAGCACGGCCAGGCCCAGCAGGGCGAACCCGGCCAGCGCGGGCCGCCAGCCCAGGGCCCGGTCCAGCAACCCCCGGATGCGGTCGTTCCACCCGGGGTAACCGGCGGGTTTCCCGATCCGGGGAGGTTCGGCCCCGCCCGGGGACGGCGCCGCCTCTCCCGTCCCCGATCCGCCCCTGGGCCCCAGGATGCGGGAGGTCTCCAGGGATTCCAGGGTGGGGTGCCGGCGCGCGAACAGCGCGGTCTGGCTGCGGGCTTCTTCCAATAGGGAGGCGCAACGCGCGCATCCGCGCACGTGGAGTTCGAAAGCGTCCGGGCCCATCGGATCCGCTTTGCCCGCCAGGAAGCCGGCGAACCGGAGCCGGGACGGATGCCTGTCCTGCCGTCCGGGGAGGTTGGGGTCCGGTTTCACCATTGGAACCGCTCCATTTTCGATTTGAAGGCTGTAATCTTCCGGTTCAGGGTGGTCCGGGAAATCTTCAGCATCTCGGCGGCCTCCTCCTGTTTCATCCCTTCCAGGTAAAGCAGGAACAGGATTTCGACGGTTTGCGGATCGCTGTTCCCCATGATTTTTTCCAGCACCAGCTTGGCATCCAACGCCTTTTCCGGGAACAGGGGGATGGCTTCCTCGAAGGCCGGGACCTCATCCGATTCGAATTTCCGCTTCCGGAACATCTGGATGCATTCGTTCACGGCGATCCGGTACATCCAGGTGTAGATGCCGCTCCGGCTCCGGAACCCCGCGAGGTTCTGCTGCACCTTCACGAAAACCTGCTGCACCATGTCCTCGGCATCTTCGCTGTTGCGGGTGTAGCGTTTGCACACCCAGAACAGGGAAGGCGCGTATTTGCGGTACAGGCTCCCCACGGACTCCTCGCCCGCGGGTTCCGGCCGGACGGTCACGCCGGTACCGCTTTCCTCTCCACCGGAAAGATCGGCAATGGGAAGGCACACCGGGGAACCTTTTTCCCGGGCCAGCGCCGGCGCTGGAGAAAAAGATGTCACGGCCGCCTCTCGGAAGCGCGCGGCACCCGCCGCGAATCCCATCAGGAACCTAGCCGCCGTCCCGACCAGGCGGAGCAAAGCGACTGCTTCTGACTCTTGGATGCTCAGCCCACCCGTTTTGTACCGTGAAAAACCGGATGCGCCGTCTTGAATAAGGGTGCACCCGGGAACGGCCGCAGCACCCTCGTTTTGCATTCCCGGCCCCCTCTTTCTAATTTTACGGGTTTCGGAGGTCCCGGTGAGGCGCGCATGCGCCTGTCGCAGCCTCTTTAGGGAGTTCCCTTGTCCATTCTCAAAGTCACCCTGCCCAACAACTCCGTTCTGGAGGTGGAATCCGGCAGCACCATCCTCGACGTCGTCCGCAAAATCGGTCCGGGCCTGGCCAAGAGCGCCCTGGCCGCTTACTACAACGGCAAGGAACTGGACCTGTCCCACACCCTGACCGAAGACGGCCAATTGCGGGTGCTTACCCACCAGAATCCCGAGGCCCTGGAAATCGTGCGCCATTCCACGGCCCATCTCATGGCCATGGCCGTGACGGAGCTGTTTCCGGGAACCTTGCTGACCATCGGACCCGTGATCGAGAACGGGTTCTATTACGACTTCGATTCGACCCATAAATTCAGTCCCGAGGACTTCCCGGCCATCGAAGAGAAAATGAAGGAACTGGTCAAAAAGGATTTCCCGGTGGAACGCTCGGAAATGGCCCGCCAGGAGGCCATCGCTTATTTCAAGGATCCGTCCCATCGCGAGCCCTACAAGGTCGAGATGATGGAGGAATGGACCGACGAAAAGGTGAGCTTCTACAAGCAGGGCCCTTTCTCGGACCTGTGCCGGGGTCCCCACGTGCCCAATACCGGCAAGCTCGGCCATTTCAAATTGCTTTCCGTGGCCGGCGCCTATTGGCGCGGGGACGAGAAGCGCCCCATGTTGCAGCGCATCTACGCCACCGCCTTCCTGAACAAGGAGGACCTGGAAAAGCATCTCTTCCAATTGGAGGAGGCCAAAAAGCGCGACCATCGCAAGGTGGGCAAGGAGCTGGACTATTTCCACCTGGAGGAAGGTTCCCCCGGCATGGTGTTCTGGCATGCGCGCGGCTGGCGCCTGTACACCGGACTGATGGACTACATCCGCGCCAAGCTGGCGCGCCGCGGCTACCAGGAAGTGCGCACTCCGGAAGTGGTGGAAAAGAACCTGTTCGTCAAATCCGGCCACGTGGCCAATTATGCGGACCTGATGTTCTTCACGGAAAGCGAGAACCGCGAGTTCGTCATCAAGCCGATGAACTGCCCCTGCCACGTGGAGATTTTCAAGCAGGGCATCAAGTCCTTCCGCGACCTGCCCATCCGCCTGGCCGAGTTCGGCAAATGCCATCGCAATGAATTGGCGGGCGTGATGCACGGCCTGATGCGCGTGCGCGGCTTCACCCAGGACGATGCCCATATCTTCTGCACCGTGGAACAGATCGCGGACGAGGTGGCGGACTTCTGCCGCCTGCTGCAGGAAGTCTATGCGGATTTCGGGTTCTCGGAAATCATCGTGAAGCTGGCCGATCGCCCCCCTAAGCGGGTGGGCGGGGACGAGGTCTGGGCCAAGGCCGAGGCCGCCCTGAAGGAAGCCTGCCAGCGCGCCGGCATGGTCTATGAGATGAATCCCGGCGAAGGCGCCTTTTACGGCCCGAAGCTGGAGTTCACCTTGAAGGACTCCCTGGGAAGGCATTGGCAATGCGGGACCATTCAAGTCGATTTCAACACCGCCGGCCGCTTGGGCGCGGAATATGTGGCTTCGGACGGCTCAAAAATCGCCCCCGTCATGCTGCATCGGGCCGTTTTCGGCTCTTTGGAGCGTTTTATCGGCATTCTCATCGAGAATTTCGCCGGGGATTTGCCTCTTTGGATCAATCCCCAGCAAATCCGCATTCTGCCCGTTTCCGAGAAATTCGTGGATGCGGCCTCGGAACTGAACCGGAAACTTCTCGACGCCGGGCTGTTTTCCGAAGTCGACGTCCGGAACGATAAAATCGGATTTAAAATCCGGGAGGGGGAGCGGGAAAAGGTTCCTTACCTGGTCATTTTAGGCGATAAAGAGTTACAATCGGGCAAAATATCGCTTCGAAAGCGTAAAACCGGGGACTTGGGTGCTTTTTCCTTAGACGAAGCCCTGGAAAAATTTAAATTGGAGATTTCCTCCCGCGGCGTATAAGTCCCGGGACGACAATGTCCTCCGGATTGCTATATCCGGAGGCAGTGTTGCATTTTTAAGTTCATCGAAAGGTAGAGATTGCAGAGAAGACCGTTTTTTAGCGCCCCCAAAGAAACCATCCGCATCAATGAACATATCCGCACGTACGAGGTTCGTGTCATCGACGCCGATGGAAAACAGTTGGGTGTGCTCACGGTACCCATTGCCCTGGAAAAAGCCAAAGAAAGAGGCTTGGACCTGGTGGAGGTGTCGCCTACGGCCCAGCCTCCCGTATGCCGCATCATGGATTTTGGAAAGTACAAGTACGAAATCTCCAAAAAAGCCAAGGCCTCCAAGGCCAAGCAGCATATCATCAAGGTCAAGGAGATCAAGTTCCATCCCAAAACGGGAGAAAATGACTATAATTACCGCCTCGTTCAGGCGAAGGAATTCCTGGAAAAGGGCTTCAAGGTCAAGGCCACGGTGGTTTTCCGCGGCCGTGAAATGGCCCATATGGAATTCGGTTCCCGGTGGCTGAAAAAGATGGTCGTGGACCTGGCTGGTGTGGGCCTTGCGGAAACGGGCTCGATACAAGAAGGTCGCAATGTGACCACGATTTTCGGACCGGTGAAGCATCACGTTCCGTCCGTGCCGAAGCCTAAGGCGCCTGGGGAGACCCCGGCGGCGAAGCCGGCGGGAGCGGAAGTGAAAGCGGCGCCTGACGCTACGGCCAAGGAAACCGGTGAAAACCGGGAAGTTTCCCCGGCCGGGCAAGCTTAGAGTTTCAGTGCAGCGATATTAAGGAAGGTCAATCATGCCGAAGATGAAAACCCACAGCGGAGCGAAGAAGCGGTTCAAGGTCACCGCCAATGGAAAGCTCAAGCGCAAGGGTGCGAACAAGAACCACATCATGGGCAAGAAGAAGCCCGAAATGAAGCGTCGTGCGGGCGGGAATTTCTACGTCGGCCCCACGGAAGAACCGCGCATGAAGCGCCTGCTCGCCATCGGCGGCTGAGCGCATAGAAATCAGGAGACAGAGAAATGCCCAGAAGCAAACCAGCAGTAGCCTCGCGCGCCCGCCGCAAGAAGATCCTCAAGGCAGCCCGTGGGTTCTACGGCCGCAAGAAATCCAATCTCAAGCTCGCCAAGGAAGCCGTCGACAAGTCGCGCGTCTTCGCGACCGTCCACCGCCGCGACAAGAAAGCCGCTTTCCGCACCTTGTGGACCGTGCGCATCAACGCCGCTGCCCGCGAGTTCGGCACCACTTACTCCCGCCTGATCTCGGGGTTGAAGAAGGCCGCCATCAGCCTCGATCGCAAGATCCTGGCCGACCTGGCGCTCTCGGATTCGGCCGCCTTCGGCAAGATCGTGCAAGCCGCCGGCCTGGCGAAGTAGGCCCCAGGGCCCTTGGCCCCGTAAACGCGCCTTGCGCACTTTGAAAAGGCCCGGGAATCCCTTCCCGGGCCTTTTCGTTCGCGTCCCGCGTTCCGCGCGGGAATGTCCGGTTCCGGCGCCCCGGTTACCCGGCTTCCCCCTGTTCCTGAGCTTCATCGTGGTGGCTTCCTCCCTGCTGCCGGTGATGCGAGGCGCCGTTCCGCCGCGGCCGTTAGCTATATTTTTCCCGGTTCCGCCGGGGCGCTCCCGGCAAGCCGGGAGTGTTCCAAACCTATGCAGCCCATCGAAGAAATCCGCGTCCGCCTGGACGGGGACATGCAAAAGCTCGAGACCCTCGTCTCTCCCGGCGCGCCGGCCGCGGGCGGGGAGGGGGAGGGCGCGAAGGCCCTGTCCAGGCATTTCGAGGATCTCAAGGTCCGATACCTGGGCAAGAAAGGCGATATCTCCGGTCTGTTGCGTTCCATGGGGACCCTGGCCCCGGAGGCCCGCCCGGAGTTCGGCAAGCTGGTCAACGAATTGCGCGATTACGCGGAGGCGAGGTTCGGCGCCTTGCAAGCGAAGATCCAGGAGGCGGAGATCGCGGGCAGCCTGGCGGGCTCCACCCTCGACGCCACCTTGCCCGGGTACCGCCTGCCCTTGGGCTCCCTGCATCCCATGACCCAGGTGCGCGAGGAGATCATCGCTTTCTTCCAGGGCCTGGGCTTCGAGCTCGCCCTGGCCCCGGAAGTGGACAACGATTGGTACAACTTCGAGGCGCTCAACATCCCCCCCGATCACCCCTCCCGTGACATGCACGATACCTTCTACGTGGACGACAAGGTGGTGCTGCGCACCCACACGTCCAACGTGCAGGTCCATTATATGGAAACGCACCGGGAGCCCCCGATCCGGATCATCGCTCCCGGCTTCGTCTACCGCGTGGACAACGACGCCACCCATTCTCCCATGTTCCAGCAGGTGGAATGCCTGGTGGTGGACAAGGACATTTCCTTCGCCAACCTCAAGGGCACCCTTTTCCTGTGGGCCCGGCACATGTTCGGCACGGAAACCACCATGCGGTTCCGTCCCAGCTATTTTCCCTTCACGGAACCCTCGGCCGAGATGGACGTGTCCTGCTATTTCTGCAAGGGCTCCGGCGACATCTCCGGAACCCCCTGCCGCACCTGCAAGCAGACCGGCTGGATCGAAATCGGCGGCTGCGGCAGCGTGGACCCCAACGTGTTCGGCAAGGTGGGCTGGGACCCGGAGAAGTACACGGGCTTCGCCTTCGGGTTCGGCATCGATCGCATCACCATGCTCAAGTATGGGATTCCGGACATCAGTTACCTGACGCGGAATGATAACAGGTTTCTGAGGCAGTTTTGAATACGGGGAATACTGGACATACGGGCATTTTCGGGTTCGGAAACATTGGTGCCACGATTGGCATCACGTCGGGGGTCGGGAGTCGGGAGTTGAAGAAAAGAGAGAGCATGCGGCATGCTCAATCGACACCTCCAGGTCCTTCCTCTTTTCTTCAACTCCCGACTCCCGACTCCGAAGGGCGCAGCCGCGGATACAGGGTATCGGCCTGTACTCCCGACCTTCAGGGGCGGGACCAGGGCGTCGGCATCAGCCTGTACTCCCGACCCGGATGGTAAAGGCCCACCGAAGCATTGCCTTCGCAGCATAGAATACAGAGGAATCGATGGAAGTCAGTCTCAATTGGATCAAGAAATACGTCGACCTTTCCGGCTCCACCGACGGGGTTCCGGACGACGACCCGCGCGCGCTTTCCAAGGCCCTGACCTCCCTGGGGCTGGAGGTGGAGGGCATGCGCATCCTGGGCGGGCTGCCCGGAGTGGTCTCGGCGGAAGTGCTGGAGTGCGGGCGGCATCCGGAGGCGGACAAGCTGAGCGTGTGCAAGGTGACCGACGGGGCGGAGACCTATCCGGTGGTGTGCGGCGCGCCCAACGTGGCCAAGGGCCAGAAGGTGTTGCTGGCCAAGGTGGGAGCCGAGCTTCCCGGGCGGACCCCGGGGGAACCGGGCCTGAAGATCAAGAAGGCCAAGCTGCGCGGGCAGGAATCCCACGGGATGATCTGCGCCGAGGACGAAGTGGGTTTGGGGAACGGCCATGACGGCATCCTGGTGCTCGATCCGTCCACGCCCGCGGGGCTGCCCATGGACCGCATCCCGGGCCTGGGGGACGTGGTCTATGAGATCAACGTCACCCCCAACCGCCCCGACGCGCTGAACCATGTCGGCGTGGCCCGGGAACTGGCGGCGATCAAGGGGAAACCCCTGCGTTACCCAGTCTCTTCCCTCCGCGAAGAGGGGCCGGCCGTCTCCGGGCTGGCGGGCGTCGAATTGGACGATACCGTGGGCTGCACCCGCTACGTGGGGCGCGTCATCCAGGGCGTCAAGGTGGGGCCGAGCCCGGATTGGCTGGTCAAGGCCCTCAAGTCCATCGGCAAGCGCAGCATCAACAACGTGGTGGACCTGACCAATTACGTGCTGTTGGAACTGGGGCAGCCGTCGCACGCCTTCGATCTGGGCCGGATCCGCGGCCGCAAGGTGGTCGTCCGCAAAGGGCGGGACGGCGAAAAGCTCACGACCCTGGACGGGGTGGAACGCGCGATCACGGCCGAGGACATGCTGATCGCGGACGCGGAAGGGCCCATGGTCCTGGCCGGCGTGATGGGCGGCAAGGATTCGGAAGTGAGCGATTCGACCGCGGACATTTTCCTCGAGGTCGCCTGTTTCAACCCTTCCGTGGTGCGCCGCCAAGGCCGCCGCCACGGGCTTTCCAGCGATTCCTCCTACCGCTTCGAGCGCGGGGTGGATCCCCTGAACACGGCCTGGGTGAGCGATTACCTGGCGGGGCTCATCGCGGAGACGTGCGGAGGCAAGGTGGCCGAAGGCCGCTTGGAGAAGGCTTCCCCGGAGCATCCGCAGGCGCCGCGCATCGTCTACGTGCGGCCCTCCCGCGCGGAAAAACTGCTGGGCGCCGCCATCGGGGAGGGAGAATGCGTGCGCCGCCTGGAATCCATCGGGCTCCGGCTCCGGGAAGCGGCGCAAGTGCATGGAGAAGAAGCGCTGGCTTTCGCCGTGCCCGGGTTCCGCGGGGACCTGGAGCGCGAGGCGGATCTCATCGAAGAGATAGCGCGTTTGGGGGATTACAACAACATCCCAGTGATCCTCCCGAGCCTGCCCCTGGGGTACAAGGCCCTGCCCGCCCCGGAAAGCCTGGCGCGCAAGCTGCGGCACCATCTCCGCGATGCCGGCCTCAACGAGACGCTCAACCTGCGCTTCTCGTCGCGCAAGGCGTTGGCCAAGCTGGGCCTGGCCCCGGAGGATCCGCGCGGCGTTTTCGTTCCGCTGCGCAATCCCCTGAGCGAGGAGTGGGAGATCCTGCCCACCACCGCCCTGCCGGCGCTGCTCCATGCCGCCGCCTACAACCAGAACAACCAGGAACGGAACATCCGTTTCTTCGAAATCGCCAAGTCCTTTTACCATTTGCCCGGGGAGCGTTCCGAACGCACGCCGGGGGTGATGGAGGAGGAAATGCTGTACCTGGTGCTGGCGGGAGACTGGACAGATCGCCGGCCTTGGGGTGCGGACGCGTCCGTCGCCGGGCCGGTGGAGTTCCATCACCTCAAGGGCTTGCTGGAAAACCTGCTGGCCGCGGCGGGAATCGAGGCCCGTTTCGCTTTCCCGGGAACGGAGCCCTACCTGCATCCCGTCGAATCCGGCGGCATCCTGGCGGACCTGGCGCCGGCCGTTCCGGGCAGCGAGGTGCTGTACGGCCGCCGACGGGTCCCGGGCCAGAAGGCCGCGCCGCGTCCCGCGGACCGCATCGGCGGCTTCGGCGTCCTGCATCCCCGCACGCAAAGCCGCTTCGACTTGAAGGGGCCGGTGCTGGTGGCGGAAATTTCCCTTTCCGGCCTCCTGGCGGCGTTCCCAAGGGACAAAAAGTTCTCCCCCTTCGGCCACTTCTCCGCGGTCTCCCGGGATCTGAACCTGGTGGTGGACGATTCCCGCACCCACGGGGACATCCTTTCCCGGATGCCTGTGGGTCGCATCCCCATTCTCCAGGAAGTGCGGCTGAACAGCGTGTACCGCGGCACCGGCGTTCCGGCGGGAAAAAAGGCGCTGCACTACAGTTTCATCTACCGCCATGCCGAAAAAACCCTCACGGACGAGGAAGTGAACAAGGCTCAGGAGAAGCTGAACCAGGAATTGGGGAAGGATTCGGGGATCGTCTTCAAGTGAGCTTTTAAGGGAGTGACAGGGCCCTTTCCGGAGTTTAGCTTTTCGTCCGTTCGGGAGCGGGCCGCACCGGTTCAACAGGAGAAAAAATGGACTTCAGTCAATTCGACGCTTTGGCCGCCAAGGTAGAGCATGCCGTTTCCATCATCGATGGATTGAAGCAGGAGCGCGAGCAACTCAAGTCGGAATTGCACGGCGCCCTGGAAAGGGCCGGAAACCTGGAAAAGGCCCTGGCCCAGAAGGATGAGGAATTGGCGGGATTGCGCCATGAGATCAATAGCAAGTCCGACAATATCAACCTGGTCGGCGAGAGAATCCGGGACCTTGTGGGCCGCCTGGACACCGCCCTGGCCTGAAAACGGACCGGATACGCTGGCACCCGAAGCCGGCCCGGTGGTATATTAAGAAGCGCCCGCCGGGAGCGGCGGGTTGTGGAGGCCGCATCGTCCCATGACAGCATTGGAACATTCCTACAAGGTCAATATTTGCGGCGAGACCTTCCAAGTGAAATCCGATCAGAGCCCGCAAACCATTGAACGCGTGGCCGGATATTTGGATTTTAAAATCAGGGAAATGGGAAAAGGCGGCATCAACGTGGACAAGTTCCGCGTGGTGGTGCTGGCGGCCATGAACCTGGCCGGAGAGCTTTTCGAGCTCCGGGCCAAAGTGGAAGAATTCGATAAACAGCAAAACCGGCTTCAAGAGAAAGCGCGGTCGCTGAATGCAAGTCTGGATCGGGCGCTCGACCCGGCGGGTCATTGACCCGGCGGGTCATCGACCCGATCCAGGAAGGAAGGAAGAACTCCGTCGCAGGCCTCATGCGTCTCGGCCTTACAAACCTAGATCAACAAAACCGCATTTCCGTTCAACTAGCGCAAGCCCCCGGCACCCGGCCTCCGGCCGGATGAGAGAGGGGAAGCGCGAACTGGATGGGGTAGGTTAAACTTTTGATCACAAGGTCCGAGATAATGGGCCATAAGTCGGCGGAGTTCTTTTCCTCTCTCCGGTTCCCCGTCTCCATCCCTCTTTCCCGTGCCTGGTTCCCGTCGAGGCAAGGCAAAGCATCCGCCGGTCTATCGTCCTGATCGGACCCGAGGTCTCCAAGCGGTTCAGTGCGATTCAGGGGAAGGTAAACGTGTTTATAAGGCTGTCCAACCGGGAAGTCAGTTTAGCCGCTCCATGGGCGCTCAAATGACCGGAGTTGACAGCATCCGAATCGGTGTAATCATGGTTGGTGAAATTTTGCACGCCATGGAAAAATTTGCATGCTTGTTAGCCTTGGCCCTTGCCTTGGGCCAGGTGGAAGCGAAGGATAGGGATACGGTGTTTTACCGGAAGTCCCATGCGCCTGATCCCGCATATTTGGAGATGCTGAAAAACGAAGCGAAACAGCGGGCGAACGATGAAGAGGAAACCAAAAGGAACAAGGAAAGGGAAACGTCCCAACTGGGATCCTCCGCGCCTGTTGCACCAACCGACCCAAGTGGAGTTTTGCGCGGGCCTCAAAATCCCTTGGTAGGATCGGTAAAGGAAAGCCTGGATTTTAAATTCAGCAAATTGAAAGGGCTATCTCATTTCGAGGAACGCACAAAACAGGTGGGGAAAACCGCAGCCTTTGCCGCTTCCCCGGCTTTTAGCGATTTCATCGATCTGGGCGAACGCTTCCTGATCCATAGCCTGGTGTCGGACGCGAGCGGTCAGGTGGGGCAGTTTTTCGTGTACGATGAAGACGGGTCCTTGGTCTTCAAGGTGACCGATGGGAACTTCGCGGTACAATCCGCCTCCATGTCCAAGACCAAAGAATTGCTCCTTTCGGTAAACGTCGCCATTCCCAGTGCGGATGGTGCGCATATCACCCAGATTGGAATCCTCTATGGCCCGACGGGCCTGGAAAAGCACCGAATACCCTTTGTCGGCGATAAGATGGCGATTTCCGCCAACGGAGACTATGCTCTGGTCTCGGGAATGCGGTTCGGCGAAGGCCTCCTGGGCGAATTCAAGGTGGTTCACTTGGGTACGTCCATCACGGACGTGGATGTAAAGCTGCCGTCGAATTCGACGAACTTCACCGCGCAATTCGTTTCCGACTATCGCATTGCTTACATCGATTTCAACGCCGAGATACCGACAGCGTACCTCCTCGATCTCGAAAAGGGTGGTGCCGTGATTGCCACCAAGCCTCTCCGTTCCACCTCGGGCAAACCGTTTCAGTTCAACCCGCACGAAGTGGAAGCCAAGCCGGATATGGAGAACACCGGCATGTTTTTCCTGGGAATCGACCCCGACAAAGAGGATCCCCGGCAGACTTCCAACGCCTTGTTCCATTTGAAGCCGGATCTGGGTCTGGAGTATTTCTCCGAGGGGAGCCGGATCAATTCGTATTCCATTTCCAAAGGCGGCATCGTGGTAAACCAGTGGAAATCCGGGTGGCGCCGATCCAATCCGGCGAAATCGACGGCCGAAAATGTATTCGAGCTGGCACATCTGGAGTCGGGCATGAAGGTCACGTCCCGCGCCCCCAATACCGGATCCCGCGTGATGCATTCCCTGGCGGTCGATTCGAATCTGATCCTGGATTTCGAAGACGACCTCGCGGGGAGCGTGATCTGGAACCGGAGTACCGGTGCGAGACGGACGCATACCAAGGAATTGATCTTCGCCAGAAATAAGAAAGGGTTTTTCGTATCCAGGAATAAGGCAACGGGCGTCTACGAAATGAAAAAGGGATCGCCATTATGAAGCTGAAACGCGGATTGTTGATCATTGCATTCGGGCTGATCGGCGCAACGTCGTCGTTCGGCGGGGATTGGTACAAACAGTTGAATTGGCCGCAAAGCTATTTCTCCTGGAGCGAAGTGACGAGCGGATTCGGGCCCCGGGAATGGCCCACTACCTGGTTTCATTCCGGATTGGATTTTTCGTACGGCGCAGCGGGGTTCAACGTAATCTGGCCGCCTTACCCTGAGCAACCCATCACCACCATGGTGGTCCAGGTGAAGCGGATCGGCGGAAATTTGGGCGCGAAGTACATACAACTGGAGACGTTGAAGGACATCCATGAGGTCAAAGAGGCCCTCTATTTTCATATTGAACCTGGAAGCGTCCAAGCCGGAAACCAATATGCAGGCGGGGTGGGCCTTGGGACCGCGTATATTCAAAGTCCGAACCAGAGCAATTACACCCCCCATTTGCATGTATCCGTATATGCCGACAAAATCGATCTGGCGGCCAACCGGGAGATGCGTGACTCGAAAAATCCCTACCGGTATATGCCGTACTATACGAATGATTGCGCAAACAATCGCTACACCAATCTTTCGGAAATGACGCCAACGGTGACTATTTCCAGCTCGAGGTCCGCGAACTGCGGGGTTGCAAGGTCTTCGATAAGGTCGAATTGAGCTTGCTGACGCCACTTTCCACCGTAGGAGACAAGGTTATCGGACTCAACGAACGGAAGAGCGCGCTTTTTCTGAATCTTTCCACTGCAAGGGGCGATGATGGCGGCACCACACAGAATGGGTACGACAATAAGTATTACCAAGGAGTGAAAATCGATGCAGATAGCCGGGTCGGAAACCTGTTCGTGGTCCGTTATCGCGTCTATTACACTGGAAGCGGCGGTAAATACGCGTTCACTGTGTACAAGTTACCTGGATCCAATCGCCAATGCCGAAATGAATACTCGTCCGGGAGCGGAGTACAAGTATTCGATAGCCTCGGTAGAGGGAAGGCTGGAAGGGTGCAACGGACCTTTGGCCGGCAGTCCTCAACCGAGCGAATGCACCCCTCCCGCCGGAAGGACCTGCGCCGACTATTGTCCGGTGAAAGAAACCCTGTCACGCATGCCCAGCATGGCCATGCCCTCTTCGGGCCTGACCTTTAAATACCAGGGAACCAAGAAAATGGTCCTTGCCTCGAACGGCACCGTGGGTATTTCGGGAGGTGAATCCGGAACCGCTTTTTCCGGCCTGACCTTCAAGTTGGCCGGTGCGAATTCCGTGGCACTTTCGACAACGGGTTTCCTGACCATACCCGGTAGCTTTTCCAACAACGCGCCGCCCCTCATCGGCATGGTGATCAACTCCCCTTCCAACCAGTTTTATCTTACCAGTTACGGCAAGTTGGCCACAAATGGTACCGGAGTGATCCAACAGTACTCGCCCTGATCGAGGCGATCCTCATCTGCTGAACCCTCTCCGGCCTGCCCAAGATCGGAGAGGGTTCTATACGAGCCTGCTCGCCATGTCCGGGGGGGAATCCCGGCCATTAATCCTTCGGGTAAACGGTAAGCCTTCTTTTCAAAGGGTCTCTATTATATTGGAGTTTGCTGCGAAATTTAAGAAAACGGGCCAATTCCCCCCGGGGGGCAAGTTTAAACCGCCAATCCTCTTCCCAATCCCCGGTTCCGCCCATTCCCCTTCGCTCTTTTCTAATTTGACCCCCATGATGCGTCCTGACGAAAATGCAGACTCTCCCTGCTCAAGGTTCGGAGCGATACATGCGGAGAGCATCCCCGGGATACGGAGAGCGGCATGCTTGCAAGGGAGAATACGGAGCAGGAAAGACCCGTCTGGGCCGTTCGTTAAGGAACGAGGTGATTCGGGTTCGCATAGGACGGAGGAGATATAATGCAACATCAGAAGAGTTCTTCGGCAAGCCGTATGCGGGAAATCCGCCTGCATGGTTTGATAAGGGGGGGTACTGAAACTCTGCCTCTCGCAAGGGGAAAGTAGACTCTGCCAATGGCCATCCTCCTCGACGGAAAAAAAACCGCAGAAAACATCCGCTCCGCCCTCAAGGATCGGGTCCGCAAGCTCGCCGAATCCGGCATCCGCCCCGGCTTGAGCGTGACCCTGGTGGGGGAAGATCCCGCCTCCAAGGTCTACGTGGCCTCCAAAGATGCCGCTGCCACCGAAACCGGCATCCAGGCTTGGACCCATCGCTTCCCCGCCGATATTTCCGAACGGGATCTGGCCGACCATCTGGAGCGCCAGAACCGGGATCCGGCGGTCCACGGCATCTTGTTGCAATTGCCCCTGCCCTCGCATCTGCCTTCCGAAAAACTCCTCAACCTGATTTCGGCCCGCAAGGACGTGGACGGGTTCCATCCCATCAGCTTGGGGAATCTTGTGCTCGGCCGCCCCGGCTTCAAGCCCTGTACCCCCTGGGGCGTGCAGGTGCTGCTCAAGGCCTACAATCTCTCGCCGGAAGGCAAGCACGTGGTGGTGGTCGGGCGCTCCAACATCGTGGGCAAACCCGTGGCCAACATCCTGATGCAGAAAGAAGCCTTCGCCAATGCCACCGTGACCGTATGCCATACCGGTACTCCCGATCTCGGGACCTATACCCGGCAGGCGGATTTCATCATCGCCGCCATGGGCAAGCCCGGCGTGATCACGGGGGATATGGTCAAGGAAGGCGCGGTGGTGGTGGACGTGGGCGTGAACCGGGTGAAGAGCGATAAGACCCAATCCGGTTTCCGCCTGGTGGGGGACGTGGACTTCGAGTCCGTTTCCAAGAAGGCCGGTTATATCACGCCCGTGCCCGGTGGGGTGGGGCCGATGACCATCGCCATGCTTCTGACCAACACGGTGCAAAGCGCCGAGGCTGCGCTTGCGGAGATGACGCCGGGCTGAAAACCTTCGGGCCGCTCCCCCCGTGGCCGGTAAAGTTCCAAATTCAGCGGCGTTATGGGCTTTCCGGCGCCCTTTCCCTCAGATTGCCGGGCATTTTTTGTATCTTTCCAGGGGCCTTTTTTTCGGCAATCGTGTATTTCTTTACTTAGCAGCCGGCCCAAGGAAGCATGTCAGCCTCAAAAAACCAAATTGCGGTCACGGTGGAGGATTACCTCAAGCAGGCTTCCGTGCGCGTGAACGCCGCCTTGGAGAAATACCTGCCCGCCGAAAGCGAGGCTCCCGCCGACCTGCACAAAGCGGTCCGTTACTCCACCTTTGCGGGCGGCAAACGCCTGCGTCCCGCCTTGACCCTGGCATCCTTCGAAGCCTGCCACGGCCAGGGCGATTCCATCCTCCTGGCCGCCTGCGCCCTGGAGATGACCCATACCTTCTCCCTGATCCACGATGACTTGCCCTGCATGGACAATGACGATTTCCGCCGGGGCCGCCCCACCAACCACAAAGTGTTCGGGGAGGCCATCGCCATCCTGGCGGGGGACTCCCTGCTCGTCTACGCCTTCGAGCTCCTGGCCAAGACCGGGCGCCCGGAATGCATCGCCACCCTGGCGCGCGCGCTGGGCACCAAGGGCATGCTCGGCGGCCAGGTGGTGGACATCCAGAGCGAGGGCAAGAAGGTCGGCCTGGAAACCGTGAACTACATCCACCGGCACAAGACCGCCGCGCTCATCGAGGCCTCCCTGGTCCTGGGCGCGCAGCTGGCCGGCGCGGAAGACGAAGCCATAGCCGGCCTGGGCGCGTTCGGGAACAACATCGGCCTGGCCTTCCAGATCGTCGACGACGTCCTGGACCTGGAGCAGACGACGGAAGCGCTCGGCAAGGACGCCGGTTCCGATCTGGAAAAAGGCAAAGCCACCTATCCCGCAGTAGTCGGCATCGCCGCTTCCAAGGACATGGCCAGGCAATTGGTCGACGAGGCCAAGCTGGAATTGCGGAAGCTGCCCATCCAAAGCGGCATCCTGGAATTGATCGCCGATTACATCACCACCCGGGTGCATTGAGCATCCGCTCCCTGAGCCCAGAGGCCAACCGATAATGCTGGAAAACATCCATTCGCCCGCTGATCTGCGCGGACTGTCCATCGAACAACTCAAGCAGCTCGCCAACGAGATCCGCGAGACCATCGTCAAGCAGGTGGCGAACAAGGGCGGCCATCTCGCCTCCAGCCTGGGCACGGTGGAACTGACCCTGGCCCTGCACAAGGTGTACGACACCCCCAAGGACAAGCTGGTCTGGGACACGGGCCACCAGGCCTATCCCCACAAGCTGGTCACCGGCCGTTACAAGGACTTCCACACCCTCAAGCAGTTCGGCGGGCTTTCAGGATTCCTCAAGCGCGACGAGAGCGAGTATGACGCTTTCGGCGCCGGCCATGCGTCCACCTCCCTGTCCGCGGCCCTGGGGATGGCCGTGGCCCGCACCCAGCAGAACCTGGACTTCGACGTGGTCGCCGTGATCGGCGACGGCGCCATGACGGGCGGCATGGTGTACGAGGCCCTGAACAACGCGGGCGAGATCGAGGAGAAGATCGCCTTCATCCTCAACGACAACAAGATGTCCATCGCCAAGAACCTGGGCGGCATCTCCAAATACCTGAACCGGATCATCTCCAACCCCACCTACAACCGCTTCAAGGAAGAGGTCTGGGATCTCACCGGAAAGCTGCCCCGCGGCAAGGACCTGCAGAAGCTGGCCAGCAAGGTGGACGAAGGCCTGAAGAAGATTTTCCTGCCCGGGGGGTTCTTCGAGGACCTGGGCATCCGGTATTTCGGCCCCGTGGACGGCCACAACATCGAAGAGCTGATCGAGATCCTGGAAGCCGTCAAGAAGCGCCCCGGACCCAACCTCATCCACGTGGTCACCACCAAAGGATACGGATGGGACAAATCCGAGGCCGACGCCATCAAATGGCATGCCTCCAACCCCTTCGACATCGAATCCGGCAAGCCCAAGGCCGCGCCGGCCAAGACCCCCGGCCTCACCCAGGTGTTCGGGGACGCGCTCCTGGAGATCGCCCGGCAGGACGGCCGCGTCATCGGCATCACCGGCGCCATGCCGGACGGCTGCGGCCTCAACATCATGGCCAGGGAAATCCCCCAGCGCGTCTACGACGTGGGCATCGCCGAGCAATACGCGGTGACCTTCGCCGCGGGCCTGGCCTGCGAGGGCATGAAGCCGGTGGTCGCCATCTATTCCACCTTCCTGCAGCGCGCCATCGACCAGATCGTCCACGACGTGGCCATCCAGGAACTGAACGTGATCTTCGCCATCGACCGCGCGGGCCTGGTCGGCCTGGACGGCCCCACCCATCACGGCGTCATGGACCTCAGCTATCTCGGCATGATCCCCGGAATGGTGATCATGGCCCCTTCGGACGAAAAGGAATTGCGCAACATGCTCTGGTCCGCCATCAAGTACGACGACGGCCCGGTGGCCTTGCGCTATCCGCGCGGCAGCGCCAGCGCGCCGGACGAGAAGCTGCCCTTCCAGCAAATCCCCATGGGCCTGCCCAGGATCGCGGAAGAGGGCGAGGACCTGCTGATCCTGGCCATCGGCAACATGCTCGCCCCCGCCAGGAAAGCGGCGGAGCTGCTCGCCAAGGACGGCATCCGCCCCACCGTGGTGGACGCCCGCTTCGCCAAGCCCTTGGACCGCAAAGCCTATGCGGAGCTCTTCGCGCGGCACCGCGCGGTGCTCACCATCGAGGACAACATCGCCCACGGCGGCTACGGCCAGGCCGTGGCCCTGCTGCTCAACGAACTGGGGGGCTTCGATCTTTCCGTCCGCCACATCAGCCTGCCCGATGAATTCGTGACCCACGGGGAAATCCCCGTGCTCCACAAGATCCTGGGCATGGACGCCGAAGGCATCCAGAAGAAGGCCGTGGAGCTGATGGGCGAAATCAACCTCAATCCCAAGTCGACCTGAGCCGGGCATGGGGACCAAGCAGAACGGCGCCGGCGGCCATCCCGGCGACAATGACGACGATTTCGATCTCAGCGGATTCGCGGACGGTTCCGCGGCCGCCGGTTCCGGCGCCGAAGCCGAAGGCCGCGCCGGCAAGCCCGCCGAGCCCCCGCGGGGCAAGAAGATCGTAGGCAAGCCCCCGCGTTCCGATGCGTTCAAGACCGCGCCGCGCAGGCCCGCGCCCGCGGCACCGGACAAAGACGCGCCGCGCGAAGCCGGAGGCAAAGGTCCCTTCCCCGACCGCAAAGGCACGGGAGCGGGCCCCCGCGGGCCCGGCGGCCAGGGAACCCGGGGCGGCTGGGAAAAGCTGCCCCAGCGCGAACACTTCCGCGGCCGCGACCAGGGCTTCGTGCCCCGCGGCCCCAGGAACGCGGGCCCCCGCGACACGGGCGCGCGCAATGCCGGCGCCGCGGGAAAGTTCAACGATCGCGGAGACGCGCGCGGTCCCAGGGAATTCCCCGGAGCCGGCGCGCCCAGAGGATACGTGCCGCGGCCGGGCGGGCCGGGAGCCCCGTCGCCGCGGGCCATGCGCACCGTCGAACGGGCGGGCGGGGACCACAAGCCGGTGTCCCCGGAGATCCGGCCTTTCCTGCCCCTCAAGACCGACAAGGGCCGCTGGAAGGAAAGCCAGTTCCTGCTGGAAGGCGCGAAGAACATCGCGGACGCCTTGAGCGTCTCCACCGGCATCATCCAGACGGTTTTCCTGGCCGAGGGTTTCGACGACAAGGACCTGCTGGCCGTCATCAAGAAGCACCGCATCGAGACCATCCCCATTTCCATGGACGACCTGCGTAACCTCTGCGATACGGAAACGCCGCAGAGCGTCCTGGCGGTGGCGAACTTCGCCACCTTGCGCCCCGACTGGAACACCGCCCGGTACGTCACCATCCTGGACGCGGTCCAGGATCCCGGCAACGTGGGCGCCATCCTCCGCACTTCCCTGGCGCTGGGCATGGACGCGGTGGTGATGGGCAAGGGCACGTGCGATCCGTACAACCCCAAGGTGGTGCGCTCCTCGGTGGGCGCCCTGCTGCGCCTGCCCTTCGAGACGGGCGAGGACATCGGGGGCAAGATGGACTTCCTGCGCCAGAAGGGGTTCTCCATCGTGGCGACCTCGTCCCATGCGCCCATCACCCTGGACAAGGCCAAGCTGCGCAAGAAGGTGGCCTTGATCATGGGCAACGAAGGCGCCGGCACGGGCGCGACCTACCTGGACATGGCGGACGCGGTGGTGAAGATCCCGCTCAAGAACAAAGTGGAGTCGCTCAACGTCTCCGTCGCCCACGGCATCCTGTCCTACCAGCTCATCCACGGCCGGACCTGATCCGGGCGCCCTCCGCGGATGGGTAGATTCAGCCTCCCCCTCAGACCCACCTACAACTCCCCCGTCATCCTCACGTTCGCCCTGGCGGCCTGCGTGATCCTGGCCGCGGACGGGTTGGCGGGCGGCCGGCTCACGCCCGCCCTGTTCGCCACCTATCCGGGCTTCCGGTGGTCTTCGCCGCTTTTCTATCTGCGGCTGATCAGCCACGTGCTGGGCCACAAGAACTGGGCGCACCTCACCGCCAATTTCTCCGTCATCCTGCTGATCGGGCCGATCCTGGAGGAGAAGTACGGTTCGGCATCGCTGACCAAGATGATGCTGATCACTGCCCTGGTCACGGGCCTGCTCAACGCGGCCTTCTTCACCACCGGTCTGCTGGGGGCCAGCGGCCTGGTCTTCATGATGATCCTGCTGGCCTCCTTCACCAACCACAAGGAAGGGGAAATCCCCCTCACCTTCGTGCTGGTGGTGATCCTGTTCCTGGCCAAGGAGGCCGTGCAGGCCTTCGACCAAGACGACATCTCGCAATTCGCCCATATCATCGGGGGCGTTTGCGGCAGCCTCTTCGGGTTCTATGGGGGGAAAGCGAAGATCGGTTCGGGAAAGAAAGGGAGGGCTTGAGAGGATGGCTGCAGGGGATCGGTGGTCTACCCAAGGCTTCTATCGTCGGGCGTACAGGCAAAAGACAACTCGAGGTCATTCGCCTTTGGTCGGGAGTACAGGCTAAGGGTCCGTTAAGAAATAACTGAAGCAGTTCGCCGCCCATCTGAGGGCCATCTTGGCCCGATCGTCAATCGCAAAACCTTCGACATAGCGCTGCTATGCCTCAGGTTTTGCTCAATCCGATCGGGCCAATCTGAC
>DATENA010000345.1:0-5327 GCA_035275285.1 Fibrobacteria bacterium | reverse complement strand
GTCAGATTGGCCCGATCGGATTGAGCAAAACCTGAGGCATAGCAGCGCTATGTCGAAGGTTTTGCGATTGACGATCGGGCCAAGATGGCCCTCAGATGGGCGGCGAACTGCTTCAGTTATTTCTTAACGGACCCTTAGCCTTTAACCCGTATCCTGGGATGATACAAATCCCCGCGGCCATGCATCCAACCGATGTCTTCGAAAAAGGCGCGCCATCAATAATGAAGTGAAGCAAGCGGATACCAAAAAATCAAGGGGAGGATTATGAATATGAGGATATTTCCGTTGAAACGCGGTGCGGGCTTTACCACGCACGCGAGGATGGCGACCCTGGCCCTTGCCGGCCTGGTCTGCTCCGTCCGGGCCGATTATGTCGTCAAGGCCAGCGCCGCGGGGTTGACCACGGTTGCTCAGGACGGCAAATGCAACCTGACCGAGGCCATCATCTCCATGCATCAGGGCCCGGTCAACTCCGATTGCGTGCCCCAAGGCCAAACGCGCACCATTTTGCTCCAAGGAGCCAACACCGCCTTCCAGATGGCCACGGACTTGACCATTGGCACCAACATGGGGATTTCCACTTCCGATGCGGGAGTGGTCATCGAGGAGACCGGCACCCCGCTCGGCGTTTCGAGCGATGGCGTTCTCACCCTCACCGGCCCCAGCGGGGGACTCACGGTCAGGGTCAAGTCCGGGCTTCCCGACAAGGCCCTCGTCAACTCGGGCACCGTGACGGGAACCAATGTCATTTTCCAAGGCGGGACTTATGCCCTCCGCTTGGGCGGCGTCATCCAAAACCATGGCGAATTGAGATTGACGGGAGGGGCCATCCAAGGGGGAACGGCCCCTTTCGGCGGAGGCCTGTACACCGAGTCATCGCGGGCCGTTATCCTGCAGAACGTGAAGATCCAGAACAACACGGCCACCCAAAGCGGCGGCGGCATCTATAACAATAGTGGAACGTACAGCGATCATCTTATCCTCCAGCGATGCGTCATCCAGAACAATACCGCGGCGCTCCGCGGCGGCGGCGTTTATAATAACGGCCAGACGGACATCCACTATTCCGCCGTCAAAGGCAACGTTGCCGGGCAAGGCGGCGGCGTTTACCACCAAAAGGGGTATTCCCCGACTCCCCAGACTTATTACCAACCCGAATTCACCGCCTCCCACACCACGTTTTCGGGCAACAAAGCCGTCGCCACCGAGCTCACTTCGGGCGGCACGGCTTCGACCAACGCGTCGGCCTGTTCTTCGGGCGAAGGCGCGGGACAAGCCTTCGACGATACTTTCGCCACCAAGTGGTGCGGCGGCGGGATAGTCCCTTCCGTCGCCCAACCCGTGGATATCACCTATAATTTCGGTGCGGGGGCCTCCAAGGTTGTCTCGTCGTACTCCATCACCTCGGCCAATGACGTTTCCGGGCGCGATCCCATGGATTGGAAGTTCCAGGGTTATTCAAATGGAAGCTGGCGTACCCTGCAAACCATCACCGGATTCAGATTTACGGCGCGCCGTCAGGGTTTCAATTTCGGTCCAGATGGCGGTCTGGCGTTTCAAAACACCACCGCCTGTTCAGCTTATCGCTTGCTCATCACCAAGAATGCCGGCGATCCGGGTGCAACGCAGCTTTCCGAATTCCAACTCTACCCGGTTGGCCAGTCCGGAGACGGAGGAGGGATCTACACCATCGGCCATTCGGTGAACAACAACAACAATACCCTGAGCGGTAATCTCGCCGGGTGCACCACCCCGTCCTGCGCATGCACCGCGGCCTTTTGCGCGTCTGCTTCGGGAACCTCGGCGGTCATGGGGAGGGGCGGCGCCCTGTTCGCGATCTCCAGCGAGGCCATATTCCAATTCCAAACGGTAGCTGGAAACAGCGCTTCCCAAGGAGGCGGCGTGTATACGGAGTGGGGGGATGATTGGGCATGGAGGTGGAGCCTGATCGGGAAAAACACGGCCCGCACCAATTATTCCCCGGAGCCGGACTTTCATGGGAGCATGCATTCCAGCGGCGTATTCGGTTGGCACGAAAATTTCGTCCAGAACCCGGCGGGCACCACCGACATCTTCGAGGATGCCGACGACGTGGCCAACCAGGATCCCTTGCTGAACGCCTTGGCCGACAATGGCGGCGCATATCCCGAATTGCATCCCTTGACCCATTCCCTGCAAGCAGGCAGCCCCGCCAAGGACCGGGCGGTTTCGGCCTACGGCATGTCCGGTGATCAACGGGGCGTGGCGCGTCCGCAGGGGGCCTTTTCGGATATGGGTGCCTACGAGCTGAAGTAGTGAACATGGCTCAATGAGCCGGGCGATGAAAAATCCTACGTGGCCAACGGCGCTGACAGCATCGCCGCGAGCCGCTCCAGAATCTTCGCCCAGCCCGGCTTCATGCCTTCGAAGGCTTGCAGGCCCAGGGGGGAATCCAGGTCGAACCCTTCATGGGTGAGCCGGAGGCGGGTGCCCGACCCTTCCGGGATCAACTCCCAGGTGATCAAGGTATCCAGGCTGGCCGTCGCGAACCGGTACTTGAAAAGGCGTTCCGGATCCGCTTGGAGCACTTCGCAGGGCTGCTTCCCCCAAGGGCCCATGTCCAGATCGAAACGATGCCCGACGATGGGGCGCACGTCGCCGGCGGCCCACCAGCGCGCGTGCAGGGCCGGGTCCGTGAGCGCTTTCCAGACGGCCGCGGGCGCATGCGGATAGACGTGTTCGAGCTTGATGATCCCGGGTTCCTTCATTTCTTCGCCTCCTCATTGAGCACATCTTCCAGCGCGGCCATGCGCTGCTTCCAAAAACGGGTAAGGGCCTCCAGGAACGCATCCACCTCCGCGAGCGGGCGCGGATCCAGGTGGTAATAGCGTTCCCGCCCCCGGGCCTCCTCGCGCACCAGCTTCGCCTTGCGCAGGACCTGCAGGTGCTCGGACACCGCATGCGACTCGATACCGGAATTGCCTGCCTGGGATGCCTTGCCGCCCTCTTCGCCTCCGGATGCTTCGATTCCGGCGCTTCGCCGGAATCCGCCGGGTCCAAGGGCGGCCGCATCCGGCTGGTTCCTTCCATCAGCGCGGCCCAAACCGGCCTGGGCCGGGTGGGCGCCAGCGGGAGCGCGGGGCTGGAAAGCTTCCAGGTGGCCGTTTCCCATATATCCAGCTGGCCAAGGACCTCACCACCAGCGGCAGCGGCTGGTCGGGAGCCTCCGGCGTCTTGCCGCTGTTCTCGCAGGACCTGGGCGATTTCAATGCCGTGGATTCGACCCTGGCCCGCGATCCGGCCTGGAGATCGCATTACATCGATTTCTGCAGCCCCGCCAGCGTCGAGCGCATCGCTTCCAGCCGGCCCTTCACCCTCCGCGACACCGGCGATTACCACTGGGCCGTCATCAACTGGGCGCCTTTCTTCCGCGTCCGCGCCGCCATTCCTCTGCCGGGGGGCGATACGGTATTCACCCATGACGGGCCCATCGCGCGCCACCTGTTCCCCGACAGCGACAATCCCTATTACGTCACCGAGCCGGCCCAATCCCTGCTGCAAGGCCCGTCGGAAGACGCCCTGGTGCGCAAGAACAACGGCGGCACCTGGTTCCGGTTCCTCAGGCCGCTGCGGTTGACGGAGGCGGACCTGGACAGCGGCAACGCGAGCCTCAACGGGGATCTCCAGGCGCCGGACGGATCCACCTACGTCCACGTGCCTTTCCTCAAGGCCACGGCCGTGCCGTACCGCGAGGGGGAGGACGTGATGCGGGAAACCTACGAGTTCTCCGTGGACGTGGACGAATCCTGGGCCAGGGGAACCTTCGGCATGCGCCTGGAACTGTACCTCATCGGCGACAACGTGGTGGCGGCCACGGTCCACTCCTACCCCACCGACGGGAACCTGGCGCCCCCGGAGGTGCCGGTGATCTTCTTCGCCCAAGCGAAGGAAGACGGCTCCCTGAGCCTGCAGGACTACGCCCGCAGCCCGGTCTTCGACGGCTTCCTGCGCAAGCCCTCGGTCGGCCAGGAAGGGTCCGTGGCCTGGGACCCCGGGGCCCATGGCCAACCGGCCCGGACCCTGGCCTATCGGCTCACGGAAATCAAGAAGATGAACTGAGGGCCGCGTCCCTCAGTCCGGGATTTCGGCCTCGACCAGTTTCCCCAGCAGGATGAGCGATTCCTGCCAGCCCAGATAGCACGCATCGGCGGGGATGGCATCGGGAATGCCTTCTTGCACGATGTTCACCTCGGTCCCCACGGATACTTTTTTCAAGGTGACCGTGACCTGCATTTCCCCGGGCAGGTTCGGGTCGTCGAATTTATCCGAATAGCGGATGCGCTCGTGCGGCGTCAATTCGAGATAGGTGCCGCCGAAAGAGTGGCCGTTCCCCGTCGTGAAATTCGTGAACGACATTTTGTAGGTGCCGCCGACCTTGGCGTCCGAATGGTGGACCTTGCCGGTGAAACCGTTGGGCGGAAGCCATTTGGCCTTGGCGTCCGCGTCCAGGAAGGCCTTGTAAACCCTTTCCGGCGTCGAACGCAGAACGCGGTGCAGTCTGATGGTACTGGGCATGGTTTCATTTCCTTTCGTTGGATGGGAATTGGATGCCGTGATGCTTCCATGGAATGTAAGGTTTTTCCCCTATGGCGGCCAGTTTTTTCATGGGGGGCAAGACGGTGTCAATGGACCGCCGTCTCGGCTTGCCGCGCGAACCCTTCCCGGGTCGTCCAGGTCAGGATCGGATTCACGAAAGCCGCCAAGGCCGGACCAGCCGTCACCTCGCCGGAGAACGCGTAGAGGAAATAGGTTTGCGCGACGCCTGCCAAAGGAGCGTGGGCGCACAGGTCCAGGGTGAAATAACCCGTGGCGAAGGTTTCCTCCCCCACCTGCTCCAAAGGCGCATGGCTCGGCACGTTGAGATTCAGCACCACAGGGGAAGCGTTCACGGACCCCGTGAGCAACAGGCCGATGGATACGATCGCCGCGGGCGCTTGCGCCCGGGAATCCCGGCCGGAGGCGGGGGCCGATGCCGGGGACAGCGCCCGCGCCGGCAGGCGGAAACTGCCGTTGAGCACGCAAGGCCGGTCCGGGCGCATCACGGTCACCCTTTGCACGGACAGGGCGATCCCCGTTTCCGCGGGGATATCCGGCGACGTGGGCTGCCGGACATACGAGGTCCAGCCCAATCCCGCTTCGGGATGGACGCGCAAAGGCCCGAGTTGCTCCTCCCGGTAGGCGCGCAGGAACTCCTCCGCCGCCTCGTCCCGGAAGGCCGCGGAATCGATCACCCGCATGCGGCAGGCGTCGGATGCCTTGTCCAGGCAGAGCAAGGACACGATGTATTC
>DATENA010000344.1:0-4241 GCA_035275285.1 Fibrobacteria bacterium | reverse complement strand
GTCAGATTGGCCCGATCGGATTGAGCAAAACCTGAGGCATAGCAGCGCTATGTCGAAGGTTTTGCGATTGACGATCGGGCCAAGATGGCCCTCAGATGGGCGGCGAACTGCTTCAGTTATTTCTTAACGGACCCTTAGTCCGCCCACTGTTCACGACGGGCCCGGTCCGATCCCCTCCCGCCATGTCAGCATTTTGTCAGCTGCCGGACGTTCCGGGTTTTGCTTGATTCTCACTCGCTGAAGCGGCCTGTCCGCTTCCGCTCGGAAAGCAAGGCAGTATCAATCCTGTTTAGGAGGAGAAATCATGATCAAAGCGCTGCTCGTAGGCATAAATTCGTACCCTCAGTCGGAGCTGAACGGATGCATAAATGATGTCCGTGACGTCTCGGAATACCTGGTGACACGAAGGGAGTATCGCACCGATTCCATCCAGTTGCTGCTGGACAAGCAGGCGACCAAGAACGGTTTGCTGGACGCCCTGCGGGACATGATCGGCGGCAGCGAGCCGGGTGATCACCTTCTTTTCCATTTCAGCGGCCATGGCGCCCAGATGGAATCCAAGGATTCCGGGGAGGCCGACGGGTTGGACGAGGTCCTCTGCCCGATCGATTTCGATTGGGACGAGCCGGATTCCGCCATCCGGGACGATGAATTGAAAGATGTACTCGACCGCACTCCCAAGGGGGTGCGCGTTACCATGGTGATAGACGCCTGCCATTCCGGAGATATGAAGCGGCTGATGAATAAGGACGTGAAACCCCGCCGGCTTCTGCCCCCCGAAGGGCTCAAAAAGCGGTTTGCCGGCAAACGCGGCAAACCGCGCTCCGTGCGGAACCTGGGCCCGGTTTCCCTCTTCATTTCCGCCTGCGAATCCCATGAAACCGCGGCCGATACCGAATTCGGCGGCCGCTGGAACGGCGCATTCACCCATCACTGGCTGGATCAACTCGAGTCCACCCCGGGAGCTTCGGTCCGGGAACTCCGCGACGAGATACTCCCTGACCTGGAGGAATACCGCATGAGGCCCACCGTCGACGGACCCCGCAGCCTGTGGTCGAGCCCCTATCTTCATAAGGGTACCGAGAACGCGACGCCTCCGGCGCCGGCCGCCAAGCCGACTCTATGGAAGCCCAGCCCTTATGACAACTGGGAGAGCGTGCGGGCTGAACTCCTCAGGCGCCACCCGGGTAAAGACGACTCCGTGGCGGCCGTGGTCAGGCGGCTGCCTGCCGATTCGCGCGCCGCCCGGAACCATCCCGGCTATTCGGGAAATGCTTATTTCGAAACACATGGGCGAGAAGAGGCCTTGGTCCGCGGTTCCCGCGGCGGTACCGTGGCCCGGGCCTTCTGGTGGGGATTCCATATCGAGATCAGCCATGAGGATTTGCAGATCTTCCTAGGCGCTGCCGATCCGATCAATGCCATCATCGCGACGGTAGGAACGCAAACGGGACCGGCAGCCCCTTTTGTCGCGCTGGCCGCGGCGTTCGTGGCCGGCGCCCTCGGCCTCCTGCGCGGTCTGGACCGCGGCATGGGCGTGTATATCAGCATGGCATGGCTGGTTCCCGGAATATTCATCCCGACCACGGTAGTGCCTATCCGGTCCATCTCCAATGGAAACGGCAATGGCAATCCGAAGGGATCCCGTGACGGGACCGAAAACCTGGTCAATTTCGGGAGCCAGGCGATCACCGAAGAGGCGGCCAATCTCATCGCCGACTTCGATTTCCTCCGCCATCCCGCGGAAGGTTTCGTGACATGGTACAACGATACCGACCAGAGGATCCATGTCCAGACCTTCGATCAACTGGACGCCGTGCGCTGGGTCCGCTACGAAGAGCGGTATATCGCTCCCAAGCAGGTCGTGCGCATAACCGCGCGCGGAAACCCCATCCATGTCCTTGTCGCTTCCAACGGGTGCACTTTCGATTGCAACAAGGAGCAGGCCTACCTGTTCAACGGAGTGAATGTCCTGGAGAAGACCTGAAACCGGCGAAGGCGGCCTCGGGGGAAAAGCCGCCTTCACCCTTTTCCTTTCGGAAGAATGCCGATTTCCAACCGTCTATTCGACCGGGTCCAGGAATAACAAGGAGAGATGGCCAATCTATTCTTCCAATTCCTTGAGAGGGAGGATTTGCTTGAAATGGCGAATGGTCATTATGTAGGCCGATTCGTCCTTGATTTTGTAGACGATCCGGTAATTGCCGTAAATGATTTCCCTTGCGCTTACCGAGTCTAATTCAGGCACCGCGCGCCCGGCTTTAGGAAAAGCCTTAATTCCGCCTATTTTCTTCAACAGCTTGTCGGACCATTTGGCCGCATTCGCCGGGCTGTCCTTTTCGATGTAGGCGTAGATTTCTTCCAAGCGCCTATACGCAACCCGGGTCCATTGAACCTTCATTTTTTGGTTCTTTTCCCGAGCATCTCTCTGACTTTATCGGTGGAATAGACCCGCTTATTCTTGATGTCTTCCTCGGCTTCCGCCAAATCAGAGAGAAGTTCAATTTTGTCCAGCAGCGCTTCGTACTCTTTGACGTCCAGAAGAACGGCAGAGCTTTTCCCATGTTGCGTGATGACCAAGGGGCGTTTTGTCTTGTTGACCTGCTCGATCAAGTTGGTTGCATTCGCCCTAAACTCGCTGATCGGCTTCACATCCTTATCGAGCTCAATTCGTTCCATTTTGACCCCTTTTTGTACCTTATATTGTACGTTATATGGTACAATCCGTCAACGGTCGATTGGGCCGATTTCAGGGTTAATTCCCAAGCACGCTAGCGAAGGATTTGAGTTTCGTCATCCCTACCGTCGATGGAATCCGGCGTGAACCGGAGCTTCTTATTTCGTTCCAGCTTATGGGAAGAAGACATTCCGATTTTTTGCAACCACTGCTTTACCTCAGCCCGTATCCGTTTTTCTTTTTGGCCTGAAATAACGAAAGAGATCCCGTCCCGCTCCACGCCGCCTTGAGTCGAAAATCCATCCAGGACTACACTTCGGGGACACAGGGCCTTCAGGGTTTGGATTGCATTCCCGACTCCGTACCCTGCATTGGTATTGAATGGAACAACGGTTTTGCCCCCCAGATCGTATTGGGACAGGAAGCTTTTAACGGGAGGCGGCAATTCCATGCCCCAGGTGGGGAAACCCACGAAGACGACATCGTATGTTGACATGCCGTCAATCCGGGTTTTGAGCGGCGGCAGGAAGCCGGTTTCATTTTCTTTCGCGACCTGATCCACGATTTTCTTGTACTCTTTCGGGTAGGGATTCAGCAACTCCAATGCGACAAGATCCCCGCCCACGAATCCATGGATTATTTCCGCGATGGCTTTCGTGTTGTTGGTTCGGGAAAGGTAGGCTATCAAATATTTCCGGTCCGGCGAGGATGCCTCCGCCATCGCGAAAGTGGAACACAGTAGGATCCAGGTGCCTGCCCAGGCCCACTTCACCGGCCCGTCCGCTGTTCCAAGCTATCGGGATATCGATTGCCCTCTATGCGAATCTTCGAAGAAGCGTCTTCGATCTCCCGTAAATCATTCCCGGTGAGTTCTAAATCCGCTGCGCCCAGGTTTTCCTCCAACCTCTTCCGCTTCGTGGTCCCCGGGATGGGCACAATCCATGGCCTCTTTGCGAGAAGCCATGCAATCGCGATCTGCGCCGGCGTCGCCTGTTTCCGTTCCGCGATTCGGTTCAGCAATTCGACCATGGCAAGGTTCGCTTTGCGCGCCTCGGAGGTGAAGCGCGGAACGAGATTGCGGAAATCCGTTTTGTCGAAGACGGTGTTTTCATCGATCTTTCCCGTCAAGAAACCCTTGCCCAGGGGGCTGAAGGGGACGAATCCGATTCCCAGTTCCTCCAGCGTCGGCAGTATCTCGTCTTCCGGCTTCCTCCACCACAGCGAGTATTCGCTTTGCAGAGCTGTAATCGGCTGGACGGCATGGGCGCGCCGGATGGTCCCGATTCCGGCCTCCGAAAGTCCGAAATACTTCACTTTGCCTTCCCCGATCAAATCTTTCACCGTCCCGGCCACATCCTCAATCGGCACCTCGGTATCGACCCTATGCTGGTAGAATAAATCGATTACCTCGACCTTGAGTCGCTTAAGAGTAAGCAACCCCGGCACGGCGGGATTGCCTAAACTAACTTTTTTGGCTTCCACCCTGGCAGGGAGTACAACCGATATAGGATTGGAGGCATTTTGACCCCGTCTAAGAGTATGGTGGTGGCAGAGGGCATGAATT
>DATENA010000343.1:0-3892 GCA_035275285.1 Fibrobacteria bacterium | reverse complement strand
ATTCATGCCCTCTGCCACCACCATACTCTTAGACGGGGTCAAAATGCCTCCAATCCTATATCGGTTGTACTCCCTGCCAGGGTGGAAGCCAAAAAAGTTAGTTTAGGCAATCCCGCCGTGCCGGGGTTGCTTACTCTTAGGAGGCGGGGCCGCTTCTCCGTGACACTCCCTGCCCGTGCTCTTGTCAATGCGCACCGGAGTAAACCCTCGCCGCCTTCGTCCCGCAATTGGAATGTCACGGCACTAGAACAAGATGCGGAAGTTCAGACCGTCCACGATGCTGATGCGGTTTCCCACGGTGGCGAATACGAAATCGGGCACCAACTGGATGTTCGCGCCGAAGAGCATGGAAACGGCCAAATGGGGCAGGAGCACCACTTCGGGCTGGTAGCCGATCCGGGCCGAAAAGGAGCCCTTGGTGGTGCCGGGGGAATCGTCCCGGAAGTAGGCGCCGGCGTGCAGGTAGCCGGTCAGTTTTTCCCAGGAGTGCAAGGCGAGCAGGAAGCGGCCCGACGCCGTGACGTTGGCCTTGGCGTCGCCGTCGGCGTCATTGTTGTAGAAGAAGCTGGCGCCGGCTTCGATATGGTTGTAGCCGCCCAGGCCGATGCGGCCGACCAATTCGCTATTGTCGCCGTCCCAGCCGATGCCTTCGAATTGCGCATGGGCGGCGGCGGTCAGGGCGAGGATTAGCGGGACAAACAAGGAAAGCTTCTTCATGTAGGGGGCTCCTTTTCGAGTGGATGAAGACCATGCATTCACGACCCGGATGGAACGGCCCTTGCCTGGACCGGTTTCCTCCGGACAACCGGTAGAATGATCGACTTGGCGAAGTAGATAAATTTCATCCCGCGCCGTGTCAATTTTTTAGCGGGGCGAATGCGGGAGGAAGTTTTCCGGAACCGGGATTTCCGATCTTCCGCCGGTACGCGGGATCGGGAACCATGGCGGTTACGGATCAGGGAAGGCCTTCGAGACCGCCCAGATCCCGGATCTCCTGATCGCCGTAGCCGGCGGCCTTGAGAGGCGCGTAGATTTCCTCGCCCAGCACCGGAAGGTAACTGACCAGCACTTCGGAATCCGGCCCCGTTTCCCTGAGTTTGGGATTCACGCAGGCCGCGGGCACGAGCACGGTCTCGCCCAGCGCGATGGGCATGGCCTGACCGCCGTCCCAGCCCATTTCGAAACTCCCTTTGATGCAGGTGAGCACGCGGAAGCGTTCGCGGTTGGCCAGGGGGACGGCGCCCTTGCATTTGGAAAGCCTGGCCACGGCGAAGTGCCGGCAGGCCACGCGGAACTCCTCTTCATGGGTGGGGCGCCTGATGACCAGGGGCGGGATGCGGTGCTTGTCGTGGCGGCGGAGGTCCAGGACCTGGGCCGATTCATCGAGATGCAATTGCCTGGGCTTGCCGGCCGGATCCAGGCGGTCCCAATCGTACAGGCGGAAGGTGGTGTCCGAGTTCTGCTGCACTTCGTACAGCAGCAGGCCGGCGGTGATGGCGTGCACGGTGCCGGCGGGGATGAAGAACATGTCGCCGGCCCGGACGGGCACCTTGTTGAGCACGGTCCGGCATTCCTTGGTCCGCAGGGCCGCCAGCACCTCTTCCCGGCTCCCTCCGCCGGCGATGCCCAGGATGAGCTCGGCGCCCGCGGGCGCGTCCAGGACGTACCAGCATTCGGTCTTGGACTCGCCCAAGGCGGATCCGTCGCCGGGGTGGACCTGCACCGAGAGGTTTTCCCGGGCGAAGATGAATTTGTAGAGGAGGGGAAAGCGCGCCAGGGTGGGGGAGTACTGGCTGCCGAGTATGTCCCGCGCATGGATGGAGAACAGCTCGCGGAGGTTCTTGCCCGCGAAGGTACCGCTGGCGATCACGCTGGCGTTGTCGTCCCTATCGGAAAGCTCCCAGGATTCCCCGATGTCCTTGTCGGAGGCCCGGCCCTTGGCGAGGAGGCGGTGGAGGCCGTCCCCGCCCCAGATGCGGGACTGGAGGATGGCCTTGAATTTCAGAGGTTCGCGCACCACGGCGGGCTGTACCATGGATTAAGGATAGTTTTTTTCGCCCCGGGAGGCGAGAGGGCAGGATGCGGAGCGGCTTTACGCCGCGTTTTCAATCGGGCAGGGACGGCGCTCGTTCACGCCGCGTTTTTCGCGGCGCCGTCCTGGAACCGGTGTTCTTCCGTATTGATGACGGTGGACCCGGCGTTGAACAGGTTCAAGGCCAGGCCCTTGGGCTGCAGCACCTTGTCGCCGAATTCCTCGAAGGACTTGAAGATCCGTCCGCTGAAGATGATGTTGAAGCCGATGGTGGCGAAGAGGAATTGGATGTAGTCGGAGGTGGAGACGACGTAGATGTCGCCGCCGGTCTCCTGGACCTTCTTCATGTTGTACACCAGCGCGCCGATGCCGCCGCTGCACAGGAAGGTCACTTCGTCCAGGTTGAAGATGATATGCGAGCAGCCCTTCTCCACCATCTTGTGGATCTGGGTGTCCAGGATGCGGGAATTTTCCCACCCGATCTTCCCCTTCACTATGAACAGGGCGATCTTCTCGTTGCTGGTGATTCTCAATTCCATGGGGCACTTCCGCGGTTGAAGTCAATGTCCCCGCGTCGGTGCGGGGCTTCAGCCCTGTCCGGAGGCGCTTTCGGCGCGGGCTGCGGCAGGGTTTTCGGCCCCCTGATTATATTCCTCGGATTCCCTGGCTTCAAGCCATTTGGAAAGCTTGGCGAAGACCAGTTCCCGGGTGTCCCGGTTCAGCTTTCCCGCGGCGCCGGTGAGCGGCCCGGTGGCCTCCGCGGCTTGATCGAAGCCCTTGCCAACCGCTTCCCTCATCTTTTCCGCGAATTCCTTCGGATCCAGGCCCGAAATTTCCGCCATTTGCGTGGCAAAGTGCACAATCCTGTCCGAGGTGTTCTCCGCGTTCCAGTACGGCGGCACGTTCGCTTCCTCATCGGATGCGGCCGATTCGGCGTCCTTTTCCGGGGAGGGCATGCAGAATACCAGGAACTTGCCGTCCCCGGAGTCCACGCGCCTGCCGGATTGCTTCAAGATTCGCTCCAGCAATTCGTGCTGCTGCAGGCGCAGTTCGCGTTCCACCTGCTTGGCCCACTCGCGCAATTCCGCGAGCTGTTTGGCCTTGGGATCGTTCCCGGCCGTTTCTGCTTCCCGCGCATCCTGGCCGTCCGCAGTCCCCGAGGCCTGCGCGCGCGCCGTGGCGCCGAAGCGCACGGTCTCGCTGGAATAGGATTCTTCGCTGGTTTCCGCGCGCAGTTCGAGCACGTCCCCGTCGCGGCTGGTGTACTTCAGGTAGAGGGATTCATTGTGGGACGCGTAAACGGTGCCGTTCGCTTCGCCGCTCCCATCGGGCGCCCGCCGGTCCGCTCCCCGCGCGCCCGGCGCGCCTTCCCGCGCCATGCCCTTCGGATCGTCCTTTGAGGAGTTTAAGGCTGGTTTGGCGATTTCCGCCCCGGTGGACGGAGCGTTGGTGGCGTTGCGGATCATTTCCCTCTCCCCATGTGTCGCCCGTTCCCGGGCGGCTGCCGCGCAGGGGCGGCGAGCCATGATCCTTCATCGGAAAAGTTGAAGCGGTACTTTAACTTTCCACCGGCTTTAGCTTTCCGCCCGCTTTCCGGTCCCGCGGCCGCGCCGTGCGGGCATGAGCTCCATAAGCCCAGCGCGGCCGGGCGGATGCGCCGATCGGGCCGTTCGCCCGGGCGCGGGAAGGCCCGGATTTGCGATGCTTGGGGTGCGTCCGGCGCGATGCGAAACCATCCGCCGATCGGGAACGAAGCGGCTCCCGGGATGCGTTCCGGGCCCGGATAAGGGCCGCGGAAAAAGGGCCGGCAATTCTAAGATCATTCCGATCCCGGGATCAACGGCAAAGATTTTTTTTTGT
>DATENA010000342.1:0-20458 GCA_035275285.1 Fibrobacteria bacterium | reverse complement strand
GTGGTGATCACGGGCCTTTCCGGGTCCGGCAAATCCTCCCTGGCCTTCGACACGATCTATGCGGAAGGCCAGCGCCGTTACGTGGAATCCCTTTCCGCCTACGCCCGCCAGTTCCTGGGCCTGATGGAAAAGCCGGACGTGGATCTGATCGAAGGGCTTTCGCCCGCCATCAGCATCGATCAGAAATCCTCCGGACACAACCCCCGCTCCACGGTGGGCACCATCACCGAGGTGTACGATTACCTGCGCCTGCTCTACGCCCGCGTGGGCCACGCGCGCAGCCCGGCCTCGGGCAAGCGCCTCAAGAGCCAGACCGTGCAGGAGATCGTGGACGCGGTGCTGGCGCTGCCGCACCGGAAGCCGAAGGACGCCAAGAAGGCCGAGAAACCGGACAAGGCCGATGGCGACGTCAAGATCATGCTGCTGGCCCCTCTGGTCAAGGACCGCAAGGGCACCTACGAGGAGCTGTTCACGCGCTACCTGGCGCAAGGCTACGTGCGCGCCCGCGTGGACGGCCAGGTCTACCAGCTGGAAGAGAAGATCAAGCTGGATCGCTACGTCAAGCACAACATCGAATTGGTGGTGGACCGCCTGGTCATCAAGAAGGACACCCGGGACAATGCCGAGGCCAAGAAGCGCCTCACGGATTCCGTGGAGCTGACCTTGAACCTGGGCGAGCGGGAGATGCTGGTGAACCTGGTGGACGAGAAGGAGGACGTCTTCTTCTCCGAGCGCCTGGTGGATCCGGCCACGGGGAAATCCTTTTCCGAGATCGAGCCGCATACCTTCTCCTTCAATTCGCCCCACGGCGCCTGCCCGACCTGCAACGGCCTGGGCTTCATCAAGGAGGTGGATCCCAAGTCCGTCTTCGACATGGAGCGGTCCATCAACGACGGCGGCATCCTGCCCTGGGCCCGATCGGCCGACAACGAGGCCTCCTGGCCCATGCAATTGCTCAGGCAGATCGCCAAGGCGGAAGGCTTCTCCCTGGACGCGCCCATCAAGAACCTGTCCAAGAAGCACCTGGAGATCCTGCTGAACGGCAAGGGCGACGAACGCTACAAGGTGAAATGGGGCGGGGACGGATCCAACACCTGGCAGGCCCGCTTCGAAGGCGTGGTCTCCAGCCTCAAGCGCAAGTACGAGCAGACGGATTCGGACTTCGTGCGCCGCGAGATCGAAGAGTACATGGACGATAAGCCCTGCGCGGGCTGCAAGGGCTACCGCCTCAAGCCCGAGTCCATGACCGTCACCATCCGCGGCCTGAACATCACCGACATCGGCGAAATGTCCATCCGGGACGCTTTCGACTGGACCAAGGCCCTGCAGGAGGCGGGGGAGGCGGCCGAAGCGGCGGACTCCACCCTGTACCGGTTCTTCAAGATCCCCGCCATCGATCCGCGCGAGGACGATCTTTCCGAGAACGAGCGCGCCATCGCCAAGCAGGTGTTCAAGGAAATCCTCGGGCGCCTGACCTTCCTGGTGAGCGTGGGCCTCAATTACCTGAGCCTCAGCCGCACGGCGCGCACCCTTTCCGGGGGGGAGTCCCAGCGCATCCGCCTGGCTTCGCAAATCGGCACGGGCCTTTCCGGCGTGCTGTACGTGCTGGACGAGCCGTCCATCGGCCTGCACCAGCGCGACAACGATCGCCTGCTCAAGACCCTGCACCGCCTGCGGGACCTGGGCAACACCGTGCTGGTGGTGGAACACGATGCGGACACCATCCGCCAGGCGGACTACGTGCTCGACATCGGTCCCGGCGCGGGCGAGCATGGCGGCCGCGTGGTGTTCAGCGGCGCCCCGGACCTCCTGATCGCCTCCGGCAACACGGACACGGGCGCCTTCCTCTCCGGCAAGCGCCGCATCGATCTCGGGGAGATCCTGGAGGAGATCCGCGGGCTCAAGGTCCGCTTCGTCCCCGAGCGCACGGACAAGACCCTCAAGCTTTCCGGCGTCTCGCACAACAACCTCAAGAACGTGGACGTGGAGCTGCCCCTGGGGCGCTTCATCTCCGTCACGGGCGTTTCCGGATCGGGCAAGTCCTCCCTGGTCAACGACGTGCTCTCGCGCATCCTGGCCAAGGAGATCCACGAGGCCAAGGCGCGCCCGGGCGCCTACAAGGCCATCAAGGGCCTGGAGCACATCGACAAGGCCATCGTCATCGATCAATCGCCCATCGGCCGCACGCCCCGTTCCAACCCGGCCACCTACACCGGCCTGTTCGCCGAGATCCGCAACCTGTTCGCCATGACCCAGGAATCCAAGATCCGCGGCTACAAGCCCGGCCGTTTCAGCTTCAACGTCAAGGGCGGCCGCTGCGAGAATTGCGAGGGGGACGGGCTCATCCGCATCGAGATGCAGTTCCTGCCGGACGTGTACGTGACCTGCGAGGTGTGCAAGGGCAAGCGTTACAACCGCGATACCCTGCAGATCGACTATAAGGGCAAGAACATCGCCGAGGTGCTGGAGATGACGGTGGAGGAGGGCCACGCCTTCTTCCAGAACCTGCCCGCCCTGGCCAACAAGCTCAAGACCCTGCTGGACGTGGGGCTGGGCTACATCCGCCTGGGCCAATCCGCCACCACCCTCTCCGGCGGCGAGGCGCAGCGCATGAAGCTCTCGGCGGAACTCTCGCGCCGCTCCACGGGGCGCTCCTTCTACATCCTGGACGAACCCTCCACCGGCCTGCATTTCGAGGACGTGCGCAAGCTCCTGGTGGTGCTGCATTCCCTGGTGGCCCAGGGCAATACCGTGCTGGTCATCGAGCATAACCTGGACATCATCAAGAACTCGGAGTACCTGGTGGACATGGGTCCGGAAGGCGGCGAAGCCGGCGGGCGCGTGATCGCCAAGGGCACGGTGGCCGACGTGGCCGCCACGGCCGGTTCCTATACGGGAGAATGGCTGCGCAAGCTGGCGGAGACGGAGAAGGCTTTCCCGGCCGCCACGGCCGGGCCCGCAGCGGCTGGAAAACCTGCGGGCAAACCGGCGAAGAATGGCGAAGGCGGGATCGGGGAGGACGCGGCGAACGGCAAGTCCGCCCTGGACGTGTTCGGGCGCAAGGCCGGGGCTACGGGCGCCGAGGTCGAGGAAGAGCTGGCGCGCAAGCGCGGCCGTCCGCGCAGGCCCATAAGGGTCTAGCCTCCGGTTTTTTTCATCCCTTTTCCGTTCCATTTCCGCTTGGCCGACCCTGCCGGGTCGGATTCCGGAGTGTATTTTGACTTTACGTTTGGTGCAACGTCAGCCAACGGCTGAAGCGGCTTTTCTGGTTAGGCTTGAAATGTGAGGACGCGAATGGAGTGGGCCGTAAGTGTCCCGGAATGAGCGCCCGCAACATGCCGTGAAGACGAGTAGAGAGCAAGCGGACGTAGGCGCCAAGCGAAGTTCGCGCCGCTCGAAACTCTGTCTGAACGGCCAAGGCAACCTAAAAAGCCATTTGGGCGAAGCCCCCGGAGCGCACTGAAAAGTGCGCGGAGGCAGCCTTGGCGTTGTTGAGTGATCGTGTTGGCTCGTCTTAGTTTTGATTGATTTCACCAAATATATTGGTCTATCTATTTACCAATTCAGCAAACTTTTTCCGAAATCTAGTTTTAGTTTTGATTTATAAAATTCATCGGTCTGTTTAACGATGAAATTCACAAATGCTTTTGTGTCCAAAATTGACGCGTTTGTTAATGCGGCCCGCCCGGATCCACTTGTAGTCCAAGCGAAGGAAGGCAAAGGCAAGCCATGCGCAAAGCTATGGCGGACTTTCAGGATTTCGTTTAGCCTATCTCTAGATTGTTGGATATTAAATCCTCTTCTAGACCATACCCAGCTTGGAGACGGATCCGAACCAGTAAACAAAAGGAAAAGCTCCCTGGAATTTTCCCAGTTTGGAGTGTTGAATTTTTTCTTCGAAGCAGAAAAGCTGTCTTTCAACAACGTGTGAATCGAATTGTAGGTCGGATCTGTTGGATTACTCAACTCGCCAAAAAACTCATCGATTAAACCAGTGATGTAAGTTTGCCAACCCGACACATAGGACGGAAAGTTCCGGGCGCAAGAAATTAAGAGCCAACATGTCACTCAACTATTTGTAATACGTAGCTGCAAATGGTAAACAGGCCTTTTTGGCTGGAGCGAATCCGCCTCATCTGGAAAAAGACGCCCATCGTGTGGTTGACGGGGGTGCGGCGTTCGGGCAAAACGACGCTTTGCAAGGCGATCACGGGGGCGAAATACCTGAACTGCGATTTGCCCAGCACGGAAGCATTGCTGGCGGACTCGGAGGCATTCTTCGCCTCGGTGAAAGAACCGATCCTGATCCTGGATGAAATCCACCAATTGTCCGATCCGAGCCGGGTGTTGAAAATCGGATCCGATGCGTTCCCGCACCTCAAGATATTGGCCACGGGCTCCTCGACGCTGGCGGCGACGCAGAAATTCAAGGACAGCCTCACGGGCCGCAAGCGCACTTTGACCCTGCCGCCGGTGCTCTTCCGGGAACTGGAAGCGTTCGGAATCGCCGATTTGAAAGAGAGATTGTTCCGGGGCGGCCTGCCCCCCGCGTTGCTGGCGGCCGGGCCCGATGACGGATTCTACGCCGAATGGATGGATTCCTATTTCGCGCGGGACGTGCAGGAGCTTTTCCGGGTCGAAAAACGCGCGGGGTTCCTCCGCTTGTTGGCGACGGTGCTGCGGCAAAGCGGGGGGCTGATGGAAACCACCAGCCTGGCCAAGGCCTGCGGATTGAGCCGCCCGACCATCCTCAACTACCTGGAGGTTTTCCAGACCACCCATGTAGCGCATGTGTTACGTCATTTCCACGGCGGAGGGAAGCAGGAGATCCTGCGGCAGCCCAAGGTGTACGGATTCGATACGGGTTTCGTGCGGTATGCGAAGGGATGGTCCGATCTGAGGAACGAGGATTGCGGTCCGCTGTGGGAGCATCTGGTGTTGGACACCCTGTTCGCCATACCCGCCAAGGCCGTCCATTTCTGGAGGGACAAGCGCCAACATGAATTGGATTTCGTCCTCCCTTCCGGAAGGGAGGGATGCCACGCGGTCGAGTGCAAATGGAGTTTTTCGGGATTGGAAACGAAGCATTTCCTGGCTTTCCGCGGGCATCATCCGCGGGGTAAAAACATCGTTGTTACGCCCTTTCAGAAGGAAGTCATGCATAGGAAGGCCGAAGGCCTGGAATTTTCCGTGACCGGTTTGGAAAACCTGCAGGAAATACTCGGCCTCTAAACCGGCCTGCCTTCGTGCGGGCGCAATCCTGCGATGGCGCTCTCAGGGCGAAACGCGGCATTCCCTAAAAACCAAAGCCACTGCCGGTCGAATAGTTGGCCTCCTTAAAGTAGGCCAGTTTCTACCTTTTACCGGATGCGCTTTCGATGGATTTTCCCGATTTCTCTGCTCTTCTTCGCATGCATGGATTCCGTGCGGGTGAGCGCCGATGTCATCCGGGATTCGACGGCCTTCCCGAAGTTGAGCGGGATCGTCTGCAAGGTGCGCAGGGCGCTTGCTGATCTCAGGGTGGGTGCGGCCCCATGAATCTCCTTTTCCTCGCTTGGGCCTGCATCCCGGCGCTCCTGCTTTCCGCCTGCCTATTCGACGGCGACGGGAAGCCCGGGCCAGGGCCGCGGACGCGGTTCGATTTCTCCCGGCTGGACAGCCTGGAAAGCCCCTTTTCCAAATGGTATGCCATAGGCAAGGGCCGGAACCTGGTGGGAGTGAAGTTCGCCTTCACGAGCGTCAGTTACCAGCATCAGGTGGATTCGAACATCGCGGCGTTCTCCGCCGAACTGGGCAAGGCGCCTGCGCTGGCCGGCGCTTATTTCGATCTGGCCAGCCGGTCCAAGAACCTGAAGACCTTCCTGGAGGCCGTGGCCGCGAACGGATGCATCCCCTTCGTCACCTTGGATCCGAAGGTTTGGGATGAGCGGGACATGAAATCCCAAAGGCCGTTCATCGCCCTTATCAATTCGGGGCAGTTCGATGATACCTTGAACGCGCTGGCCGGAACGCTCAGGGATTTCGGTAAACCGGTCATGCTGCGCTTTGCCCATGAAAGGAACGGCGACTGGTATCCGTACAGCGGCGCCTTTTCCGGCGGCGGAGCGGATGCGGACGGGAACGGCCTTGCGGACGGCCCGCAGAACTACGTGCGGGCCTGGAGGCGCGTGCATGACCTGTTCGCGGGTCAAGGCGCGGTCAACCTGGTCTGGGTCTTTTGCCCCAACGCCGAATCCTTTCCCAAGGCGGACTGGAACCGGCCTTTCCGCTACTATCCCGGATCCGCGTACGTCGACCTGATCGCGGTGGATTCCTACGAAAGCCCCGACAAGGCGGAGCAGTCCTTGGAAGAGGTCGTGGGGGAATACGTGAACGAGATGGGCCTGCATTTCGAATCCATGGAAGGCCGGCCGGGCGAGGGACTGAAACCCTTCGGAATGAGCGAATTCGGGACCTACCGGCGCGATAGCGGTTCCAAGGCGGATTGGTATGAATCCGCGCTCCGGTACATTTCCGGAAACCCGCGCGTCCAGTTCTGCATCTTCTACAACGCCCGGAACTCGGGGAAGGATTTTTCCATCACCGGGATCGGGGCGCGGTTGCGCGCGGCGATGGCCGATCCGCGCTTCACCTTCGGCGCCTTGGAACAAGCGGTGGCGGCATGGACGGGAACGGGCCCTTGATCCCCGTACCTTCCCCGTAAGCCCATGCCCGAACTCCCCGACATCACGGTTTACGTGGAACGGCTGGAGGACCTGATCAAAGGCAGGCCGCTCGGGAGGATCCGCCTTTCCAGCCCCTTCCTCCTCCGCAGCGTGGCCCCGCCCCTGGGCGATTTCGAGGGCCGGGAGGTAACCGGGGTGATACGGCGCGGCAAGCGCATCGTCTTTTCGTTCGCGGGGGGATTGCATCTGTCGCTGCACCTGATGATCGCGGGCAGGCTGCATTGGAAGGCCGCGGGCGCCTCCATCCCCAAATCCAACGGCCTCATGGCCATGGACTTCCCGGACGGGAGCCTGATCCTGACCGAAAGCGGCACCAAGAAACGGGCGGCCCTGTTCGCCTTCCCGGACCTGGGATCCCTGCAGGAGCGCTTCCCCGTGGGCCTGGAACCCCTCACCGCCTCCCCGGCGGCCTTCTCCGCGGCGCTGCGCCGGGAGAACCACACGCTCAAGCGATCCCTCACCGACCCGCGCCTGTTCAGCGGGATAGGGAATTCCTATTCCGACGAGATCCTCCATCGCGCCCGCCTGTCCCCGGTGCTGCTGACGTCCAAGCTGACGGACGATCAAGTCGGGACCCTGCATGGGGCCGTGAAGGAGGTGCTGGAGGAATGGACCGCCATCCTCCGCAAGGAGGCGCAAGGAGGCTTCCCGGAAAAGGTGACGGCCTTCCGCGCGGGCATGGCCGTGCACGGCCGCTACGGCCAACCCTGCCCCGTGTGCGGCAGCCCGGTGCAGCGCATCCGCTACGCGGAGAACGAAACCAATTATTGCCCGGTATGCCAGACGGGCGGCAAGCTCCTGGCGGACCGGGCCTTGTCTTCCCTGCTCCGGAAGGATTGGCCGCGATCCCTGGAGGAGATGGAAAAGCTCCTGGCGAAGCACAAGGCATCCTTCCGGGAACCCGCGCCGGGCGGCGAGGCCTTGCCGGAGACCTAGAACGCAGGCTTATGGGCCTTGCCTCCGATCCCGGCAAAATCTATTTAGGCTCATGCACTTCCTCATCCGACTCCTGATCAGCGCGGTCAGCCTGGGAGTGGCCGCGCGCCTCATCCCCGGCATCCAGGTGCGGGATTGGACCACCTTGTTCCTGGCGGCCTTCCTGCTGGGCATCGTCAATGCCGTGATCAAGCCCGTCCTGCTGCTGCTGACCTTCCCCATCACCGTGGTCACCTTGGGCCTGTTCGTGCTCGTGCTGAACGCCGCCATGCTGGGCCTGGTGGCGTGGCTGCTGCCGGGGTTCTCCATTTCCGGATTCTTCCCGGCTTTGCTGGGATGGCTGGTGATGGCGGTGGTCGGCGCGATCCTCAACGGCATTTTCTGAGCGGGTGAGATCCGGCCTTGCGCGGCTTTACCGCGCCTTGCGCGGCTTTACCGTGCCTTGCGCGGCTTTATCGGGACGGGTCCTGGTCTCTCAGGGCCAAGCTCGCGCGCATGCCTACCGTCCATCCCGTCCGCCGCTCCGGGGAAACGGGCATTTGCAGATACGGGGACGACCGGCCAGCGCCCAAAGTGAAAGGAAGCGCGAGTTCCGCCGTGAGGAAATCCCGTCCTTCGCCCGCGCTCCCGCTTCCGGCCATGGGCATGGGCATGGATTCCCCCAGGACGTGCTGCCCGTCCAGGGCCGCGATCAGCGTGGTCCGCGCGCCGAGGGCCTTCGCGGCGGCCAGGCGGTACAACAGTTCCCAGTTCCCGTGGGGATTGCCCAGGGATTGGCCCGACAGGGAAGGCGGGGCCTCGGCATGGGAACCCCCTTCCGCCGCGGCATGATCCATCCCGGTTCCGTGCCCGTCCATCCAAGGCAGCATCATGCCCGAGCCCAGGGTTCCGTTCCAGGCCAGCCCGCCGGCCTCACGGGTGAGCGAGGCGTAGAGCGTGCCCATGAAATGGTCGTTCGCCAGGCCGTCGGCGAAAGTGCCCAGGGGCAAGCCCAGTTGCGCGCCCGCGGCCAGGCGCGCGGCGCCGAAGGGGATGCGGATTTCCGCATCGACGGCCGGATTGCCCATGCCGACATGGATAGCGTTCCGCAGGTTCAGGATCGCGAAGGGCCATTGCAGGCCCAGGGTCCAACGCCCTTCCGAGGCGTAGCGGGCTTCCAGGCCGATTTCCGAATAGCTGCCGGCGTCCCCGGCGTTCTCGATGGCGGTGCGCCGCAGGGAGCCGCCCACCTCCATGGTTCCGGGCGCGTTCCCGGAAAGGGCCGGAAGGGTGTGCAGCCCGCATCCGGCCGCGGCTGGGCGCGGGGAAAGGCCGCCAGGCAAAAGGCAACAGGCCGAAAAGCAGCAGGCCGAAAAGACGGGGGAATAGGCGCGCATGGACGATTCAATATTCCGCGCGCACGCCGGCGGAGAGAATATGGCTCAACAGCGCCCGGGCGCCCAGGTCCGGATATTCCAGCCGGGAAAAAGCGTATTCCAGGGCCAGGACGACGGGTCCGCCCGCGCCCGTTCCCGGGACCACGCGGTATTCCAGCAGCGCCGCCCCGGTCTGATCGTACAGGGTGCCCAAGCGCAAGTCCCCGGACCGGAACCCTCTCCGGTCGGGATAGACGGTGCGGTGGAAATCCGCCGGGGATTGGGCGTAGAAGCGGTGCTTCAGGGTCGCCAGCGTGCGCGGGCCGAATTCCCTCGCCAGAGCGGTCTCGGGTATCCAGGCGGTTACCCCCCAATCGTCCGCGTACGCGCCCTGGCGCACGTGCAGGGCGGTCCCCCGGCCCAGGTACCAGGACGCCTGCAGGAAGGCGGTGCCGCGCAGGCGCTCCCCGGGCAGCCGTTCCGGAAAATAGGTGATGCCGACCAGGGAGTTGCGGTACGGGCTCGACAGCCTTCCCGTCTGCAGGGCCGCGGAGGCGCCTGCCGAGAGCAGTAGGCGCGGGGTCGCGGATTGCGCCAGGGAGAACCCGCCGGAAACCTTGGACTGGGCCGCGGGCCATCCGCCGGCTTGGCCGGCGGGCGCGACGGCGGGGGAGATTTCGTCCCGGCCGGCCCCCAGGAAGGCGGTGACGGTGGCGTTGCCCCGGAACAGATCCGCCTGGCCGGCCAGCGTCCCGGCCCAGGAGGAATAGTCCGGTTCATGGCTGGCGCGGGCTTCGGCGGTAAAGGTAACGGGAGTGTTACCTAGGCGCTTCCGCAGGGCCAGGCCGAGGACGCCTTCCACGCGCGTCTCGCGCGAGTTCGCGGAAGCGGAGGAGATCCTGGCGGAGGCGCCGCTCACGGCGTCCGCGAGGATCGGGTTGTCGTCCTCTTCCGCGTGCTCATGGCCTGCGTGGCCGGCATGGGGATCCGCCGGGGCCGCGGCGTTTTCCCCGGCCGCGATGGCGATCCAATCGGCCACGGCCCGGGCGCGGAGCGAGAGGCCGGCGAAGAGCGGATGTTCTAGGCCGGCGGACGCGCTCGTCACGTACAACCGATTGTCGTCCTGATAGGAATGGACGCGCCCTTCGACCCTCCCCGGAGGTCTGGGCGCGATGCGGGCAGCCGCCTGGGCGGCGGGGAGGACGGCTTCCCCGCGCGGGATCTGGATCGCCAGGAACGCGATCGCGGCGAAGGCGCAAGCGCGGACACGCATGCCGATCAATGGAACGGGCCCGTCTGGTGGCCGGGTCCCTCGGCCGTCCCGAAGGTGGCCATGGTCTTGCCGGCATTGCCGATGGCGAAGGTCCCGGCCACCGCGGCGGTGGCGACGTCGATCACGGAGACGGTGCCGGCCCGGTTGTTGGCGACGATCAGGAACTTCCCGTCTCCCGTGAGGGCCTCCCCGTGGCTGCCGTAACTGGCCCCGATCCCGATGGACGGGAGCTGCCTGGGGTCCGCGGGATCGGAAACGTCCAGGACCAGGTGCTTGTCCACGCTGGAGCCGGTATCGGCGGAAGCGGCGACGTTGATGAACGCCTTGGAGCCGTCCGGGCTGAAGAGGGTATGGCTCGCGGAGACGCCCTCGGCGAGGGTGCCATTGAGCGGAGCCTTGCAGTCCGGGCCCGCGTAGAACAGGGGCAGTTCCTTCACCAGGGAGTCGTTGCGCATGTCCACGACGGCCACCTGGCCGAGCTGGCAGGGCGCTCCCGCGCCCCCTTCCCGGGGCGCGGATTGCAGGGAGTAGACGTAGCGGCCTCCGGGATGCGCGGCGGTGTAGCCGGCTCCGGATCCGGAAGTGGGGATGAGCTTGAAGGCGGGAACGGCGGCGTCCAGATCCACCGCCACCAGGACGCCGTTGCCGGTCATGTTGCACAGGGCGTGGGCGTTCTCCTTGGCCGTGGCGCAGCCGTGGGGCGAGGGCTTGATGCCGGTGGCGACGGCCGCGTCCCTTTGATCGCAGGTGTGCCGCCTGTCCGATCCGTCGAAGCCGGCCCCGGCGGCGTCCAGTTGGGCCACCTTGGCGATGTTCCCGATGTAGGAGAAGTCGAACACGCTCAGGATGTCCCCGCAATCCCCGATATTGCTGATCACGACGCGCGCCTTGCCGGGGCTGAAGGCCGCCTTGTGATGGCCGATGCCCAGCCCGATCTCGCCCGCGGGCTTCAGGAACCGCGCGGGGTCCGGATCCAGATCCAGGAAGCGGGCGCTGTTGGAGGCGGCCGTGCCGCTGCCGTCGTTGAGGGTCACCCAATAGCGTTTGCCAGCCGCCTCCGGGGTGATGAAGGAATGCACGGGCTTGACGCCGGTCGTTCCGGAGGAGGGGATGCGGGCTTTCAGGAGCATGGTCCTGCCGTCCACCGCCAGGATCTCGTTGGACGCGGACAGGTTCACGAGCAGGGTGCCGTCCTCGAGCGCCTGCATGTCCGCGGGGCTTTTCACGTCCGTGATGCGTCCGGGGAGTTGCTTGCCCGTCGCCAAATCGAAGGACACCAGGCTGTTCTCCTGGGCGGCGTACAGGGTTTGGGAAAGGGGCGCGTCGGCGCCGCCGCCTTCCTCGCCGGCGCCGTGCATGCATCCGGAGAATGCCAGGCCGGCCAGGGCGAGGATTGGAAGGAAAGCCGCTCCGGATGCCCGGAGCCTCTCCGTCAGGGATGGGTCGTGTCGTGTTTTCATGTCGGATCCTTGGCGAAAGTTGTTATTGCGCGCAGCCGCAGCCGCCGCCCGGGGCGTCCCCGGGCAGGCCGCCGCCGGTGGTGGTTTGCACGATTTTGTCCTGGTACTCCGCCTCCAAGGCGGTTTTCGCGAAAGGGGATTGCATGCAAGGCGAGGCCAAGGCCTCCCGTTCCCAGGGCCGGACCGCCGCGCATCCGGTGAGCGAAAGCCCGACCAACAGGGAAGCGGGAAAAAACGGAATCCGATGCCGCATGCCAGGCTCCTTTCGAAAGCGGGAACGAATGACGAATCGAGAGTCAGGATGGATTCAGGAAACGGCCGCCCGCCCGGAGCGAGCCCCGGGCCGCCGGCAAGATGGGAATGGGGTCAGGAAAAGAGCGGGATGGGGACTTTGAACAAAACCCTCGGATCCGGAGCGATCGAGGGTGAGATGCGCGCGGGAATCCAGTCGGCCGCGGAGACGCCGGCCACGGCCGCGTCCGCAGCGGGAGGCGCGTGTTCCGGCAAGGGCGGCATCAGGCCATGCTCGTCGGCGCCGCCGCCGCAGGCCGCCCAATGGGCGTCCAACCCATCCTCATGCCCGTGGGAATGGGACGCGGCGGCTTTGGGGAAGCAACAGCAATGCGCCCGGCATTGCAGGGCATTCTGGCAGGCGCATTTGTGGAGCGAGCAGGCGAAGGCTTCCACCTTGACCGGGTTTTCGGCCCGGGACTGGATCCAGGCTTTGACGGGAACGGCCAATTGGGTGGCGGCGAGCAGGTAGGCGAACCCCATCACCGCGGCGGCCAGGGTCCGGACGGACGAAATCCGGGCGGACAAGGTCCGGACGGACAAGGTCCGGACGGACAAAGTCCGTGGGGGCTTGCCGCGGAAGGCGTTCCAGAAGCGATGCACGGGCCGGGACATGGCCCCTAAGATAATTCCGGGCTCCGGAAAAACCAATCGCGCCTATTCCTCCGGACGCATGAAGACCACGTTGGTGGCGATGGAGAGCTTGGAAGAGGCCACAGCCCGTTCCGCGAAATAGAAGTCCAGGGCGCAGTCCGATTGATCGGCCAGCCCCAAATTGTCCAAATGCACGGTATCCTTCTCCGCGACGTGGATCCCTCCCAGGTCGATGGCCCGGGTGCCGTTGATGAAGGCCCAGAGATCATCGTCCCCTTCGAAGGCGATGAACTGGCCCTTCCCCTGGGAGTACTTGAACCGGGTGTGGAATTCCAGGGTGAACCCGTAAACGTGCTGGCTCAGATCGACATCGTCCTTGGTCCCGGTCTGGAGGTTCCCGAAGGGATCCGGTCCGCCCGCGGACACCTTCGAGAATTCGGCCCCATTGTCGATGGGGAAGAATTTGTCGTTCTTGTATTCGTAGATTCCCGATGCGGTCTGATCGAATTTCAGGACCACGTAGAAGGGGCGGTTGACGTCGTCGCCGCGGTCCACGAACCAATCGGAGAAGCGATCGGGAGGATCGAAGCAGCGGGCGATGTCGCGGGGGAGGGAATCGGCGAGCTGGGGGCTTTTCGTGTCCCCGGGGAAGGCTTTGTCGTCGCCTTCGGTGGTGGCCAGTTCCGGCTTCACGGTATGCGCCCCCAAAGCCTTGGCATCGCAAGACCCCCGGTTCTGGTTGAAGTGCGGATGGGTGCCTTCGCTCGAGGTGGCGTTGCCTTCCCGGAAGTCGCGCACCTTGGCCTTCACCTCCACGGATGAGTCCTCCTTGGTCTCGTCATCGAACGGATTCAGCTTGCCGCAGCCCGCTGCCAGCGAGCCGCACAATAACCACTTAAGGACATGGGTTGTCTTTTTCAAGGGGACGCTCCAGGATAGCAGGCGGTGCCTGTCTCGCGGTTTCCGGGACCCGCTCCACCCTGCGCGGAGCGCTCCCACTCTCCGAAATAAAATTCCGGAAAATGCGAAGAGGAAAAATTCGCGCCCGCACTCCGGTCCGGAAAAGCGGCGCTCGGCTCCATTTTTCCAAAAAACCGGCGGCTTTTTGCCATGCCGTCCATCCGGATGCCGACTTTGCAAGACGCTCACCGCGGAAGGCTTCGCGGTGGTGGATCTGGGCTTCGGGTACCGCTGGAAGAACCTGGAAGCCGATCTCTCCATCGCCAACCTGTTCGATACGGAATGGCGCGAGGCCCAATTCGCCAACGAGTTCCGCCTGGCCAACGAGGCCGCGCCCGTTCAGGACGTCCATTTCGTCCCGGGGACGCCGTTCCAGGCCCGGGGAGGCATCCGGGTTTATTTCCGAGGCGTCCCGGAAAGCAGGGAGGGATTCCCATATCGTGCGATTCCGGATTTATGTAAATTCGGATCCGGAGTATGCCATGGACGGGTGCCGAGGCCGCTTTCCGGCCGTGAAAAAAAGGATCGTGAACGAAAGGGCGGCGCGAGGCGCGCTCCCCAGAGCCGGGGCACTTTTGGGGACCGTGATCTATGCGCTGGTTTCCCTCAACCTGGCCTATCCGGAATCCTTCCGGACCGGTCGGGGCCGGCCGGCTCCCCAGGCCGGGATGGATATGGTCCGGTCGATCGCCGATTCCCAGGCCATCCCCATGCCCATGGCCGCGGAGGAAATCCCCCGGGCCGCACACATCGGGTAAAAAAATTCCGGAGAGGCACTATCATGGAAAAGATGGAAAACGTTTTGCGCGGGGCATCGGCGAAAGCTCCCTTTTGGACGCCGCTGGCGGTGATCGCGGCCCTGGGATTCTGGGGCTGCGGAACCGATCATGAGGATGAGGAAGCCACCGTGAGGATCGAGACGCCGGCGAACGGGTCCACCGTGGCGGGCCCCAAAGTCCTGCTCCGGGTCTCCACCACGCATTTCACCTACGGGGGCGCGGCGGCGGGCAAGCTTTCGGCGGCGGGCAGAACCGCGGCGGCGCAGCATGGCGGGGTCACGGGCGGGCACATCCACGTGTTCCTCGACAGGCCGGCCGGATTGGATGCCAATACGGTGACGGATCTGACCAAATCCGATACCACCACCCTCAGCATCCCCACCGCGGGCGAGCATTACATCATCGTGGCCGGCGCCGACGCCGATCACAACGACGTGGAAAGTATGCTCGACTCCGTGAAGTTCACGGTCACGATCCCTTGACGGGAGCCCTGTTCGCCGCCCTGGTTTCGGCGGCCGTCTTTGCCGGGTGCTATCAATCCTTGGAAGAAGGGCCCAAGCCCATCGTCACCGAGGGCGCCCTGGCGGACGTGGTCTACGAACCGGCGCGGCGCCTGGTCGGCCGCAGTTGCTCGGACTGCCATGCCAGGGGCGGGAACAGCGCCACCCATGCGGACGCCTGGGGCCACGCCATCCGCCTGGACACCCACGAGGAATGGGTGGACGGGAGGCGGGTGCTCTTGGAGCGGCTGGATCCGGCCGCTGCCGCGGCGCAGGACCCTCCCGTGGACGTGATGCCGCCGCCGGACTTCCGCTATCCGCTGACGGACGCGGAGCGGGACACCTTGCTGCAATGGATCCGGCGGGACTCCCCGAACACGGAATCCGGCGGGTAGCTTCCGCTGCGGCGCGGAATCAGTCCCGGCCCTTGGCGAGATAGGGTTCCAGCACGCGGTGCAGCCCCGCCTTGGTGATGGGCTTCACCAGGAAGTCCTGCATGCCGGCGGCCAGGCAATCCCGGCGGTCCGAGGAGAACGCGTTGGCGGTCAGGGCGATGATGGGGATATCGCGCCACTCCCCGCGCTTGCGGATCTCCCGCGCGGCCTGCAGCCCGTCCATTTCCGGCATCTGCAGATCCATCAGGATCATTTCGTAGGCCGCGGCGCCTAGCATGTCCAGGGCTTCCTTGCCGTTGGCGGCCACGTCGATGGTTTCGAAATAATCCTCCAGCAGCGCCTTGGCCACGCGGACGTTCACGATGTTGTCCTCCGCCAGGAGCACGCGCCCGCCCCGGCGCAGGCCGGCGGCCGACTCATTCCCCGCCTGCGCGGGAGGCGAGGCGACGGGAAGCCGGAGCGTGAGGCAGATATCCGTGCCCACGTCCTCCTCGGAGCGGACCTGGATGTCCCCTCCCATCATCTTCGCGAATTGCAGGGAGATGGCGAGCCCCAGTCCCGTGCCCCCGAATTTCCGGGTGGTGGAGGAATCGCCCTGCTCGAACGGCTGGAACAGGCGCTCCAGCTTTTCCGGGGAGATGCCGATCCCGGAATCCACGATGTGCGCCTGGAACCGGTCCGGCATGGCGAAGCCCACCGTGACGGTGACCGAGCCCTTGGGCGTGAACTTCAGGGCGTTGCTGAGGAGATTCATCAGGATCTGCCGCACGCGCAGCGGATCCCCCACGACCCATTCCGGGACGGCCGGACCGGATTTCAATTCCAGGGCGATGCCCCGGGAGTCGGCATCGCACTTCATGACGCCGACGCTTTCGGAGATCAGCTTGCCCAGTTGGAAGGGCCTGGCGTCGAGTTCCATCTTCCCGGATTCGATCTTGGACAGGTCCAGAATGTCGTTGAGGATGGTCAGGAGGTTCATCCCGCTGGCCCTGATCAATTCCACGCTTTCGCGCGCGTCCCTGCCGATGTCCGAATGCAGCAGGGCCTCGGACATGCCGAGCACGCCGTTCATGGGCGTCCTGATTTCATGGCTCATCTGCGCCAGGAAGCGGCTCTTGGCCTGGCTGGCCTCCTCGGCCCGGATCACCACGCGCTGCAGCTCGCGCGTGCGTTCCAGCACCTTGATCTCCAGGGGCAGGTTGGATTTACGGGCATGGAACAGGAAATAGGCGATCAGGAAGGAAGTGGCGATGCCCATCGCCAGCAGGAAGATGTCCAGGCTGCCCAGCAGGCTGCCCGGGCGGGCGTTGGGCGCGCCGATCCTGAGGCGGAACCGGGTGCCTCCGACGGCGTCCGCGAACTCTTCCAGCGGCACGGCCCCGGCATGGGGGCCCGTGGAGAGGATCGGCACCCATCCTTCCTCGGCCAGGAAGTCCAGGTCCACGGAGAAGTCCCTGGGCAGGGGATCGATGATGGCTTCGCGCACCAGGGCTTCCAGGCGGATCAGGGCGACGGCGAAGCCTTTCGCGTCGTTCGTGACCACGGGCATGCAGGCGAGCGCGACCCATTCCTTCCGGGGATCCTGCATCCGCCTGTGGGGCCTGCAGACGGTGTAGGCCATCTTGGCCAGCGCGCGATCCACGCAGGCCCTGCGTTCCGGCGTATACCCCACGTCCAGTCCCCATTCCAGCCGGCCGGGGGCGAAGGGAAACATGAACCGGATGGGGAAATACTCGGCCTTGTCGGGAGCGGGACGGAGCGTTCCGGAGTCGGGCTGCACGATGCGGTACCCGGTCCCGAACTCGGCCCGGACTTCCGCCTCGAACCCCGCCCGTTCCTTCCGGGTCACCAAGGGCGCCCATTGGAAAGCCTCGATGAAGGGGTGGCCCGGCAGGAGGCGGCCCGCGAACGTATCGAACTCGGACTTGCGGACCCTGCGCGAGCCTTCGAAGAACGCCGAGAGCGACTCCAGCGCGCTGCGCTGGGAGGCGAGCCGCAGGTTGAGGTTCCGGATCCCGGATTGGGCCTGCGCCTTGAGCTTGAGGAGGGCGGCCTGGCCGCGATGGTCCAGTTCGTTCCGCACCAGGATCAGGGTCAGGCCGATGCCCCCGAGGAGCACCAGGTAACTGATCACCGCCTGGTTGCCGATGGTCAGCCCCCATTTCCCGCGGTCCTCTTCCGGCAGCTTCCGGATCATGGCCAGGTTGCGCTCCAGGATGCAGGCGCCCGCCCAGGATATCCCGGAGACCAGGACGAGGAAGGCGATGGGGAGCCATCCGGGCATCCGTCCCTCCAGGTGCCACATGAAAGCCAGGGTCGCCAGGTTCCAGATCGCCATCGCCGCCGTCCGCAACGGCATCAGGAAGGAGAAAGCCAGGGCGAAGGATTGCGGGAGGAAGAATACCCATGCGTAGGGGGTGTCGCGGGAGAGCGTGGCGAGCCAGCAGAGGACGGGGAAGGAAGCGCAGAACCGGAGCGCCGTCAGCGGGACCAGCTTGCGGAAGGGGTCCTTTTTCTGGAGGGAGGTAATGGCCATGTTGCCGCCGAAGAACAGCGCGACGGGCCAGACGAAGGCGATGCGCCGATCCGAGGCGGCCAGCACGCAGACCAGCGTGAACACGAAGAGCATCGGGATGATGAGGTTGAGGATGTGAAGCGACATCGACCGGAAATCGGGCTCGTCGAACCTGGTCCGGGGGGGATTGCTCCTCATGCTCCGATCACGTTCCTTCCGATGAGCCGGCGGCGGCCTTCCGCAACCGATCCATTATGGCCAATCCCAATCCCGTTTCGGCAACGGGTTCCGCCAGTATCAAATCCAGCCCTTGGCGATCCAGGCGGTGCAGGCAGGCGAAAAGGTTGGCCGCCGCCTCGCGGAGGCTGCCGGAGGGGGAGAGTACTTCGGCCGCGGAAAAGGGTCCGGGCGGGACGGAGCGGAATCCCAGCCAGCCCAATTTCGGCTTCGTGATATTTGCCCCGGTTTGCGCCCATTCCGTCCCCGGGGACGCCGGGCCTCCGGCATCGATCAGGCGCATCCGCGTGCGGGGCGCGTAATGCCCCGGCAATTGGCCCGGAGCCAGGGGTTTTTCGGGATGCGCCCCCGCCGAGGCGATGGGGCCGATCAGGGACTCGATGTCCTCCCTGGGCACGCCTCCCGCCCGCAGCAGCGCGGGCGTCTCCCCTTCCAGGGACAGGATGGTGGATTCTACCCCCACTTGGCAGGGCCCGCCGTCCAGGATCAAGGCGATGCCGTCGCTGAACTGGTCGCGCACGTGGGCGGCCGAGGTGGGGCTGAGCCGCCCGAAGGGGTTGGCGCTGGGAGCGGCGAGGGGAAAGCCCGCCATGCGGATGAGCGCCAGGGCCACGGGATGGGAGGGCATGCGCACGGCCACGGTGGGCAGGCCGGAGGTGGCCAGGTCCGGGACCGCGTCCGCCTTGGGCAGCACCAGGGTCAGCGGTCCGGGCCAGAAGCGATCCATGAGCGCGGCGGCGCGCGCGGTCCCATGGGCGCCCGCGGCGCAGATCGCGTCCAGGGAACGCCGATCGGCGATATGGACGATGAGCGGATCGAAAAAGGGCCGCCTTTTGGCCTCGAAGATGCGCGCCAGCGCGACCGGATCCAGGGCATTGGCGCCCAGCCCGTACACGGTTTCGGTGGGAAAGGAGACCAGGCGTCCGGCGGCGAGTTCCCGGGAGGCCAGGCGGAGGTTTTCCCCGGTGGGAGGCAATACCGGAATCATGGCCCAGAAAAATACAAAGAGAAGGGGTGGGAAAAGAAAACGCCTCCCGTGGGGAGGGAGGCGTCTGCCGGGACCTGTTGGCGGTCCGTTGCGCGGGTATTCGGATTATAGGGCTTCCCCGGCGGGGATGCAACCCTATAAGAGCATGTTGGCGATGCGCTCCGCGATGGATTCCACGGTTTGGTGGTCCATCTTGTAGTTTCCGCCGCCGACCAAGGCCTTGAGGCGCTCCACCTTCATGGCCTGTTCCTTGTCCATTTCGGACTCGATGCTTCCGTCGCTGGCGTAGCTCTTGGCCATGGAAGTGAGGATCACCTGGTCCTGAGGAGTCGGGATGCCCTTGGGCGCCTTGACCGGCTTCGTTTCCTTGGGATCCTTAAGGCTCAGGTCCCGTTGCGCCATCAAGTGGGCGATTTCATTCACTATGTCTGTCGTCATCATGGTACACCTGCTTGCTTGCTTCGATGGTTCACATCTAGGAAGTCATAGTCCCCCGTCGGTTCTTATCCATAATATCGACACGGTTCCCAATCCACTTTAACTTTTTATTCGTTTTCCCCCCTTGACACCCGCCTTCCTCCTCAAATCCGGCCCCAACTTCCCAAAAGGCTCCAACCCATCCGGTGCCGGGACGCAAATGGGACGACGTTTCGGGGCGGAAAATCAGGCCGCGCGGAAGCGGCGATAGGCGTCCTGGAGGTCGGCGGGGCCGAATTCCCTGCCATCCTTGATGGCCAGGCCCGCCTTGAGGAGGGCGATTGCCAGGTCCGCCTGGCCATGCTCGTACCAATAGCGGCCCAGGAACTGCAAAGCCTGGATCTTGATGAGCTGGAAGTCGACCGGGATGAAGGTGCCGGATTCGTGGAAGCCGAGCAGGCGCTCGAACCAGGGCCTGGCCTGCTCCGGACGGCCCATGGCATCCTCCACCTGGGCTTTGACGAGGACGGTTTCCGCGCCCGGCCAAGGGCCGGCCGGTCCCTGGCCGCCCGGCTCCTGGCCGGCCGCCGGGTCCGCCAGGAGCGGAGCCAGGACCTCCAGGGCCTCGGTGAACCGCTTCTGGGAGGCCAGGGAGGCGGCGACCTTGGCCGGAACCGCCGCGAGGACGTGGGGATCGGATCCGGTGGCGGCGGCCAGGGAGGCGGCCTTGAGGAACCAGGGCACGGCCTCGCCGTGCAGCCCCAGATCGACGCAAGCGGAGGCCAAGGTGTAATAGGTAACAGGAGTGATACCCTGGCCGCCGCGGATCTGCGCTTCCAGGATGGCCTTGTTGCGGACCTGCTTGGCCTTGGCGACGGCGGGATCGGAGTAGCCGGTGTGCAGGACGCGGATGGGCACGTACTCGACGGGGATGCCGGCCTCTTCCAGCGCGGGCAGGATCTGTTCGTGCACGGGAGCGCGGAAGCGCAGTTCCGGACGGTTGGGGAAGAGGCGGATCTGGTTGAACACGCTG
>DATENA010000341.1:0-9563 GCA_035275285.1 Fibrobacteria bacterium | reverse complement strand
CCCCTTTTTTCCCTCCGCATCTTCAGCAGCGACAAGCTGGTCATGATCCCCACCGCCGGGTATGAATTCTTCTACGTTACCTACCAGCGCAACCAATTGAAGCTGGCCGGACAGGGCGGCTCTTTCACGGAAGGCGATTATCTCTGGCATGACGTGATCGGCAGTTGCGCCTTCCATTTCCTCTTCAACGAGTTCAACGGCATGACGGTGGAACCCAAGATCACCGCCAAATTCGGCAAAGGCCGGTCTTCCGATGATTTGCTGAACGTTTCGGCGAATATCGGGTACGTGCTGGCGTTCTGACAGCTTAGTCTAAGAGTTGTTTGAGTAAGAGATAAGGGATTTGAAACGGAGAACTCCGTGAGGATCGCCCCGTCGGGAGTACGGGCTTAAGCCCCGGGTCCTCAGCTTCGCCCCTCGGAGTAGGGGGTCGGGAGTTGAAGAAAGAAAACCAGGTAGGGCGACCTTCTGGTTTTTTTCTTTCTTCAATTCCCAGGCGCGTTTCGCGCCGGGTCTCCCGACTCCCGACCCCCGACGGGATGCGGTTCAAGGGGCCGGGGCGTCCAATCTGCTATCCCTGAGTTCCGCCTCTCTTCGTCTTAATTCAGCCTTCTCAACTCCACCCTCCGGTTCTGCTGCCTTCCCGCGGCGGTTTTGTTGTTCGCGATGGGTTCGCGGGAGCCCATTCCCCGGGCCAGCACTTGGTTGGGTTCCACGCCTTTGGAGACCAGGTATTTCCGCACCGAATTGGCCCTGGCTTCGGAGTTCCGGAACCCATCCAGCTCCTCGCCGGAGGCGTCCCAATAGCCGCGGATTTCCACCATCACCCCGGGAGTGCCGCGGATGCGTTCGGCCAGGGTGTCCAGGGTGGCGAACGATTCCGGCAACATCTCGCTGGTATAGCCTTGGAAGTGCACGCCCTTGAGCAGCAGGCGCTTTTCCAGGGGCGTTGCGTTCAGCATGCTGCGACTCATGTCCGGGCAGCCGTCGCCGTCCTCGAAGCCGTTATAGCTCTCGGGCTCGTTCGGGCATTTGTCGTTCAAATCGGGGATTTTATCCTGATCATTGTCCGGCTCCGGGCAGCCGTCCGCGTCCTCGAAGGCATCCTTGTCCTCGGGAATCCCCGGGCATTTGTCCTGGGCGTCGGGAACGCCGTCCTTGTCATTGTCCAGTTCCGGGCAGCCGTCGTAATCCTCGAAGCCGTCCACGTCCTCCGGTTCGCTGGGGCATTTATCCTGGGCGTCGGGAACGCCGTCCTTGTCATTGTCCAGTTCCGGGCAACCGTCCTGGTCCTCGAAACCGTCCTGGTCTTCGGGTTCCATGGGGCATTTGTCCATGACGTCCGCGATGCTGTCCCCGTCATTGTCGATTTCCGGGCAGCCGTCCATGTCCTGGAACCCGTCGAAGTCCTCGGCCTCCTTGGGACACAGGTCTTCCTTGTCGGCAATGCCGTCCTTGTCGTCGTCGGAGGCCACCAGGGCGCCGGACCAGCCGAGATTGGCGGCCAGGGCCAGGCGCGGCTGGTAGCGGGCTGAATAGGTGAACCGCCCCTCGTCGGTCGCGACCGCATAGCCCCGGAACGGCCGTTGCGGCGGCAGGCTTTTCTGGAGGTTCACGGAGAAGAAAACCCCATCGTCGCTTTGCGCGGCGAAGCCGGCCGCGGCGAAGGAATATTCCTTGCCGATTTCCGCCGGCTTGCCGAGTTTGCCCAGCCGGGTCTCGGTTTGAGAATTGATGAAGAAGGAGAGGCTGGGCATGGCCATCCATTCCAGGCCCCCGCCCAAAAGGAACCGCGCGTCGGTCCCTTTGATTCCGGAATGGGAAAAACCCGTCCCCAAGGTGGCGCTGAACGGGGGTGGCGTTTCCTCTATCTTGGACAGATCCAGGGTCAGCAGCGCGCGGGCGGACCAACCAGGCGCGTGACCGGAGAAGAATCTCGGCGCGTCCGCCACCGAATCGTCCGGCATGTAGTTCCCCTGCTTGGGCAGAAAGCCTTTGCCGCTTTTCATGGGCAGGGAGAGGTTGAGCGAAAGGGCCGCGTCCAGGAGGTGCCGGCCGGCCAGGGTCGCGCTCGCGAGCCCCGAGAGCAGGGGATCCCCGGGACCGACCCCGGACAGTTTCTCGGCCTTGGTATCCGCGATGAAATCGAAGGAGGCGGGGATGGAAAGGCCCAGGGAAAAGCGCGACCCGAGCCCGAGGGAGGCGTTCAGCCGCAACGTGGCGCTTTGCAGATCCTGCACCAGGTTGCTATCGAAATCCGTCGATGTCGCGGAGGGATATTGCCTGAACAACCCGTCCCGGATCACGGATGCGTCCTGGTGGCCGTAAGCGCCGGCGGAAACCACCAGTTTCAGATGGCCCAGGGGCTGGGCGGAAGGGGAAAAAAGGGTACCCGGCATGCCTTCCAGGGTGTAGGGGAGGGCCTGGGAAACCAGGACGGCCATGGCGGCCAGGGACTTTACCATTTTCATACACCTGTTTCGGTTGCGCCGGAGCAAGGGAATACGGACGGGCGGAAATGGGGTGGATGTCAAGGCTGAAGCTGCCAAATGCTGCACCTGTTAGGCGTGCAAAGGTACAAATAAACGAACCGAATCCGGCTACGGACCGGATAGGTTTGCTTTGATTGGCTTTGGATTGAAATGCCCCCCGATTAAGTATAAACTTACCGAAGCCGGTCCGCATGGGAATCCTCGAAGCTGGAAGGGCGCAGGCCGCCGATCCGGAAGGGTTCCGATGACGCCGTCAAAAGGGCGTGAACGCCCGGAGTCCGCATGAGCAAGAGCCTGGAACAAAAGAAGATAGAGCAGATAGAAAATCTGCCGACCTTGCCCGAGGTGGCGAACAAGCTGCTTAAGATCATCAACGATCCCACCACTACCGCCGTGGACGTGGCCAATCTCATTTCCAGGGATCTCAGTCTCACTTCCAAGGTGCTCCGGCTGGCGAATTCGGCCTTCTACGGAATTCCGCGGACCGTGACCACGGTGCAGAACGCGGTCGTCATCCTGGGGCTCAAGGTGATCAACACCATGGTCTTCAGCATCACCGTCGTGAAGATGTTCCCCGGGGACGGCCGCAACGAGCTGTTCAGCCGCAAGAAGTTCTGGGCCCATTCCCTGGCCTGCGCCGTCCTGTCGCGCCAACTGGCTTTGCGCATGCGCAAGTTCACCCTGTTCGATCCGGAAGAATGCTTCTGCGCCGGCCTGATCCACGATATCGGCCGCATCGTTCTCGATCAATACTTCCATGAGAATTTCATCAAGGCCATCCAGAAGGCCACGGAAGAGAAGATCTCCCTGCTGCAAGCCGAGAACGACGTGTTCGGATTCAGCCACATGGAAGTGGGGGATTGGCTCACGTCGCGATGGGAGCTGCCGCAGGACATCCGCGTGCCCATCGTGTACCACCACAACCCCGCCAAAACCGAGTACGCGCGGGAAATCACCACCCTGGTCCACCTGGCGGACGGCCTCTGCTATGACCTGGGTTTCGGATTGCCCGGCCTGGAAACCAAGCCCGCCATGGACACGGCCCTGGTGAACCAGCTCGGCTTCACCCAGGACGACCTGGACGCCGTCAAAGCCAGCGCCAACGACGAAATCGAGAAATTCCAAGCCGCCTTCGAGATCTGACCTCTGGGATAAGCCTAGGAGAAGGCGCGCCTTCGAGATTTGACTCTGGGATAGGCCCAGGGAGAAGGCGCGCCTTCGAGATTTGACCCCCTGGTAACGTTCCGGAAACCGATGCGTCGCGCCCCGGGGACGCGGTGGCGGCCTCCGGTCTTTTTGTAGCTTTTGCCTTGGGGCCATCCGCCCCGGGGAAATCCGCGGGAGCTACTCTGATCCTTTTGTTCGACATGCAAACCGGCACGGCGGGGGACATGATCCTCGGCGCTCTGTTCGATCTGGGGCTGGATTTCCCCCTCTGGAAAAGGCATCTCGACACCTTGGGCCTCCCGGGCATCGTCCTGTCCCAGGCGCGGGTCTCCCGCCACGGCATCATGGCCACGCGCTTCCAGGTGGAGGCTCCCCACGAGCATGCCCACCGGGGGCTTTCCGAGATCCGGAGCCTCATCGCGCGGAGCGGGATCCCGGAGCAGGCGAAAGCGGATGCCATCGCCGTCTTCACGCGCCTGGCCCATGCGGAGGCGCGTATCCACGGCCGGCCGGTGGAGCAGGTGCATTTCCACGAGGTGGGCGCCTTGGACGCCATCGTCGATATCGTCGGGGCTTGCTTGGGATTCGGGATGCTCGGCATCCGGGAGTTCTTCACCACGCCCTTCACCTTCGGCACGGGCACGGTCCTGACCCAGCACGGCGTCCTGTCCGTGCCGGTTCCCGCCACTTTGGCATTGAGCGAAGGCTTTCCGTCGCGCCGGACCGGCCTGCCCGGAGAGCTGTGCACGCCCACGGGAACGGCCATCATTTCCACCCTGGCCAAGCCTTTGCCTCCGGATTGGACCGGCGCGGTGAAAAAGCTGGGCTATGGGGCCGGGGGCCGGGAACTGCCGGGAATCGCGAACGTTCTCAGGATTTGCCTGATGGAAAATACCCAAGCGGTAGCGCCCCGCACCCAAGCGGTAGCGCCCTGTACCGGAACGGCAGCGCTTGCCACCCAGGAGGAAGCGTCCGCATATGAGGTTTATCAGGTAGAATGTAATTTAGATAATATGAACCCGGAGCTGATCGGATACGCTGCCGAACGGCTTCTCGCGGCCGGATGCAAAGACGTCTGGCAAGAACCCATCTTCATGAAAAAGAACCGCTCCGCGGTCAAGCTTTGCGCCTTGGTGGAGAAGCCGGGATTGGACGCCGCCCTGTCCCTGATCGCGGCGGAAACCGCCACGGGCGGCATGCGGTACTTTCCGGTGGGGCGCCTGGTGGCGGAGAAGTCCTCCGAGACCGTCGGCACGCGTTTCGGAACGGTGGAGATGAAGAAGGTGGTCTTCCCGGGCCGGGCCGGAGCGCGCTATTCCCCCGAGTTCGAAAGCTGCCGCAAATTGGCGCGGGACGCCGCCGCGCCCCTGCAGGAAGTGTATCGCGAAGCCCTGCTCCAGGCCGGGCGCAAGGCGTCCGGCGAGGCCGATCGGGCGGATAAGGAAGCAACATGATCCGGTCCCTTACATGATGATCTTCGCACCCGGTATGCACATCGAACAACGCAAAGGCGATCCGGAAAAGCTCAAGGGCAAATTGCTCGCGTACGTCCGCATCATCGCGGAGGAAGGCGGACAAGGGCCCGAGTCCTTCGCCGAAGGGGACGTGGGCGGCACCGAGCCCTCCAGCCCGTTGAACGCCATGGTCCGGAACGGCATCCTGGCGGTGCAGGCGAACTACGTGGACCAGCGCAACATCCGCGATTTCTTCCGCGAGGAGTTCGGCATCTCCCTGGAGAAAGGCATCCAGGAGGTCATCGATCAGGCCAAGGAGACCGGAGGGCTGGAAGGCGCCCTGGACCCCGAGGCCGTCAAGGAGCGCCTGGAGTCCATGAAGAACGCGGACTTCATCCCCATTCCGGCCAAGATCGCCTTCTTCAACAGCGAATCGGAAATGCTGGCCGCGGACGCGGACGTGTATTTCCTGGGCCATTTCACCGTGATCAGCCATGCGCACCTCTGCGTGAATTCCTTCCCCATCATCTACCAGGCCTATTTCCGCGAGCAGGAACATCGGTCCATGGAAAGGGAAATCGCCGCCTTGCTGGGCACCATCGAGAACCCCAAGGCCAAGGAAGCGTCCGGGCCGGAGGACGGCGCGGCGACGGCTCCGAAAATCCAGAACTTCAAAGGGGACGTGAAGGCCTTCCTGCTGAAGGACCTGATCCCCAAGATGATCTACAACCTGAGCGACCCGGCCGAATACGGCAAGGCCCTGCACCAGTTCAAAAGCTTCATGGGCGATTTCGGCTACCCGGAGGACATGCAGGAAATCATCAACCTCGTGGAGTCCACGCCCACGCACGACGCCAAGGCGCTGCGCAAGCTGGAACTGCTGGTGGCGAAGGTGGAAGCCCTGCAGAAGGAAGACTACGAGAAGCTGGAAGACATCCGGAAAGAGATCAAGGGGCTGCCGTAAGAAAAGAGATGCGGGATTGCACGTGGGAGCGAGATTGACGGGGCAGTGCCCCGAACCGCATCATGTCGGGGGTCGGGGGCTAAGAAAAAACCGCTGTGGAGCTTACTCCGTGGGCTTTTCGGTTTTTGCCCCCGACCCCCGATTCCCGACTCCCGACCCGGGACCCAACGGTAAAGTCCCCAACGACTCTTCCCCGAACCTCTCCACCCTGCACGCTCCGCCCTCCATCGCCACGTACTCCATCCGCTTCAGCCATTCCCCCGAGTTGACGTAGATCCCTTCCGGGAGTTCCTTGACGAAGGCCGCGTGGGTATGGCCGTGCATGAGGATGTCCTGCCTGCCATCCGCGAGGATGGAGCGGGCCGCGGCCTCGTACTCTTCCGTGCGCCGCGGCCGGTTTTGATGCTTGTCCCGCGAGGCCTTGCTCATGGCATGCGCCAGGCCCATGCCGAAATCCGGATGCAACAGACGGAAGGCGCGGTTGGAGAGGGGGTGGCGGAACACCTTCTTCATGATGCGGTATTTCCAGTCCGATGCCGCGAGTCCGTCCCCGTGCAGCATCAGCAGGCGCTTGCCCTGCAGGTCCATGCGGATCTCGTCGTCGTGGACCAGGAGGCCCAGGTGGTCGCGGAAGAAGGAGCCCAGGTTGAAGTCGTGGTTGCCGCTCAGGTAGTGGACTTCCACGCCGCCGCGGACCAGGCCCTCCAAGGCCGCCAGCACGCGGAAATGGTCCTTGGGCACGAAACTGCGGTATTCCATCCAGAACTCGAACAGGTCCCCCAGGATGAACAGGTGGCCGGCCCGGCAGGCCTTTTCCCGGAGGAAGCGTAACACCAAGGTTTCCCTGTCGGGCGCCAACCCGCGATAGCCGGCCCCCAGGTGCAGATCCGATATGAAATAGGCGATGGGGGAGCCGCTCATCCGGATGCTTGGGCCCGATGGGCCGTAAAACCGGTTCCGGATTCGGCAAGGCGGCCGAAAAAGCGTACTTTATGGGCAGAGGCAGCATGCACACCGAATCGACCCCCCATAAGCTCCACCTTTTCTTCTGCACCAACACCCGCAAGAGCGGGGAGAAGTCGTGCGGTGACACCGAAGATACCCGGATCCTCTCCGAAAAGCTGAAAAAGCGGTTCAAGGAGGACAAACTGCCCGTGCGCATCACCCGCACCGCCTGCCTGGGTCCCTGCGCCCAGGGGCCGAACGTCATGTGCTATCCGCAACAGGTCTGGTTCCAGGACGTGAGCGTGGACGATATCGACTCCATCGAAGCATCCGTGCGGAAAATCCTCAAGTCCGGATCCGCCGCCCCTCCGGCCGGCTGAACCCGCCGGCGGCCGTCCGGCGCCGGCAACCGCCGCCGCCCGTTGCCCGTTAAGGTTTCCCTTTCGCCGCCACGGCGATGCTCGCGGCCTCGGCCTTGATCTCGGCCGGGGTCTGCTCGGCGTTGAAGGATTTGTAGCGGATGTACTCGCCCTTCTCGTTCACCAGGAACAGCAGGGGGATGGAACCCGTTCCGTAGTTCTCGCCGAAGGTCTTGTCCGTATCCTGGAAAACGGGCAGATGCACCTTGTAGTCCTTCATGAATCCCCGGATATCGTCCTCGGAGTTGAACTTGACGGCGATGGCGATGGTGGTGAAGCCTTTGGCCGCGATCTCATCCGCCAGCTTCTGCACGTGCGGGATGGCATGCTGGCAATGGGGGCACACCGCCGAGAAGTAGAAGATCATCAGCTTGCGGTTCGCGAACCCGGACAGCTTCATGCCGGGCAGGGACACGGAAGCGGGGTCCAGGTTGAAATTGATGCGCGCGCGCTTGCCCGCCTTGTCCAGTTCGAAGGTCGGCGCCGCTTCCGGTCCCTGGACCGGTGCGTTCGAGGTTTCGGCGGTCGCGGGATGGATCGCGGGCCCGATCAGTAAGATTGCCGTCAGGAAAAGCTTGATATGCCGCATGGGTCGGGTACTCTCCTCGGTTGTGGCCTTTTAAAATATAAAGGAAAGGGAAAAAATATAACGGATCGGGATCGATTGGAAGGCCTGGCTTTCGATCCATCCGGTTACGGGATCCCGGAGGCCGGGTCGTTCCTGGCGGCTTCCGCTTCCGCCCGGAATTCAGGGAAGGCCGGCGTGGCGCACCAGGCCCGGACTTCCAGGGCCTTGAACGTCCGGGCGAATTCCGGTCCCACGTCCCAATCCCAGGCCTCGCTGGCGGCCTCTCCTCCGGTCCCGATGCGGAGGCAAAAGGCGTGCAAAAGGTGCCTCCGAGCGCCCAGTTCCAGGTAATCCGCCTCGTCCAGGTCCGCGTCCAGTTGTTTCAGGTAGGCTTTCCCGCCCAGGGAATAGATCTTGTCCCCCAGGATTGGGCAGCCTATTCCGGCCAGGTGCGCGCGCAATTGGTGCTTGCGGCCCGTGACGGGGGACAGCGCCAACAGGGAAAGGCCGTCGCGGCAGGCGATTGTGCGGTACAGGGTCAGGGCGGGCTTCCCCTGCGGGAGCGCGTGCATTTGGCAGCGGATGGCGCCGCCGGCCGTTTCGCCCAAGGGGAAGTCGATGCGGTCCGCCGCGGCCGGGGGGGCGCCCCGGACCACTGCCGCGTAGAACTTGGTCCAACGGGAATGCGCCGCGGATGGGGCCAACTCGCGGAAGGCTTCGGGCCCGCGCGCGAAGGCGACCAGGCCGCTGGTTTCCCGGTCCAGGCGGTTCAAGGGCGCCCAGGCGGGATCCCCCAGTTCTTCCTTCACCAGGTTGGCCAGGGTCTGGAAGAAGATCCTCCCGGTGCGATGCACGGGCATGCCGGCCGGTTTATGGACGAAGGCCAGGGTCCCGTCCCTTTCCAGGATCCGGAAGTCCAAGGGCACCGGGGGCTCTTCGTAGTCCACTACCGCGAAACGCAGATCCATCCCCTCCCGCAACGGTTCGGTCCCGCGGGCCGGTTCGCCCTGCAATCGCAGGCGATCCCGGGCCAGGAGGTCCGCCCATTCCGCCCTGGAGTGATAGGTGAAACGCCGCGCCAGGTAATCCAACAGGCTGTCCGTACCGGGGTTGCGGACTTTCGCGGTGAAGGAGGAATTGATTTTGGGCAAGGAAGAAGGGGTCAGGCCCCTGCCTTCATTTGGAGGCCAACTGGGACGCTTCAGCCTTGATCATGCCCGGCGTCTGTTCGGAGTCGAACGTCTTGTAGCGGATGTATTCGCCCTTGTCGTTGACGACCAGGATGAGGGGAATGGAACCGGTCCCGTAATTCTCGCCGAAGGTCCGGTCCTCGTCCTGGAACACGGGAACGTGCACCTTGTAGTCCCGGATGAAGCCGCGGATATCGTCCTCGGAGTTGTACTTGATGGCGATGGCGATGGTGGTGAATCCCTGGGCCGTGAGCTCGTCGGAAAGCTTCTGCACGTAGGGGAACGCATGCTGGCAATGGGGGCACTTGGCCGAGAAGTAGAACACCATCAGCTTGCGGTTGGAGAAATGGGAAAACTTCATGTT
>DATENA010000340.1:0-5205 GCA_035275285.1 Fibrobacteria bacterium | reverse complement strand
CCCGTCTTGCAATCCCGGACATCGGCCAGAGGGCTTTTCCAGGCGAACGTGCGCGGGGCCCGGGCGCTGTCCCGGACGGCGCCATCCCCGGCGGGGCGTTTCCCCGCCGCCAGGGAATCGGACGCCCGGACCCTGTCCGTCCGGACCCTGTCCGCCCGGGTCGTATCCCGGAGGAAGATAGTCGTATCCGGCACCAGCGAATCGCGCGGGAGGGAAAGCGGCGGGGCGGTTTCCCCGGATTTGGGGAGCACGGGATCGGGAGCGGCGGCCGGATCGGAAACCAGCGCGCCCAAGGCAAGCGTCAGGATGAGAACGGTTCGGACTCCCGTCCGCGACCCTTGGGGCATAGATGCATCAAATTAGTTAATTGAAGCCCTGCCGTTATTTCCCGGTGATGACGCGCTTGAGCTCGTCCCAGTTCTCGTCGAACTGGATGCCCTTGTCGTCGATGTAGAGATCGGCGTAGACCTTGCGGGTGCCCAGGTCGGCCCCCATGATGGGGTTGTTGACCGTATCGAAAGGGATTTCGTTGGCTTGCAGAAAGGCCCGCACGTCCCGTTCCTCCTGCCCGGAACGGCAGGTCCAGATGATGATCTTGTGCCCGGCGTCGTGGAAGGCCTGCAAGGCCTCCTTGGCTCCCGGCTTGAGCGCGCCGATCTTCGGGTATTTGTGGTCCACGACGGTCCCGTCGAAGTCAACGGCGATGATCACTTACAGCTCCAGAATCCAGGTGTTGAGGGCATGTTGGAATTCTACCACCGATTTGGGCCTTTGCTCAATGTCCCGATGCATGCACCGGAGCAGGGTGTCGCGCAGGACGTCCCCCTTGCGGAAAGGGATTTCCGGGACTTCCGGCTCCACCTTCGACAGGGAGGAGATGCCCTCCTCGCGGTAGTTGATCTCCTCGCGCTTGGCGAAGGGATAGACGCCGGTGAAGGCGTAAGCGGCCATGGCCCCCAGGGAAAAGATGTCCGAGCGGTGATCCACCTTGTAGAAGTCCCCGTCCAATTGCTCGTAAGACATGTGCGAAGGCGTGCCCAGCACGGTGAGCTGCTCGTCCCCCACGTCGTCCTTCACGTGCATCCAGCGCGCCGCCCCCAGATCGCTCAGGAACGGTTCCCATCCCTTCACGATGATGTTGCTCGGCTTCAGGTCCCGGTGGATGATGCCGCGGAAGTGCAATTCCCCCACCACTCCCGCCACCGCGTTGATGAAGATGATGCGGCGCATCAGTTCCTTCACGTCCTTGGGGCCGCGCTTGATCAGGTCCGAGAAATTGGGCCCGTCCACGTAGTCCATCATGGTGAAATAATGCTTGTTGTGCAGGTTGCCGTAGTCGAAGATCTTGACCACGTTGCGCACGTTCTGGGAGGTGAGATAGGTGTTGTAGAAGATCTCGGCCAGGAAGGTCTTGACCACGCGGTTGTTGGACATGGTGTCCGGAGTGCGGTACAGGGACGGGCGCAGCACGCGGAGCACCACGGTTTGCGGGCCTTTGCCGTGCACGTTCACCAGCGGGACCAGGAACACGTCGCAGAAACCCCCGGACCCCAGCCAGCGGCCCAGGGTGAATCCCGGATCGTAGGCCTTGAAATCGGCCTCCACGGCCTGGCGGTACACCTCGAGGAATTCGCTGCCCCGTTCCGGAACCTTGTTTTTGCCGACCGTCAGCCAATTGGTGATGGTATTGAGGGAAAAATCCATGGCTCAAATGTCCTTACATTTCGCAAATGCCGCAACCGAAGAAGTAATGATATAAAGTATTCCCGGCCGGGGTAAAGGGAACATCAAGCGCGCGTCCCGGCAAGCCCCGATTACGGGCCGGGGAGCTTGCGCCTGGCGGTGTTTTGGGCTATTTTGAGAGGCTTGCCGGGAGTGGGCGCGAATCTTCGCCCGCCGGGACGGATATCATGGAACAGTCGAAGCAAAACGCGCTGGTCGCCGTCGCCATGAGCGGCGGAGTGGACTCCTCCGTGGCGGCCTTGCTGATCAAGCGGGCCGGGTACCGCGCCGTGGGCATCACCATGAAATTGTGGAGCCCGCCCGCGCAAAGCGCAGGTTCGCCCGCGCAAAGCGCGGGTTCGCCCGTGCAGGGCGCGGGTTCTTCCGCCGCGGCCTGCGAGACCGGCGCCGATGCGGAGAAGACCTGCTGCACGGCGGACAGCGCCATGGACGCCAAGCGTGTCTGCGATCAAATCGGCATCCCGCATTTCACCCTGGACATGCAGGAGGATTTCGAGGAGCGCGTCATCCGGCCCTTCTACGAATCCTACCTGGCGGGCGAGACGCCCAATCCCTGCGTCAACTGCAACAGCTTCGTGAAATGGGACGCGCTGTGGAAGCGCGCCAAGGCCGTGGGGGCCGATTACATCGCCACCGGGCACTATGCCATGACCGAGGCCGGGGACGGCCGGACCTACATCCTGCGCGGCGGGGACGCGGCCAAGGACCAGAGCTATTTCCTGTGGGGCATCCCGCCGGAAACCCTGGGCAAAACGCTTTTCCCCCTGGCCCGCCTGACCAAGCCCGAGGTGCGCAAGCTCGCCCTCGAATCCGGACTGCGCACCGCCGCCAAGCGCGAGAGCCAGGACATCTGCTTCATCCCGGACGGCGATTACCGGGAGTTCATCGGCAACCGCGCCAGGGAAAAGGGCGCGGCCATCCCGGAAGGCCGCATGCGCGGGCCGGACGGCAGGGATCTGGGGCCGCATCGGGGGCTGCCCTTCTACACCATCGGCCAGCGCAAGGGCCTGGGCGACAAGGCCGCCTCGGCCGGCGCGGCCACGGGCGAGGCCCTATACGTGAAAAAGCTGGACCGGGCCGCCAACACCTTGCTCCTGGCCAAGAAGGAAGAGCTCTACAGCGCCGGATTCAAAGCGGACCGGGCCAATTTCTTCGAACCCCTGGCGGGCGAGCGGGAATGCTCGGCCCAGTACCGCTACCGGTCCCCGGTCAAGGGCGCGACGGTGCGGGACGAGGGTAACGGGTGGATTACCGTAACCTTCAAGGAACCCGGCTATTGCGTGAGCCCGGGGCAGTCCGCCGTGTTCTACGACGGGGACAGACTGCTGGGTGGGGCGAGGATAAGGGAAACGTTCTGAGGGCTGGAAGGGGGTGCGATCGGCCCCGTTCGTCAACCTGCTTTTTGCAATTTCCGCTCAAAAACGGCCTCTTTATGTCAAACCGGATTTCAAAACTCCAAAAATATATGTAAAATGGAGTTATGTACTCCAGAATGCTCAAGGTAGCTTCCGGGAAAAGTTTCTTTCTCTTCGGGCCCAGGGGCACCGGCAAAACCACTTGGGCAAGGGCCGCCTTTCCCAAGGCCCTCTATCTCGACCTCTTGGAAGCCGGGCTTTTCAACGACCTCTTGGCGAATCCGCAAAGGCTGGAAAACCTCATCCCCGCGGGTTTCAATGAACCGATCATCATCGATGAAGTGCAAAAGATCCCCGCCCTGCTCGATGAGGTGCACAGACTGATCGAAAAGCGGAAATGCATTTTCATCCTGACTGGTTCCAGCGCCCGCAAGCTCCGACGGCAGGGACCGAACCTTTTGGCGGGTAGGGCCTTGACCTACTCAATGCACCCCCTGTCGGCGACGGAAATGGAAGTCGATTTCGACATGGGTAGAGCCCTACGGTTCGGGATGCTCCCCGCCATTCCCTCCGAACCGGATCCGGGCAAGTACCTGGAAAGTTACGTGCGCACCTATCTGGAAGAGGAAATCCGCCAAGAGGGTCTCACCAGGAACCTCGCCGCCTTCGCCCGGTTCCTGGAAGCGGCGAGCTTTTCGCAAGGAAGCGTCCTCAGCATCGCTTCGGTGGCGAGGGATTGCGGTGTGGATCGCAAGGTCGCGGAGAATTATTTCGCCATTCTCGAAGACCTTCTCATCGGCATGCGGCTGCCCGCCTTTACGAAACGCTCCAAGCGGCGCATGGTCTCGCATCCCAAGTTCTATTTCTTCGACGTAGGGGTCTTCCGGACTTTGAGGCCCTCCGGACCCTTGGATACGCCGGAAGAAGCGGAAGGTCCCGCCCTGGAAACCCTGCTCTTGCAAAACCTGCTCGCGGTAAACGATTCCCTGGGTTTCGGATACAAGGTGTTCTACTGGCGCACGTCGAACCAATACGAAGTCGACTTCGTATTGTACGGGAAAGAGGGTCTCATCGCCATTGAGGTGAAACGAGGCTCTCGCGTCCATTCGGATGCCCTCGCCGGATTGAAATCATTCGGCGCCGACTATCCCATGGCACGCCTGATTCTGGCTTATGGAGGGACACGCCGGATGCAATTCGAGCGGATCGAAGCATGGCCTATGGAAGCCCTGTTGAAAGACCTGCCTTCGCTCCTTTTTCCGGCGATCAAAGCCCGCCCACGGGCATGACCCAGATTTGGCGGCTATCGGCATCGTCGAAGGGGAGCAACGGGTGCGTGCCTCCCACGCTCCACAGGGCTCCCCGGAATGCCATAAACGAAGATCCCACCTTGACCGGCAGACCCGGCGGCACGGCAGCCAGGTTATGCCAGGTTTTTCCATCCCGGGAAAACCTGGCGGCCACCGGACTTGTCTGATCTGATGGGCCTCATTACCAACTGGAAGCACGGTTCATCCCCGCTCACGCGGGGAACGGAAGGGTGGAGGCAAGAGGATTTGGCCGACAAGCGGTTCATCCCCGCTCACGCGGGGAACGGCACTTTGCTTTTGGTCATGCCGCGATAGAACACGGTTCATCCCCGCTCACGCGGGGAACGGGGCTCCGAAGGAGCCGTCAGCACCATAGGTCTCGGTTCATCCCCGCTCACGCGGGGAACGGACGCCGACAAATTTGCCTGAGGCGTCTCAGCGCGGTTCATCCCCGCTCACGCGGGGAACGGGCCCTGGCGCCCCGCCTGGTGGCGCCGTATCCCGGTTCATCCCCGCTCACGCGGGGAACGGGCGCGACGAATCCGCCAGCCCCGCCACCATTGCGGTTCATCCCCGCTCACGCGGGGAACGGTGCCGGACCGCGCCGGGGCGGCACCCCGGCAACGGTTCATCCCCGCTCACGCGGGGAACGGGAGTAGGGTTGAATCCAATATTTATCGAAGTACGGTTCATCCCCGCTCACGCGGGGAACGGAGGCGCTCGCCGGTCTTGCGGCTCCGGGTGAGCGGTTCATCCCCGCTCACGCGGGGAACGGCGCGCAGCGCCGCGGGCTGAAT
>DATENA010000339.1:0-47852 GCA_035275285.1 Fibrobacteria bacterium | reverse complement strand
GCCAGAGTGCGGCATCCCAGTTTCTGGAAATCCCGGAACTTGCCGAGCAGCGCGCGATAGTCGTCGGCCGCCAGGTAGTCGAAGGAAAGGCCCGGAGCCATGCCGGGCACCACCTCCACGCCTCGCCGGGCTCCGCGCAGCGCCAAGTCCTGGAAGCGCCGGCGCCATTCCGAAGGATAACGGATCCGCCAATCGCGGCGGTGGAGGGAATCCTCCTTGGGAGCGTACAGATAGGCGCCCGGGCAAGCATGGGCGAACCGCTTCCCTGCGAGATGGTCGACCAGGGCGGTCCGTTCATCCCAATCGAAGATCCGTCCGTAATATCCTTCGATGTAACCCCATATCGCGGGGCGGCCGGCTTCCGCTCTTCCCATCGCCCTTCCCTTTCCGAATCGTTCACCCACTGGGTTAAACATAATTCAAGACCGGGCAACGGCAGCCCGGATCCGGAAGGGGAAATCCGCCGAGGCGCGGAGGGAAACCCTGCTCTCAGGCCCGGACTTCGACCGAGTCGAGGATGGAGCGGATCTTGTGGACCAAAGCCTTGGGAGTAAAGGGCTTGGGCAGGAAGGCAACCTGGGATTGATGGATTCCGAACTGGACGATGGCATCGTCCGGGAAGCCGGAAATGTAGAGCACTTTCATATCCGGCCGGACCGGGGAAATCCGCTTGACCAGCTCGCTCCCGCTCATCGGGCTCATCACCACGTCGGTAAGCAGCAGATGCACCTTGCCGCCGAACTCCTCCGCCGCTTTCAGGGCTTCGGGACCGCTGGCCGCCTCCAGGATATTGTATCCTTCGATGGCTAGGATGGCGCTCACCAGTTCCCGGATATAATCTTCGTCATCGACGATCAGGATGGTTTCCAGGGTATTGGCGATGTCGCTTTGTCTGACTTTGATGATGGGCCTGCCTTTCCGCGGGACGGCGCCGGACGGCGCCGGACATGCTCCGCGCCCGGACGCTTCCGGCCGCGCGTTTCACCCGATAGCTCCTAAATAAAATTCTTAGCCGGCAGGATACAAAGGCGGCGTTTCCCTTCCGCGGCTCCGTTTCGGAAGGTTTTGGCGCGCGGGCGCTTAGACGCCCGAAGCTTCGTTTTGCGGATCGGCGTAGCGGCCGTCCGGGGACCCGTCCCCGTCCTCCACCGTTATCAGCCATCCGATGGCGTAGGCGGCGACCGCCGGTACCACTCCGGTTACCAATGCCAGCAGCACGAAGGCCAACCTCAGGTAGGTGGGATCGATGCCGAAGGCCTCGCCCAGGCCCCCGAAGAGCCCCGCGATTTTCCTGTCGGATCGGGAACGGCGGAATTTGGGCAACGGCATATTTCCTCCTCCGGTCCGCGGGTCAGGTCCCGCGGTCCACGTCCAGTTCCTTGAGCCCCAGCATGTAACCCCCCGCCACGTCGAGATTGACTCCCGTGACGTACGCGGATCCGCTTCCGGCCAGGAACTCCACGGCGTCGCAAACGTCCCGGCACCGGCCCAGCCGCCCCAGGGGGATGTATTCGCGCGGGCGTTTGGGAAGCTCCACGCTGTTGTCGAGGATGCCGGGGGACACCATGTTCACCCGGATCCCGCGCGGCCCCAGCGCCTGGGCCAGGGACTTGGTGAGCACCAGCAGCCCGGTCTTGGAGATCAGGTAGGCGGTGTTATGGGTGGAGGCGGTGAGGCTTCCCACGCCGGAATAGCCGATGTTGACGATGGCGCCCCCTTCGCCGGGGAACAGGTCCAGGCTGCGGGCGATCAAATGGTAGGCCCCCACCAGGTTGGTCTGCAGGGTGGCTTCGAAGTCTTCCACGCGGTAGCCGAGCAGATCGCCCGTGAGGTAGATCCCCACGTTGTTGACGAGCAGGTCCAGCCTTCCCGACGCCCGCCCCAGCTTGGCGGCGATGGCGGCGACGTCGCGCGAGGAAGCCATATCGCCCTTTACCAGCGCGCCCCGGCCGCCCTCCGCCTCGATCTCCGCCAGCACCGCGGCCGCTTCCGCCCGGGAAGAGCGGTAATGGATCCAGGTGAAATATCCCAGCGACCCGATCCGGAGGGCCAATTCCCGGCCCAGGCGTTTCGCCGAGCCGGTGACCAGGGCGACCTTGGCCGGAACGGTCGCCTTCGGGGAAGACTTCCGCGCAGACTTCGGCTTCGCCCCCGGCGCCCCCTTCCTCACGGGCGCACCGCGAGCTCGGAGGTGACCGAGGCGTAACGGGCGGCGGGCAAGGCGGCGGGTTTCTTGATGGTGATCCGGCAATGCCTGACCTCCGGAAAGGCCGTGGTGATGAGGACGCAGGCCCTTTCCGCGAGGGTTTCGATCAGCTGGAACTTCTCGCGCTGCATCCATTCCTCGAGCATGGCGACCAGGCGCGTATAATCGAGGGTATGGTCGAGCTGATCGGTGCGGGCGGCTTCGCTGAAATCGAACTCCAGGCGCACGTCCACGATCAGGTCCTGCTCCACCTTCCGCTCATGGATGTACACGCCCACGATGCAGCGGACGCGGAGATCTTCGATGTTCATGATCCCCATCAGGCCGCTCCCTTGGCCAGGACATGCTCGATCAGCACGCGGGTCGGGCCGTTCAACCGCATGCCCAGGGCCCGTCCCGGATCGACCCAGACATAGTCGTCGGCCTCATGGTTCAGCTTCACGGCCGGGCGCTCCCCCCGCGCCGTCGCCGTATAGTTCACGAGGATGAAATGCCGGGGCCGGTGGAATTCGGGATGCTCCACGCAGTCCTGGTTCAAGGCGAAGGCCACGTCGCCTATTTCCAGCCCGGTCTCCTCCCTGGCCTCGCGGATGAAGGCGCTCTCCATGGTTTCGCCGTAGTCTATCTTCCCGCCGGGGATGCCATACAGGCCCGACCATTTCCGCGTGCGCACCAGCAGCACGTTGCCCGCCTCGTCGCGGATGAGCCCGCCCACGGTGGCGACGGGGAAGTGCCGGCTTTCCGCGCAGGCCAGCTTGTCCAGGTGGCGGAGCAGATCCTTGAAGGCGGGAAAGGAGATCTCCGCCCCCGCCTCCAGCAGGGCGGCCTCGGAGGCGTATCCGTACGTCACCGCGATAGGTTCGACGCCGGCGGCCAAGGCGGCCTTCACGTCATGGGCGCTGTCCCCCACGGCCACGGTTTCGTCCCGGACCAGTCCGCGCTCGCGGACCAATTCCGGGAGCGCGAGGGTCTTGTCCGCCACGGAGCCGACCACGGCCTGGAAGCAATCCCGCAGCCCCAGCAGGCCCAAGGTTTCCTCCAGCACGGCTTGGTCCAGGGTGGACATCAGGTAGAGGCGGTGCCTGCACTTGAGGCATGCGAGGCCTTCGCGCGCGCCCGCCCACAGCTTCACGGTGGCCGGGTATCGCTTGCGGCACAGATCCGAAAAGAAGACGACGTTCATTCGCGCTGGGAAAGGAGGTTCAAGGCGTTCTCGATCCGGTAAGGCAGGGAACGGGATTCCAACAGGCGTTGCAGGTAGATGGGCGGCAGGTGCAGGCAGCCGCACAGGAAGAGGGAGAAGTTCTCCCGGTCCATATCGATGCGCACGCCTTCCATCACGTCGCGGATCCCCCGGCTTTCCTCCGGCCCCAGCACGGTGACCATTTTCAGGATGGTCATTTCCAGTTCGGGGAGCCTATCCGGGCCATCGGAGCTCCCGGCGGCCTCCGCATCGTCTCCGTAGGCGGAGCAGGACGCGGTCAGGTAGGGTTTGGATTCCCGGTCCAGCCTGTCGAGGTACACGCGTTGGCGCCCCTTGGGCCGGATCAATTGGAAGTCCCCCTGCCTGTCGATGGCCTCGAATTCCACCAAGGTCCCCACCCGGTAAGGCGTGGCCCCACCCCCCACCTCGTCGCCCGAACTGATCATGGAAATGACGAAAAAAGGCTTGTCGGCGATATCCTTGAGCATTTGGATATACCGATCCTCGAACACCCGGAGGGGGATCTTGTGCCCGGGAAAGCAGGGATTGCGCAATGGAAAAACGGGATAGCTCCCAAGTGTCATGCCGTAAATATAAGAACAAACAATCCCCGGAAAAGCGCCGGGCCCGGCCCGGCCTTCTTGCTATAATATGCCCTGATGCGTCCGCAATCCTGGATTTGGTTGGTGCTGGTGCCCGCTTTGATCCGTTCCCATGCGGACGAGTTCGACGGGCTCAATGAGGTCGTCGGGGCGAACCAGACTTTGGAACAGGGGTTCGGGGCCCGGCAATCCGGCATGGCCATCGGCTTTTCCTCCTTCCAGCGGAACGCGGACGCGGTGGCGAACGCTCCGGCCGCCATGAACGACGTGAACGATTTCACGTTCTCCACCGCCCATACGGAAAGGTTCGGAGAGGCCAAGTACGACGACTTCGCCGTCCTCTTCCCCTTCGAGACCCACAGCACCCTCGGCCTGGGCCTGTCCCGTTACGGGGTGAGCGGCATCGATTCGCGCCCTTCGGACAGCGATCCCCTGGCTTCCCAACCGCTCGAGGTCTTCTCCGTGGCCGATTACCTTTTGGTGGGGGCCTTCGCGCGGCGCTGGGGCGGACTGGACGCGGGCGTCAACCTGAACGTGCTCTACCGCCATCTCGACCAGGACGGCCTGGGGATACGCGGCGACGCCCAGGTCCAGTACACGTGGGGGAAACGCTTCCGGGCCGGCGCCTTGTTGAAGGGTCTCATCCCCTCTTCCGCCCGGTGGGAGTCCGGGTATGCCGAATACGAGGCCCCGGAACTCTACGTGGGAGGCGCGGCCCGGTTCCCGGCCCCTTATTTCTATGGGACGCTGGAAGCGGCCTGGCAAAGCGAAGGGCTGTTCCACAAGGGCGCCAAATCCGCCACCCGGCTCAACGGGGGCACCATTCTCCAGGACCAAGGGGATTTCCTGGCCGCCAGCAACCTGGGGCTGGAGTTCCTCTTCGATTTCGGGATGGCCTTGCGCTTCGGCGTGAACGAGTTCTCGCAGCAGTCCTTCACGGACGTGGCCACTTTCGGCATCGGGTACAATTGGCGCCGCATCCTGGGCTTGGACTACAGTTTCTCCCCCCACCCCGGGCTGCTGTCCACCCATCGCATTTCCCTGCAATTCACCCCGTCCTTCCGCAAGTTCAACGGCCGCGACTTCCGCCCCCGGGACGTCCTTCCGGGCGCTCCCGCTCCGGCGCCCGTCGAAAAGGAAGAAACGAAAACCGCTCCGGAACCCGAGGCCCCGGATAGGAGCACCCCTGCCCAGCCGGAATCCGCGGCCCCGGCTACAGGGCCGGCCAAGGATGCCTCCGCGCCGTCCCCTTCCTCCGCCCCCGCATCCGCTCCGGACAAGGCGGCCAATCCGCCCGCACCCTCTCCGGGCGGGGAACGGGAAATCCTCGAGAACGGGGACGATGAGTAAACGGGAATTCCCGGAGCGATCCGGCGCGGACGGTTCAGCCCAGCGCTGATTTATACGCGTCCAGGTCGGGCAGAATCCGCATCACCCGGTCCAGGTCCATCATCTGCAGGCTTTCCAGCACTTCCTCGTCGCGGGTGATGATGAACGTGGGCTTGCCGTGGATGGAAAGGGTTTGCATGGTCTTGACCAGCAGGTTGATGGTGCTGCTGCTGAGGAAGGAAGACTTCTCGAAGGCGAACGCGATGGAATCCACTTCCTGGGCCACGACTTCCTGAATCTGCGACCGCAACTCCTCCAATTCCTGGATCTTGTAGACGGTTCCGGTGATGGTGAAAAGGGCATGCGACCCTTCCAATTGCCTGCGGATCTGGCCTCCCGGCGGGGCGTCCTTATGGGCCGGAACATGGCAGGAGGGACAGGCGTCCTCGCCGGTCAGGGACCCGGTATAGACGTTCCCGCAAGCCCGGCATTTGTGGAAGCGAACGGTCGGAAACTGGTCTTCATCTCGCACTGTGCATCCCCTTCCGCATGCCCTGATTATAGCCCTGTGCATCCGGAAAGCCGAGCCCTGATTGCGGCCCGAAAGGGAGACGATGACCGGTCTTTCATGAGCGGGCCCGGCATGGGGGTTTACGGCTCCAAGGTCGCAAAATCAGGCTGAAAAGCCGAAATTTTTCCCTAAATATACTTCGACCGGGCGGAATTTTTGTAACTTTTGTGGGAGCTTATCATGGGTCAATCCCCAAAAAGGGGACGGGTGTAATTTGCCCGAGGTGCCGGGTATCACCGGGAGGTAGTTATCAAATTTGACATCCGCTCCGTTGGAATCTTCGATGTGGTGTCCGCGCGCTTGGCCGATGGAGAGGTGTTCGACTCGGCGAAGCTGAAGAACACGGTCCGGTTCCTGATCGAAAACGACATGCGCAACGTCGTCATCGATCTCGGAAACCTGGAATACCTCTACAGCGACACCATCAACGCCTTCATCGCTTCCAATCGGCACATGCTGGAAGTGAGCGGGCGCATCGCGATCCTGACCGAGCACCCCAAGGTGCAGGACATCCTCAAGCGCGCCGGACTCGACAACATCATGCGCATCTACCGCTCGGAAGCGGAAATGATCGCGGACTCCAAGGAAATCCTGCGCCAGACCTCCAGTTACCGCATCGAAGAGCTGCAGAAAATCTCCACCCAACCGCCCGAAGCGCCTCCCGTTCCCAAGACCGAGTTCGACGAATTCAAGGCCGAAATGGGCCAGCGTCTGGGCTCCAAGCTGGACAACAATGAATTGCCCCAATACCAGCTGGGCGTTCCCGCGCCGCCTGCCTTCACTCCCGCGCCCGCATCGCGGGAACCGGAAACCGCTTATCCCTCCTTCAATCCCCCCGGTTTCGGCAGCCCGCAGATTCCGGAAACCCCCGCCCAGGGGTTCCCGCAATCCCAGCCCGCTCCGGCGTACAATTTCAATAACCAGGCTTTCGGCGGCATGGCCAACACCACGCCCACCTTCCCCGGCCAGAACAATCAGAACTTCAACCAGTCGCCGCCCAACTTCGATTTTCCCACGGTGCAATTGCCGGTAGGCCAGTTCGGCAACCTGAACCAACCCCAGGCTCCGGCCGCGCCGCCCCAGGGAGGTCCCAATGGCACGCCTCCCCAAGACGCCGATACGGATGAATTGGCGGATCCGCGCCAGCGCAAACCGTCCCAGGAACGCATGCGCAGCCCCAATGCGCGCAAGCAGCAGGGCCGCCGCGTCGGCGGACGGGAATTTCCGGGGCAGGACGAGGAATCGGTCCAGGAACGTCCCGTCTCAGAGGAAAGGGCGCCCGAGCCCCCTTCCCGCGAAAACGACAAGTTCGACGCCTACAACAACCCGCCGCCCGCGGGTCCTGCCAACCTGACCGAGGAAGCGCGCTTTCCGGCCAAGCTGATCATCCTGGTGCTGTTGATCGCTTTGGGCGTGGGCCTTTACTTCTTCCTTTCCAGCAAGAGCGCCCGGCAGCCGGAAACGCCGGCCCTGGAAACGACTCCGTCCCAACCGGTCACGCCCGCGCCGGAAACCGCTCCCGTGACCCCGGCCGCCCCCACCGCCCAGGAACCTGTAACGCCTGCGGCACCGGCCGCTCCCACCCCCCCCGGCGCCCCGGAGACGCCGGCCGCTCCCTCGGCCCCGCAAGCCGTCAAGCCTCCGGTGGCGGAAGTCCCGAAGGAAATCCCCAAACCTCCCACGCCCAAGCCCGAGCCCAGACCGCCCAAGGTCGCATTGCATAAGCCCCCGAAGAAGGAGCGCGTGGAAAAGCCCGCTCCCGCAGCCGCGCCTTCGGATGAACCCGCCCCCGCAGCCGTGCCCAGGGGAAGCCTGCACATCACCAGCAATCCCCCCGGGGCGGAAGTGTTGATCAATTTCTCCAAGAAGGGCACCACGCCCACGGACGTGGTCCTGGGCAACAACTCCAACAAAATCATCGTGCGCCTGGCGGGGTACAAGCGCTTCGAGACCACCTTGCCCAAGAACCATCCCGACCGGGAACTGGAAGTGAACCTGGAGAAGGAGGAAGGCGCCGAACCTCCCGCCAAGCCCGTCGCGGCAAAGCCTGAGCCCAAGCCCGAGCCGAAGGCGGAACCCAAGCCGGAGACCAAGCCCACCGCTTACGAGGAGCCGGAAGACCTTCCGATGAAGGCCCAGGCGCCCGTGCGCGCCAAGGATCCCGAGCCCGAACCGGCGGCGCCTAAGCCCAAGGTCGCCGAAGCCCCCACTCCCGGGGACGGCCCCATAGGCATCATCTTTCTTTCCAGCAGCCCCGCCCGCGCGGATATCATCATCGATGGCAAGAACACCGGCAAGAAGACTCCCGCCAAGCTGGAGCTGCCTTCCGGACAGCATCGCATCGAGATGAGCAAGAGCGGGCAGAAATCCACCGTTGACCAGATGGTCAACGAGGGCAAGAACAAGGCTCTGCACCTGACCTTGCAATAAGGTGAAGATTTCCCATCGGGATTTCCGGCCGCCGCGGCGTTCCAAATACGTCACCCAACCCCCCAAGCGGCGGCCCACCTTGCGAATCCTCCTGCTGGCCGCCATCGGCGTGGCCGTCTATCTCAAGTTCGACACCGTGGTCTCCTCCACCGCCTTCCAAAAGCTGCACCGTTCCGGAGAGGCGCTCTCGGCCCTTTTCGCCAAAGGGGAATCGCCCGCGGAGCCCGCTTCCCTCGCGGCCGGGCTGCGTTGGGCCGCCGACTCCGGGGCGGTGGAAGCGGAATGCGGCTCCGCCAAGATCGATTCCTGCCTGGACCGGTGGAGCGGATTGGGAGAGGACGCCTTGGGAACCTTGCGCGCTTCCCTGCAAAAAGCCGAGGCCCAATGGGACGTCGTCGCCGCGGGGGGCTTTACCGCCCGCTTCCAGCGCCTCGCCGGAGACGCGGACTTGCTGAACCCGGGCGGAACTGTGCTGAGCCTGGCCCGCCTGGACGTGCGGGGCGCCAAAGGGGACGTCTATCTGTCGCGCGCGCCCGGGGGAAGCGCGGCCCCGCTGTGCGCCGCCGAACGCTGCCTGGACGCCCTGCATCCGCGCCCCCCTTTCGCGCGCTTCCGCAGGAACGGGCCGGCGCCGGCCGCCGATCCGTCGGAAGCCCGCATCCCGGAGGCCGCCTTTTCCCCCCTGGAAGCATCGGCCGCGAAACCCATCCTGCGCGGGCGCGTGGTGGAATTGCCCTCCGGCGGGACCGGCTGGATGAAGCTCTACCACGGCGGGAACCTTTTTTCCTATTATCGCGGCTTCACGCGGGTGCGGCCGGGGCTTTCCGCCGGATCCATGGTTAACGCGGAAGATACCCTGGGCCAGGTGATCCCGGGGGAGGATACCCTGGCCGGCCTGGAATTGCGCATCGAAAAGGACGGCCTGATGGTGGATCCCGTCGCCTACCTGGGATTGCCGGTTTCCGACAGCGCGGGAGCGATCCATGGCCGCTGACCTCCGCGCGGCCTACCTGGCCATGCGCCGTTCCGGGACGGGAGACTTCCCTCCCGAATGCCTGGAGTACCTTTTGCATCTGATCCTCCGCTCCAGCTACCAGGGCAAAGGCTTCCGCGACGTGCCGGCTTCGGAATTGTGCCGGACCCTGCGCCTCCAGGCCGCCGATGATTTCGGGGACTTAGCCGGCGAAGCGATGGAGCGGTTCGGCCTCAGGTCCGGGGACGATGTGGGAAGGGCGGTTTTCCTGCTGGCGGAATACGGTTGCCTCACCCTCCGGGAAGGGGAAACCCGGGCGGACTATGCCGCGGCCGGACCCTTCGAGTTCGGGCGGGGATGAAATGCGCTTGAGAGGACTTGCTTCGGCCGCGCTCGCCTTGGCGGCCGTCCTGTCCGCGCTCCAGGGATGCGGGGTGGGAACGGATCTCGACAGGGATCCCGCCACCGTGGACGGCATCCGGGTCGACAGCGTGCGCATCCTGCCCCTGGGAAGCCGCTTCGTCCTGGCGGATTCGGCCACGCGGCTGGCGTTCCGGAGGTTCCATGCCGGTTACGCTTGTTCCCGGGTGCTGGAAATGGGCCTCGCGGCCCAGGGGTCGGGGGATCCGGCCGTTTTCGCGCCCAAGACCTCCGTCCGGCTGCCCGGTTCCGAAGACTGCGCGCTCGACACGGCGGGACGGGACACCGCCATCACCTTCGTTTTCGGCGCCGGTCCGGCCGGCGTCAGATTGACCAACTCCGCAGGCAAGGCCACCGATTCGGCCGCCGTCGCGCGCGGGAAGATCGCCTTCGACAGCCTGCAGGGGAAATTCAGTCCGCTCACCCATACCTTCTCGCTGGGACTTTTCACGGTACGCGACAGCAGCGGCGGCAAGCCTCGCGTCCTGTTCGCGGATTCCCTGACCCCTTGCCAGTCCCTGAACCATGCGAACTTCACCGCCAAGGCGGATACGAGCCTGTTGATCCGCTATTCCCTCATCGGCCGGGATTCCACGGCCGCGGCGGACACCTGCCACGGCGGGACGCATAGGGACTCGATCCCCGTCCTTCCGGCGGATTCGCTTTCCCTGAAAGCTTCGCGCTGAACGGGGCCGGAAGCGGCCTTCACTGCAGTAAGGGCAGCAGGGCGGCGCGCAAAGCGCCTTCCAAATCGTAAGCCAGGATTTTCGGGAACAGCCCGGCGGCGGAAGCCCGCAACCGTTCGCGCTCCGCGCCGTCTCGCCATAAGGTTTCCATGGCCCCGGCGAGGCCCTCCGCATCGCGGCAATCGACCGCCAGGGCGCAGCCGCGCGCGAATTCCGCCTGGCTGGATCCCTCGTGGTAAATGGCGGGTTTGCCCAGGGACAGGGCCTCGAAAAGGGGCAAGCCCCAGCCTTCGTACAGGGAACTGGAGACGAATACGCGGCAATGGGCAAGATGGGCTTTGGCGTCCGCGTCGGACAGATAGCCGGTGAGGTGCACGCTGTCCGCCAGCCCATGCCTGGCCACGGCCGCGAGGGTCTCCGCGTAGCCCCAGGCCTTGTGCCCGGCGATGTACAGCGGCGGGGCGTCCGGGCGGCGGTTCTTCAGGACGGCGTAAGCGGCGATGAGGCCGGGGAAATTCTTGCGCGGCTCCACGTTGCCCAAGGCGAGGAAGTATTCCCCCGGGGGGTGGTTCCCGGCGGCGGGCACGGACGCTTCGCGCGCCTCCGCGCGCCTCCGATCCGCCGGGGGAATGGGAAGCACCACGCGGATGCGATCGCGGGGAATGGGCAGCAGCCGGGCCAACCGCGCTTTGGTGAATTCGGAAATGGTCAGGACCGCGTCCGCTTGCGGGACCATGCGCTTGAGCCGGGCGCGGTTGCGGGGATCATGGGACGAGGTGGGCCAGCCCAGGTCTTCCAGGGGACCCGCGTCGGGAACGGCCAAAGCGTAGCGCGCCGCGGGACGCCAGCGGGGAAGGTTCTGCCCCAGGCAGAAAACCGCCGTGGGCCCGAGTTCGCGGATCAACCAGGGGAAGGCGGTTTCCGTCCACAGCCGCACCGGCCTGGGTTCCACCGGAATGGCCTGGCAATGGGGGCCGGGCCGGTAGGCTCCCGCGCGCGGGACGAGGACGCGGATGTCGGCCGCGTCCGCAAGGCCGCGCAGGCCTTCCACGAACAGCCGCGCCATATTGCCCAGCCCGGAATCGTTGCGGGTCGCCAACGCTTCCACCAGGAGCAGGGGTCGCCTCAAGTTTTCCCTTCTTTGCCCGAAAGCCTGTTCGAGGATACTATTATTGTTCCAAGGATGTAAACGCCGGCGCCCGGGACGCCGCGCGCCGCGCCCGCGCTGCGCGGGGTCCGGCGGCCCGTCCAAAGAAAGAACGCCCTTGATCTATCGAGCCCGCTACGTGGTGACCATGGATGGCCCGCCTCTCGCCGGAGGATGCTTGCGCGTCTCGGGGGATCGCATCGTCCAGGTGGGCACCCTGGAGGAGGTGGGGCGCGGGGCCGCGGGCGAGGCCATCCGGGACGTCCCGGACGCCGTGATCATGCCCGGCCTCATCAATGCGCATTGCCACCTGGAACTGGGCATGGCGCGCGGCCTGCTCCCGCGCAGCGAGGCCTTTCCCATGTGGGTATCCCGCCTGCGCAAGTCCCTGGAAGGGGCCGGATCCCCGCAATACCGCGAGGCCGCGAGGCTGGGCGCGCTGGAATGCCTCAAGCACGGCACCACCACCGTGGTGGACGTGGGTAACACGGGCGAGTCCCTGGCGGAGCTCTCCGGCCTGCCCATCCGGTCCTATCCCCATCTGGAGCTGATCGGCCTGGATCCGGCGGTCGCGGACCTCCGCTTCTCCGCGGCCCTGGAAAGGCTGGCCGCCCTGCCGCCGGCCACGGACAGGTTCCACCCCGGCGTCACCTGCCACGCCCCTTATTCCTGCTCTCCGGACCTGATGCGCAAGGTGGCCGCGGCGACCTGCTTGCGTTCCGGCCCCTACACCCTGCACGTGGCGGAAAGCGCCGAGGAGGACGCCATGTTCCGGGAAGGCCGCGGCGCCCTGTTCGAATTCTGCCGCCGCATCCATCCGGCCCTGGACATGCGGGAGCGGGAAAGCCCCGTCGCGTTCCTGCACCGCCATGGCCTGATCCCCGGGGGATCCCTTTTCGCCCATTGCAACCACGTCGACGCCGGGGACATCCGTATCCTGGCCGGGACGGAAACCTCCGTGGTACATTGCCCCCGCAGCCGGGCCTTCTTCAACCATGGAGGCTTCCCCCTGGAGGAATTCCGCCGGGCGGGCGTGAACCTCTGCCTCGGCACGGACAGCCTCGCCTCCAACGAAGGCCTCAGCCTGTTCGATGAAATGGCCGAATTCCACCGGGAACATCCCGGCACCGCCTGCCGCGAGGTCCTGGCCATGGCGACCGTGAACGCGGCCAAAGCGCTGGGCCTGGAAGGCCGTCTCGGATGCCTGCGCCCGGGAGCCCAGGCCGATTTCATCGCCATTTCCATGCGCCACCATCCGGAACGCGATCTGCACGAGGAAATCGTGAGCGAGGCCCACGACGTGCTGCTGGTGGCCGTCGGGGGGGAAGAAGTGGTCTCCTGATGGGGAAAAATGGGTATCTTAACCCCATGCCTCCGACCCTGCCTCCGCCCATGCGGATACCCCTCCCGTTGCGCACCGCGATCCTGGCCCTGGGGCTTTTCCTGACCGCGGCCCGGGCGGACAAACTCCTCATTCCCATGGACCTTTCCCAGACGGACCATCTCAAGGCCTACGGCATCGCCTATCTGTCCGTGGCCGGGGGCCATCCCGTGGAATGGCTGCTCAACTACCGCGGCGGCAGTTTCCTGATGGAGGATCTGCCCACCCTGAAACGGGAGGCGGCCAAGCGCGGCGTGCTGTTCGAGGCCGCCGGGGACGCGGAGGTGGATCGCATCTACCTGGAAATCGAATCCAACAACATGGACAAGGTGCTCCTGGAAAAAGCCCCGCGCATCGCCGTCTACACCCCCCTCACCAAGCAGCCCTGGGACGATGCCGTGACCCTGGCCATGACCTATTCGGAGATCCCCTACACCAAGATCTACGACAAGGAAATCATCGAGGGGAAGCTGTCGCAATACGACTGGCTGCACCTGCACCACGAGGATTTCACCGGACAGTATTCGAAGTTCTACTCCTCCTTCCGCACCGCTCCCTGGTACGTCAACAACGTGGCCTCCGGCGAGAAGACCGCGGCCGATCTGGGATTCAAGAACAACGTGGTCCTCAAGAAGGCGGTGGTGCTGGCCATCCGCGACTACGTGGAGAAGGGCGGGTTCCTGTTCGCCATGTGCCTGGCCTGCAACACCCTGGACATGGCCCTGGCCTCGGTCAAGACCGACGCCGTGGACGCCGTCTTCGACGGGACGCCGCCCAGCCCCGGCCTCAACAAGGAACTGGACTACAACCTGTCCCTGGCCTTCACCGGATTCCACATCGACACGGACCCCATGTCCCCTTCCCACGGGGACATCGACTACAATCAGGTCAACGCGGGGCCGCTCCGGCGCAAGCCCGCCAACGATTTCATCCTCTTCGACTTCTCGCCCAAGTACGACCCGGTCCCGTCCATGCTCTGCCAGAACCACACCGATCTCATCAAGGGCTTCTTCGGGCTCGCCACCTCCTTCCCCAAGGCGCTGGTCAAGAAATCGGTCACCATCCTGGGGCAGGCCAACGGCCAGGACGCGGTGCGCTACATGCACGGCAATCTGGGCCAGGGCCAGTTCACCTATTACGGCGGCCATGACCCGGAAGACTATTCCCACGCGGTGGGCGATTCCCCCACGGACCTGAGCCTGCACAAGAATTCCCCCGGCTACCGCCTCATCCTCAACAACGTCCTCTACCCCGCCGCGCGCCAGAAAAAGCGCAAGACATGACGGAGCGCGCCGAGGCCTGTCTCGCCTCCCTGCGCGCGTTCTTCTCCGCCGATGCGCGCGTCCTCGAGTGGGGCATCGCTCCCGCCCGGCCCTCGCCGCATGCGGACCTGCTGCGCGCCTGGGTGGCCCAGAAGCATCACGCGGGCATGGAGTACATGGCCGCCCGGCTCAACGAACGCATGGATCCCAAGTCCTTCCATCCCTGGGCCGAATCCGCCGTCGTCTTCGCGTTCCCGTACGGTCATCCTCTGGGGTCCGCCTCCGATGCCTACAAAGTGGCCGCGTACGCCCGCGGCGGCGATTACCATCGCGCGGCGCGCGCCATCCTGCGCGATGCGGAAGCGCATCTCAATGCCGACGGTTCCCTGGGCGGGATCCGCTTCTACGGCTTCGCGGACACGGCTCCGGTGTTCGAAAGGGACCTGGCTTCGGAGGCCGGCCTGGGCTGGCGCGGCAAGAACTGCTGCACCCTGAACCGCAAGCACGGATCGGCCTTCCACCTGGCGGGCTTTTTCCTGGACCTGGCCTTGCCGGCTTCGGCGCCGCTGGAGGATTTCTGCGGCGGCTGCACCCGTTGCCTCGATCAATGCCCCACCGATGCCTTCATCGCCCCGGGTCGGCTGGACGCCAACAAATGCATCTCCTACTGGACCATCGAGGACAAAGGCGCCTTGCCGGATGGGTTGTCGGACCGGTTCGGAGGCTGGATCTTCGGCTGCGACGTATGCCAGGAGGTCTGCCCCTGGAACCATAAGCGCATCAAAAAGGCCCGGGCGGGCCGCATCGCGGGGGACGGAACGAAACCGGGCGAGGCCGGACCCACCTCCGCCTTTCCCGAATCCGGCCCGGCATGGGCGGAGCTTTTGCGCAAGGGGGGCGGTTTCCAGAGCCGTTTCAAGGGAAGCCCGCTCACCCGTGCGGGCCGCAGGAGCCTCCTGCGCAACCTGGCCGCGGCCGCCCGTAACCTGCAAGATACCTCGGTCGCGGGACCCCTGCGGGAAGCGCTGGCGGAAGAAAGCGATCCGGCGGTGCGGACGGAGATCGAGAAGACATTGGCGGCGTTGGGAGACTTTGCCGAAGGAAAAGCTGAAGATTTTGCAAATTGAAAATTGAAAATCGAAAAATGCAAATTGTGAAGAAAGGACGACTTCTGGAACGGCCTAGGATCACAATTTCCATACCCGCATAAGCGGGATTCCGTTTTTCAATTTTCAATTTGCATTTTTCAATTTGCAATCCGGCTTCCGGGCAATTCCCCACTCCTCGCCTACTCCGGAGCCGACTCCCGCGCTTCCAGCTTCTTGCGCGGCACCGGCCTGCCCAAGGAGATGAATTCGTATTGGATCTCCAGGGTCTGGTCCTGGATCTGGGGCGGAAAGGGAGGCAGGCGCTTGATCCGCTTGAAGGTCTGCTGGGCCAGGGAGTTGAACGGAGTGGAAGGGCTTTTCTCCGGCCAGGTCACGCCCAGGATCCGGCCGTCCCGGCCCACCTTGATTTTGGCGACCGCGCGGTAGGGACGTTCCTTTTGGAATTGCCTGGGCAGGACCCAGAAGCTCTCCACGGTCTGCCGCACGCGCATGGCCCAGAGTTGCAGGGAGGCCTTGCGGATGCGATCCATTTCGCCGGAGTTGACGAATTCTTCCTCGCCCCGGGACGCTTCGGCCGCCCGGGCGGGGGGGAACGCGGGGCCGATCAAGCGCCCTTCCTCATCGTAGTCCCTGCGCTCCAGTTGGATGCCGTCCCGGAACAGGGCCTGGCTTTTCAGCTTTCCGTTGGGGCGCCAATAGGTCAGGGTGCTCTCCGGCTTGCCATGGGCCTCATAGCCCTGGTACCAAAGGGTGCCGTCTTCGTACCAGGCGGAGAACATGCCCTCGCGGGTGCCGCCGTGGTTCACGGCCTCGTATTTCTTGTTGCCGTTGGGATGCCACCAGGTTTCCACTCCCTCTTTGCGGCCTTTCTTGTCCACGGCGATGGAATATTTCGGACGGGAGGGGGAATAGAATTCCTTTTCCACCTTGGTGGATCCGCAGGCGCTCAGCAGCGCGACGATGGCCAAAGCGGGAAAGGTCGGAAGTCGCTTCATATCCGACTTAACTATACCAATTTACCGGGAAAATACCGGCGGGAGGTTTCGGCTGCCTTGGAGACGGGAAGCCTCAATACCGGCGCATGACGCCGATAATCCTGCCGAGCACGGAAAAATCCGGCGTGGAATTGTCGACGATGATGGGACCGAAGGCTTCATTGGCCGGTTCCAGGCGGACGCGGCCCGCTTCCGGGAAATAATATTTCACCGTGGTCTCTTCCCCGATGAGGGCCACCACTATCTGTCCCCGCTCCGCCGTGTTCTGCTGCCGCGCGAATACGAGATCCCCGTGATGGATCCCCGCATCCTTCATGCTGTCCCCGTGCACGCGCAGGGCGAAGACGTTCTGCTGGCGCATCAGGAAATCCCGGTCCACCACCACCGTGCCTTCCAGGTTCTCCACGGCCAGGATGGGGGCGCCGGCGGCCACGCGCCCCACGATGGGGATTTCCAGGACCTTGGACTCGTCCGCGGAGAAATCCCCCGGAATCCTGGGCTCGCGCGGGGCCTGGGGCAAATCGATGCCGCGGGAAAGCTTGGGGGAGCGCGCGATGAAATTCTTTTTGACCAGGGCGGCCAGGATGCTGCGGACGCCGTTGGTTGAGGATATTTCGAAACGCAGCCCGATTTCGCGGAGGGTGGGCGGACGGTTGGTTTGTTCGATCCGCTCCTTGATGAACTCAAAAACCTCACGCTGCCTGGGGGTGAGGGCTCTTCTGTCTTTTTTGTCTTTTTTGACTTGAGTTTCCAAAGGAGCCTCCAGGGGGTTTCCCTAGAAGATACTGCACAAATAGTTAGGTGTCAAGACGTGCAGTAGTATATTGATTGAACCAAGAGTTTCCTTTTGTTACCTTATCTGTGTGGTACTTCTTAATTTATTGCTGAGTTTGGGGTTTTTGATTTTCCTTGCCTTGGTTCTGTCATTGATTAGCCGAGTGAACAGCTTGACACGACAGGCCAACAGGTTGCTTTTGGTTTTAAACAAAGCCGAAGAAGCGGAACATACCCTCTCTACGGGTTCGCCCGTGCAGAAAAGCCCCAAATCCCAGTGAAAAGTGCCACCCCGGTTCTGTCTGAGAATCATTATTCCACAGGCGGAAAAGGGTATAATAAAACCAAGGTGAATCAGGCAATGCTTTCTTATCTGCCTGTTTTTATGGCATAACATCGTTAGCCGCACCTGAACAACCTCATTAGAAAGAAGAAAGAACACACAATCCATGGAAACTGCACAGTTTGCTATCCTGGCTGGCTTATCGGCTCTTAGCATAGCCATATGCGCCTACCTATTGCTCAAAGTACGCACCATCACCTACCTGTTGGAACAGCCCGTCGTCAAGAAGATGTCCCCGCAATTGAAGCTGAAGCCCGTCAAGATCGATGAGCTGGACGGCGAAAGCCGCCCCAACCAAGCCCGCAACAACGGCGCAAACGGTGCCGCTCCCGCCCGCAGCCCCCGCCCCGCCTTCGAAGGCGGCGAACGTCCTCCTCGTGATCAAGCCCGCGAAACGCGGGACCGTGATCGCGGCCCCCGTCCCGAGCGCGCCGAAGGGGATCGTGCTCCCCGTGAAGGCGGCTTCGACCGCGGGCCCCGCAATGACCGCGGAGAACGCGGCGACCGTTTCGGCGGCGGACGGGATCGCGGAGAACGCGGCGGACGCGGCCACGATCGCCATGAACGCGGAGATCGAGGCGAACGCTCCGGCGGACGCGACGGCGGCGATCGCAATCGCAACCGCTCGGAATCCTTCGGCAGCGAACGCGAACCCGCCCAGGCCGATGCCGGCGCGCGCCCCGCTCCCCTGGCTTCGGAAGCCCCGTCCGTTTCGCATAGCCCGGCCCCCGCCGCCCTGTCCCCCCGCCGGCCCCTGCCGTCCACGGTGGAGCATGAAACGGAGCCCAGGGAAATCCCCGGCCTCAATTCCGCCGCCGCCAACGCGGCCGCCGAGGACGCCCTGTTCGCCCGGGACGAATCGGACATGCAGCATGGCCGCCGCAATCAGCTGAAGAAGAAGCCCCGCTTCGAGGTCGCCGAGGAAGAGGCCAAGACCACGGAAGAGACCAAAGCGTAAGGACCGCCGCCGCGCGCCAAGCGGCGGGGACCCATGCCCCATCAGGGCCGGTGCTTCACCGGCCGCTTTGTTCACGGAAGATCAGCGGATATGGAAAGAGCGGGTGGACCACCACCCGCTCTTTTGCGTTCAAGGCCCCGATGGGAACGGCTTACGGGACCGACAGGCCCACGCTCAAGGAGAGGTGGATGCCCCAATAGGACGCCGCGTTCTTGCCGACGAGGGTGAAAGGCACGCCGAACTGGAGGGACAGCAGGTCGGCCACGTCCACGATCAACCCGGGCTCGGGAATCAATTGGTATCCGCTGGGTGCGTTCGCATCGGCCTTGCCGTCGTAGTCGTCCTGCAGCTTGAACTTTCCGGAAAGCCCCAGATAGGGCGTGAGGGGATCCAGCAGATAACCCGCTTGCGCATGCGCGAAGGCCATATCGCCCGGATCCCGCTTGTTGTCCGCCTTGGAGGAGAAATGGAACTCGAACCCGGCCTGGGCTTCTCCCAGGATCTTCCCCTTGGACGCCATGCCCAGGAGCGTCAACGCCAGGAAGTCGTGGTCCAGGGCGATGGCGCTGTTTTCGAAACCGAGGCCATAGGTGAGGTCGAAGCCCACGTTGAGGGGCCGGTAGGTGTACTTCACCCCGGCGCGCATATTGGCCGGGAATACCGAGACGGTATCCTTCCCGACCTGGGGATTCTTGTGGGAGTTGAAAGGCAATTGCAAATGCAGTTCGAAGCCCTGGGGCAATCCCAGGCGCGCGGTCACGGGGAAATCCCATTGGGAGGGAAGGCTGTCGGAGGAAAACTTGTCCTTCTTGCCCGCCGTGTCATAGACGCCCGTGTTGGATCGGAATTGCAGCCCGGTCTCGAACTGGACGCGCCAAGCCGGCAGGGAGAGGTTCTCCTGCATGAAGGCCTTGTCCCGGTAGGGGGAAGCGAGGGAAAGCCGGATCGAGTCGCCCTTGCCGACCGTGAGCTTGAGGCCGGAATTCTTGAAATGGGATTCGCGCGGCATCACCTTGAGCCGGGATACGCCGGGAAGCACCAGGTTGTTCACGTAGGGCGAAGGGCCGATGCGGACGCCGTCCAGCCAGATCTCGGCGCTGTCCGGATCGGTGTCGACCTCCAGGTAGCCGTAATGGGTGGGGATCTCCCGGTTCATCTGGGTGACCTGTCCTTCGGCGATGTACACGTCCGGGATGGAAAGGGTGTCGTGGCTGGCGAGGATGAGCCAGAGATTGTACCGGCCCACGGGCATTTCCCGGTTGTCCAGCGGCGTGTCGCCGAGATACTTCTTGTCCGGATCGTCCGGACCGGTATACCAGACCTCCGCGCCGGCGGGGCTCGACTCCAGGGACAGGAAGCCCGTGGCCTTGACGGCCGCCGCGGCCGTGAGGAGGAACAGCGCGGAGAGATTGAATGCGATTTTTCCAAGGCGGTTCATCCACACCCCTTTTCCTGTCCCGAAGCACGGAATTTAGATTTTTCTAAAATGCATTAATATGCTAGATTTTCGGGCTGGAAATGCAAGCCCAACTTCGACTTCCGGGAAAAATCCATGAGCGATAAGGTGATTTGGCTGGAGGGAATGGTTCTTTCCCCCCAGCACTTGCAGCAGTCCGATAGCCTCGCGGATGCCTCGGTCAACGCCCGGCTCCAGCTCCTTTCTCCTTTCTATTACGGCCTCGCCTCCCTGGAAATCGATCGGGATTCCCTCGACAACGGCTTCTTCGCCGTCCGGGACTGTTCCGGCATCTTCCCCGACGGCACCCATTTCTCTTCGCCCCGCACGGATCCCCTGCCGGACCAGCGCCCCTTCGAATCCTTTTTCCCCGCCGCCAAGGAATCCCTGGGCGTGCACATCGCCCTGCCGGCCTATGCCGCGGGCAATGCCAACCTGGCGTTCCAAGGCGCGGAGAGCAAACCCGCGCGTTACCTGGGACAGGGCCGGGAAATCACCGACGGGAACTCCGGGGGGAACGCGAAGGAAATCGTGTTCGGGCGGCTCAACCTGCGCCTGCTTTTCGACGGCGAATCCCCCACGGGATTCCAGACCCTCAAGATCGCCGAGCTGGCGCGCGACGGCCAGGGCCGGGTGCATCCCAGCGAGGTTTTCTTCCCCGCTTCCGTGCGCGCCATCGCGGCCCAGGGGCTGATGGCCCAGTTGAAGAAGCTGATGGAAAGCTGCCTCCAGAAAAGCAATTACCTGATGGGCCAGCGGGCCCAGAAAAGCACCGGCATCGCCCAGTTCAACGCCGAAGCCATCACCAACTACCTGCTGCTCTCCGCCATCAACGGCGCGCTCCCGGAAATCATCCACTTCCACAACCATCCCTTCTCGCATCCCGAGGTCCTCTTCCGCCGCCTGCTGGGCTTCGCGGGGAGCCTCATCAGCTTCGGCCAGGACGCCAAGGCCGCGGACATGCCGAAATACGTCCATGGGGATCTGCAGGGGTGCTTCCGGCCCTTGTTCCAGATGCTCGACACCCTGCTGGGCGTGACGGTGCCCACGGGCTACCGGATCTTCCCGCTGACCAAGACCAGCCCCATCCAATACTCCGCGAACATGAAGGACGCGGACTTCAACAGCCTCAAGCAATTCTACCTGGGCGTTTCCGCACAGGCCTCCGAAGTCGAGATCATCACCACCGTCCAGCGCAAGACCAAGCTCGGTCCCGTCGGCCGCCTGGAGATGATGGTCAACGCGGCCCTGCCCGGCATCCCGCTGGTGCCGGAAACGAACGCGCCGCAGGCCATTCCCGCCAAGGCCGGCTACAAGTATTTCCGCCTGCAACAGGGCGGGGACCTTTGGGACCAGGTGATGCAGACCAAGGCGATGGCCATACATATGCCTTCGGATCTGCCGAGCACGAAGTTGGAATTGGTGGCGACGACGGAGTGAGCGGAGCCTTGCCCCGGTCTCGCCATGCGGGCTTACGGCAAGGAGAAGTCAAAGTTCAAAGTGCAAAGTTCAAATTTCAAAGTTGGGATCAAAGCCGGATCGGGAGTTCTTCCATTTCGCACTTTGCACTTTGAACTTTGCCTTTTGAACTCTACCCTCAGGAAGGGTCGGTCGCCATGATGCAACCCGGGCAGAAAAAAGTCCTGCAACAACCCATCCAACCCGCCATGCGGACCGCCTTCGGGCAGGGGCAGGGCATGGACTGGGCGGACGGCGCCGTCCAGACCCTGTTCGGCAACAACGGCGCCAGCGCGGGCCAGACCCTGTTCGGCACCGGGAGCGGGGCCAACAAGGAAGTGCCGAGCCTGGCCATCCTGGCCACGGACGTGCTGCTCATCGGCGTGAAGATCCGGGAGACCTCCAACCTGGGCCAGGCCGATCAGCTGAAGAAGCTCCTCACGTCCTACATCAAGGATTTCGAACGCACCTGCCTTTCCCACGGCAAGCCCGCGGAGAACGTGGAGCAGGCGAAATACGCCCTGGCCGCCTTCATCGACGAGACCGTCATCAACTCCGAGAACAATTGCCGCGAGACCTGGATTGCGGACCCGCTGGCGACCGCGTTCTTCAACGACAGCCTGGCCGGGGAGAACTTCTTCAAGCGCCTGGAGGCCATGCTCCCGGACCTCAAGCGGAACCTGGAAGTGATCGAGGTCTACTATTTCGCCTTGGCCCTGGGGTTCCAGGGACGTTACCGCCTCTCCGGGCCGGAAGTGCTGCCCAACGTGGTGCGCAACCTGCTGAAGCGCGTGGAGGGCCTGAAAGGCGCGCCCGCCAAGGCCGTTTCCCCCGCGGCCTACGTGCATCCCGGGGTCAAGGGGCGCGAGAAAAGCGGCCGGCCCCTGGTCATCGGATCCGCGATGTTCCTGATCGTCTCGGCCTTGCTGTACGTGCTGCTGATGTTCGCCAGCGACGGCGCCCTGGACCCGGCCCGCGCCACGATCGAGAGGCTGCAGAGCCGCGTTCCCAACCCATGAGCAAAATCTTCAAATCCGCGATCTTCTGGATCCTCCTCTCCGGCTTCCTGCTGGCCCTTTTGCTGTTCTTCCTGCTGCCCGCGATGGGCGTGAAAGGCCTTGGGGCCCGCTTCCTCTGGGCCTCCCTGCCGATAGGCGCGGCCGCCCTGGCCGCCTTGATCGTGAGCATCTTCCGCCTCAAGAAGGCGCTCAAGGGCCAGGAACAGGCCCAGGCCAATCCCTTCGAGATGGAAGCGGCGGTGAAGCCCTGGCTGGAACCCTTGAAGGCCGAGACCAAGCACGCCCTGGACATCCTCAAGCAATCGGGAAAAGGCAAGGTGAAGATGGGGCAGGATCCCCTCGACATCTTCCGCTTCTACCTGGTGTTCGGCAATCCCGGAGCGGGCAGGACCAGCCTGCTGGAGCATTCCGGCATCCATTTCCCGCGCCGGTACCCTTCCGCGGCCGATCTGGCCAAGCAGACCCGGCATTTCAGCCAATGGTGGTTCTCCAACCAGGGCATTTTCCTGGAAGCGCCCACGCGTTACGCCACCGGCGAAGAGGGCGACGATGAATTCCAGTTCTGGCTGACGCAGTTGGAGAAGGAAGGCAAGCGCACCGCCCTGGACGGCATGCTGCTGGTGGTGAGCCTGCGCGAGCTCCTGGACGGAGGGCCCGGGGCCACCGAACTGGCCTCCCGCTACCGGGAGAAGATCGCCTTGGCCATGGGCACCCTGCGCCTGGAACTGCCGGTATACCTGGTGTTCACCCATGCGGATCTGCTCCCCGGCTTCCGCGAGTTCTTCGAGAACATGCAGGAGCCGGAAAGCCACCAGGTGTTCGGCGCCACGTTCGCCCTGCGCGGCAACCTGGCGCCGGCGCGCCAGCGTTTCGAGCGCGAGTACAAGAAGATATGGGAATCCCTGCAAAGCCGCACGGCCCAGCGCCTGTCGCAAGCGGCCGATCCCGGGCGCAAGAAGCAGATCTTCCTCTTCCCCAACGAGTTCGGCGCCGCCCAGGAACGCATCGCCTCGTTCGTCGAGCATCTCTTCAAGGACACCATGCGCCGCGAGCGCGCCCTGTTCCGCGGCTTCTTCCTGACCAGCGTCATGCCTTCGGAGGCCTCCGATTTCGCGCGCGCCAGCGATCCCTTCCAGGACGCCGGCGGCGAGGCCGCCCATTTCCTCGACCACAAGGCCAAAATGCGCGGCCCGGCGGCCTCGGCCGCCAAGCCGGACCCCATCAGCCGGCCCCGATCGTTTTTCACCTTCCTCCTGTTCGGGGGCGTGCTCAAGAACGACAAGTCCCTGGCGCAAATCCCCGGCTACCGGCTGGGCAGCCTCTCCCGCCGGGCCCTGATCGCTTCGGCCGCCATGACCCTGGCGGGCCTGGCCATCTCCATTTACGGGCTCATCGGGTTCATCGGCAGCCGTTCCTATCTCAACGGCGTGTCCAAGGCCGTCACCGAGGCCGGCCGCCTGCGCTGGCGCGCTCCGGGGGACTTCCGCGCCGAGTACGAAGTCCTCTCCGGCCTGCTCGCCAAGATCCGGGACATCCAGGCCGGCGGCGGAGGGCACCTGCCTCCGGGGTTCCGCCATTCCTCCGAAGCCCTGGAACTGGCCAGCACGGTCCATTCCATCGAAGTGGGCCGCATGGCCGCCGCGGACGCCCTCCGTAACCTGGCCGCTACTTTGGAGATGTCGTCCAAGTTCTACAACCCCGCCGAGCACGCGCGCCTGCGGGACAACCTGAAGCTGTATCTCATGCTCACCGGCGAAGGCCGGAAACATCTCAAGGAGATGAAACCCCCGGAGCTCGCCGCCCTGCTGGCGCCCCTGTGGGCCCAGGAGGCCACCCACAAGTTCGGCATCGAGAACCTCCCCAACAACCTGGAAACGGGCCTGGAGGACCATGCGGCGTTCTTCTCCGAGCGCTTCCTGGACGGGGACATCGCCCCCTTGGACCGCGGGGACGCCAACCTGGTCCAGACCTCCCGGCAAAGCCTGATGGGGACCCCCAGCATCGAGGGACTGTACGCCTCCATCGAGGCGGGCGAGGACGGTTCCCGGGACCTGGGGCTGACCGACATGGGCGTACCTGCCGATGCGGCCCTCAAGAGCAGCGCCAAAGTGCGCGGTTTCTACACCAAGGCCGCCTTCGAGGACGATGCCATGGACCGCCTGGCCCAGGGCGCGGAGGAACCGCACCAGCGCGATTGGGTGCTGGGCGAAGGCGCCGTGGCCACCTTGCCCCCGGAAATGCAGGATCAGAAGCAGCTTTACCGCGCCCTGGTCGACCGGTATTACCAGGCCTATGCCGAAGAGTGGATGCGCTTCCTGCAAAGCCTTTCCGTGCGGCTGCCCGGGGATCCCGGCCAGGCCTCCGGCAAGCTCAGCGGATTCGCCTCGGCGACCCAGGGGCTTCCCTCCGTGCTGGCCCGGCTGCTGGCGGAAACCAACCTCCTGGTCCCGGCCCCCGCCGCCCAGGGCGCCGTGCAGAAGAAACTCGGCAAAGCCGGCAAGCTTCTCTCCATGGCCCTGGAGGCCCGGGACGCGGACAAGAAGAAGCTCAAGGAGCAGTTCCGGTTCGTGGAAGAACTGAACGGCGGCCCCTCCGGCGCGGGCCTGTTGCAGGATTATTTCACCGCCGCCCGCGGCCTTTCGGAAGTGCTCGGCAAATTGGCCCTGGCGGGCGATAACGGCGCCGACGTCATGGAAGCGGCCCAGGCCCTGTTCGCCGGCAAATCGGAGAGCCCGCTCAATACCTGCTGGAACGAGGCGAACAAGATCCGGGCCCGTTACGAAAACCAGACCTGGCTGCCCCCTTTGCTGGAGAATCCCGTGCGCGACGTGGCCGGCTACCTGGCCTCGGCGGCGGGAAGCCAGCTGGAAGCGGCCTATAAGGCCAAGGTTTTCTCCCCGTACAACCAGAACCTGCGCGGCCGCTACCCCCTCATGAAGGCGGGCTCCCAGGAGGTCAACCTGGAGGATCTGAAGGCCTTCTTCGGCCCGGACAAGGGCGCGTTCACCCTGTTCTTCACCGGCAAGCTGGCCCCTTTCGTCAAGGTCGAGGAAGAGTCCATCACGCCCAAGCATTGGAACGGCATCCGCCTCAAGTTCAGCCGGCCCGCCCTGGACGGCATCGCCAAGGCCTATGCCGTGGGCCGCCGCATGTACGCGGACGCGGGCCTGCGGGTGTACAACATCAACATCACCCTGGCGGAAACGCGCAACACGGCCAAGGTCACCTTCCGCATGGGCGAGGACAAGATCAGCGTGAAACCCGGCGAAGTCCAGGCCCGGCAGACTTTCCGCTGGCCCAACGAAAACAGTTACAAGGGCGCCGAGATAATCGTCGACAACGTGAACGGCGGCTCGCAGAACCGGCGCGTGGACGGAGCCTGGGGCTTCCTGAAGCTCCTGGACGGCGCGCGCGCCCTGAACGTGCGCACCGGCGGCTTGACGGCCAAGTGGCGCTTCAACGTGGCCCAGAAATACGACGTGGACGTGTCCATCGAGGGGAACATTCCGGACAGGGAGAATCCGTTTACGATGCCGGAATATTTCAGGTTTGAGTTGCCTGCGAGTCTGATGGCGGAGGATGGCAGGGTGAGCATGGCGGGGAATTGATACGGATGAGGATTGTAGCGGGTATCACGTCGGGAGTCGGGAGTCGGGAGTCGGGAGTAAAAACCGGGGAGCGGTTTTTACTGCATTGGCGTCTGGCGTTCTTCACCCTTTTCGCAACGCTTCGCCAATCCCTCCCTCTTCGTCTTGATTCTTCGCTCCCGACTCCCGACTCCCGACTCCCGACGGGGAGCATCCCCGAGGGCAGTCGTTTCTTCATCCACCCGCTTTCCCGATCGCCTCTTACCGCCTTCACCCCGCGCTCGCCGATTCCCTTCCCTGCAATCTTCCTTACGGAGTCCTAATGGCCTCTCTCCTCGACGATCTCCTCAAACCCATCAGCGATACGTCCTTCTGCGGAGAGGACGGCAGTTATGATCCGGACTTCGAAGCGGCCCGCATGGAGGCGGACAAGAGCACGGAGAACAATTACGCGGTGATGGAGGAGGCGTCCAAGCGCTTCCTGACGAAGAAGTCCAAGGACATGCGCGCGCTGGGCTATTTGACCCTGGGCTCGGCCATGAACGACGGCCTGGACGCGTTCGCGGAAGCCATCGTGGGGTATTGCAAGCTGGTGATGGACCATTGGGAGGACATCCATCCCAAGCGCCCCGCCGCGCGTTCCAACGCCCTCAAATGGCTGAACGGCGAGCGCATCGTCGCCTTGCTGGGCGGGCTGGACGGCGGGGCCACGTACGAGACCCTGCTGTCCGCGCACGATCACCTGACCGAGCTGCGCAGCTTCTGCGATCGGAAATTCCCGGACAGCCCGCCTTCCTTCGGCGGGTTCGCCAAGGTGGTCAAGGACCATACGGAACGGAACAAGCCCAGGCCCGTGGAGGAAAAGCAGGAAGAGGCCGCCGTGGCGGCCCCGTCCGGGCCCGCCGGCATCGCCTCCGTGGACGATGGTTTCCTGGCCATCCAGAACGGCGCCTTCTACCTGATGGAGAACGACCGGACCAACGCCCTGGCCTATCGCCTGCTCCGGATGCTCAAGTGGGAGCCCTTGCGGGACGCTCCGCCCAACACCGGGGGCAAGACCCTGGTGCCGGCCCCCTACCCCGCCACCATGGATGCCTATCGCAACATGTTCCAAAGCGCCGCCTGGCCGGACCTGGCCAAGAACGGCGAGGAGGCGTTCTCCGGGGACGGCATGCCGTTCTGGTTCGATCTCCAGCGCTTCATCTGCTCCGCTTTGATGGGCATGGGGCCGGAATACGCCGCTTGCGCCAAGGCCGTGCGCGTGGAACTGGCCCTGCTCTTGAGCCGCATTCCCACGCTGGCGAACCTCTGTTACGACGACGGGACGCCTTTCGCCGATTCCATGACCCGGGAGTGGATCCAGGCCGACGTTCTGTCCACCCTGGGCGGCAGCGGCGGCGGACCCGCCCCCATCAAGAAAAAAGGCGATGTCGGAGAAGAGCAGAAGCAGGCCAACCTGCTGCTGGGAGAGGGGAAATTGGAGACCGCCCTGCAGATCCTGCGCACCGGCCTGGCCAACGATTCCAGCGAAAAGAACAATTTCGATCGCAAACTGATTATGGCGGAATTGCTGTTTAAAGGCAATAAACCGCATGTCGCCCGGTCGCTTCTGGAGGATCTGAAGCTCTCCATCGAAAGGTATTCCCTGGTGCAATGGGACCCGGAGCTCGTCATTTCCGTCTACCATCTGTCCCAGAAGGTATACCTCACTTTGATGGCCTCGGCGGACGACGGATTGAAGCCGATGCTGTACCAGAAGGCCCTTGAGATGCATACCCAAATATCTAAATTGGACCCGGTATTGGCTCTCAGCGCGGAGATCTGATATCTTTGCTACTTTAGCGGATTCGTAGTCTAAGCCCATAAATCAGGAGACCTATCATGGCCGGCAGTTTCCAAAACGAAATCCCCCCTGCGCGGGTGAATATCAAGCTGGATATCGATAAGGGCGGCGCCCAGAAGAAAGTCGAACTCCCCTTCAAAATGTTGGTCATGGGCGACTTCTCCCAGAAAGGCGACTCCGGCCGCCTGGTGGACAAAGAGAAAATCAACATCAACAAGGACAATTTCAACCAGGTGATGGAGTCGATGGATCTCGGCCTCAACCTGAGCGTCGAGAACAAGATCAATCCCGGCGGCGGCGACATGAAGGTCGACCTGAAATTCAAGGACATGAAGTCCTTCAACCCCATCGAGATCGTCAAGCAGGTCCCGCAGCTGTCCAAGCTCCTGGCGGCGCGCAACCTGGTCAAGGATCTGAAGTCCAACCTGATGGACAACAAGGAATTCCGCAAGAAGCTGGAAGGCATCATGGCCGACAAGACCGCCATGGACAGCCTGGTGGCCGAGCTCGACAAGATCGTACCCATGGACGACGGCGAAAAAGCCGCTTGATACACATCCAGGCATAAGGAAGTAGGAGCAAAAATGGCAGAGGAACGGAAATCCCTAGTCAACGAAATCCTGGAGTTCATGGACATCAAGGCGGCGCCGGACAAGCCCGTCGATCTCCTGCAGTTCCGCGAGGAATCCGACATCGCCGAGGTCGAGGCCAATAAGCGCATCACCGCGGCCCTGCGCGTCTTCATCGGCGCCATCTCGGAAGGCTCGTCCACCGTCGAGAAAATCGACAAGACCGTGCTGGACCAGCAGATCGCGGCCATCGACGAGAAGATCTCGGCCCAACTGGACGCGATCCTGCACCATCCCGAGCTGCAGAAACTGGAATCCGCCTGGAAAGGCCTGAAGTTCCTCGTCGACCGGACCGACTTCCGCAAGAACATCAAGATCGAGGTGCTGGACATCTCCAAGCAGGCCTTGCTGGAAGATTTCGAGGATTCCCCCGAGACCATCCAGACCGGGATGTACAAGCACATCTACACCCAGGAATACGATACCCCCGGCGGCGAGCCGGTGGGCGCCATCATCTCCAACTTCGAATTCACCTCCAAGCCGCAGGACATCAGCCTGCTGCAGAACGTGTCCAAGATCTCCGCCGCCGCGCATTGCCCCTTCATCGGGTCGGTGGGCGCCCAATTCTTCAACCGCAAGACGGCCCAGGAACTGCCCGCCATCGAGGATCTGGCCAATTACATGGAACGCGCCGAATACCTGAAGTGGAAGGCGTTCCGCGAATCGGAAGACGCCCGCTACGTCGGCCTGGTGCTTCCCCGCTTCCTGCTCCGCCTCCCCTACGGTCCGGACACCATTCCCGTCAAGGAGTTCGTATACAAGGAAAAGGTCACGGGCGATCAGCATGACAAATACCTCTGGGGCAACGCCACCTTCTCCATGGCCGCCAACCTGTCCCGCGCCTTCGCCGAAAACGGCTGGTGCGTGGGCATCCGCGGTCCCGAGGCCGGCGGCAAGGTCGAAGACCTGCCCATCCACCTCTACGACGTGGGCAAGGGCAACCAGATGAAGATCCCGACCGAGATCCTCATCCCGGAAACCCGCGAGTTCGAGTTCGCGAACCAGGGATTCATTCCCCTGAGCTTCTATAAGAACCGCAACTACGCCTGTTTCTTCTCGGCCAACTCGTCCCAGAAGCCGCAGCTGTACGATGACCCCAACGTCACCGCCAACAGCCGCATCAATTCGCGCCTGCCTTACATCTTCCTCAGCTCCCGCGTGGCGCATTACCTGAAGGTCATCCAACGCGAGAACATCGGCGCCACCAAGAACGCCGCCGTGCTCCAGGACGAACTGAACAACTGGATCAAGGGCCTGGTGACCGAAATGAAGAACCCGAGTCCCACCGTGGCCGCCCAGCGCCCCTTGAGCGCCGCCGAGGTCAAGGTGAGCGAAATCGCCGACAACCCCGGCTTCTACCGCGTGACCATGGCAATCAGCCCCCATTTCCAGGTCGAAGGCATCGATGTCAACCTGCAAATGGTGTCCCAGATGCCGAAAGGAAAATAAGACCGCAGCACGCAAGACCCCTGTTTTCGCGGGCGCCCCGAGAGGGCGCCTTTTTCTTTGCCCTGGGACGATCGGTGGGCTTCCCAAGGCTTCTATTGTCGGGAGTACAGGGGAGACCCCTGGGGCAATACTACCTAGGTCGGGAGTACAGGCAGATACCCTGCTTCCATCGCTCAGCCCTTCGGAGTCGGGGGTCGGGAGTTGAAGAAAAGAGAAAGCATGCAGGGCATGCTCCAAGGCCTGAAATCCGGCCTCTTTTCTTCAACTCCCGACCCCCGACTCCCGACCGGGGCCTACAGGTAAAGACCCAATACTCTATCTCCGACCGCAAAGCCCGGAATACCCGGCAAACGACCACCCTCACGGTCCCAGGGATCATCCGTCACACTCCGACCCCCCGTGTGAGCCTCCTCACAGACTCCGAAACGCCGGGAGATTAGCTTATAAACGTATGACAAGGAAGTGCTATATTTCCGCATACGTGAAACCTCTCATTCACTACAAGGAGTAGTAACATGGCGTTGAATGCATACCTCAAGCTGAAGGCCCAGAAGACCGGCGATATCAAGGGATCGGTCACCCAGAAGGGCCGCGAAGAAAGCATCATGGTGATCGCCGTATCCCATGAAATCATCTCGCCCCGGGACGCCGCCTCCGGTCTGCCCACCGGCAAGCGGATGCACAAGCCCTTCGTGATCACCAAGGAGCTGGACAAGTCCACGCCCATGCTCTACAAGGTGCTCGCCCACAACGAGAACATCTCCTCCCTGAGCCTGGACTTCTTCCGCCCGAACCAGCAGGGCGTGGAGAAGGTCGTGTACACGGTGAAACTGACCAACGCGAACATCGCTTCCATCGACTTCCGCATGGCCAACAACAAGCATCCGGATCTGATGAAGTTCGCGGAATACGAAGAAGTGGCCTTCACCTACCAGAAAATCGAATGGAACTGGGCAGAGGGCGGAATCATCGCGGACGACGACTGGGAAGCCCCGGTCACCTGATTTCCTACGGTACTCGATCTCAACGCCAGGGCCGGAGGGACATCCTTCCGGCCTTAGCTTTTGGCGGAATTGCTACCTTAAGGGACATGGCGGGAAACCCTTCATACCTCCCCGAAAGCCTGTTCGAAAAACTCGCGGACCAATATGCGGACGGGACCGCCATCGGCGCGGTGCCCCAGGCCTACCGCCGCGCGAAAAGCATCGCGGATCATCTCTGGCGCATGTTCAACACCCGCCAGGGGTCCATCCCCCATCTGGCCGATTACGGTCTCCCGGACATCAGCGAAATCTACCGCAAGCTTCCGGCCAGCCTCAAGGAACTGGAGACCACCATCCTGGGCCTGGTGACCAAGTACGAGCCGCGCCTGGAGCGGGTGCGCATCCGTCCCTTGCCGACCACGCCCCTGGAGTTCCGCCTCAGCTTCGAGCTGAGCGCCACCGTGCGCGGCGGCGAACGCATCTCCTTCCAGACCAACTTCCACACCAGCGGTGAGACCAACGTCCAGCCCCTGAAGGCGAGGACCTGAGGCCGCGGGGCCCGGAGGCGCCATGTCCGATTTCGAAAAGTTCTACGACGAGGAACTCCGCTTCCTGATGGAAGGGGGCCAGGAGTTCGCCGAGGCCTTCCCGGAACGCGCGCGTTACCTGAACATCACCACCGTCGAGGACCGGGACCCGTACGTGGAACGGCTCTTCGAAGGCTTCGCCTTCCTCACCGGGCGCATCCGCCAGAAGCTGGAGGACGATTTCCCGGAGTTCTCGCAGAACCTCATGGAAATGGTGGACCCGGCCTTCCTGCGCTGCATCCCTTCCCTGGCCATGCTGCAGATCGCCTTCCGCGCGAACATGCTGCCCAAGCCTTACCTGATCCCGCGCGGCACCCTCTTCCTCTCCAATCCGGTGGGATCGGAAATGGCCATCTGCCGCTTCCAGAGCACCCAGGACGTGACCGTCTATCCGTTCAACCTGGCCGCCGCGGAGGCGCTGCATCATCCCGTGTTCGGGGAAGGCATCCGCCTGGGCTTCCAGATGGATCCGGGAGCCGATCCCGCCCAATTGGAGATCCCCGAGCTGTCCGTATTCCTGCACGGCGAACGTTCCCTGGGCTACATGCTGCACCATTACTTCACCGACAAGATCTCCCGGATCGTGCTGGAGGGCGAAGGCTACTCCCAGGTCCTGGGGGGCCAGGAGCTGGTGGAAGCCGGGGGCTTCGGCGAGACCGAGAACCTGCTGCCGCACCTGGACAACTCCTTCGAAGGCAGCCGCTTTCTCCAGGAGTTCTTCGCCTTCGAAGAGAAGTTCCGCTTCATCCGCATCAAGGGATTGGGCAGCGTCACCCGGATGCCGGACAAAAGCCGCTTCACCGTCAGCTTCTTCTTCAAGGATGCCATCCCGGAGGGCAAGCGCGTCAAGCCGGAGAACTTCCGCCTGTTCGCGACCCCGGTGGTGAACCTGTACCAGACCCAGGCCGAGCCGGTCAACCTCAACCACAAGCATTTCGAATACCCCCTGTACGCGGATTCCCGGCGCAAGATGGAAATCTACGAGGTGCAGTCCGTGGTCGGCATCGACAAGAACACCGGAGCGCAGCGGCCGTTCCACAAGTTCAACGAGTTCCGCCACCAGCTGCTGGCCAAGGGCGGCGAGGCGGAGGATTCCTTTTTCCAGGTGCGCCAGGAGATGCAGGGCAAGAACCGCTTCCAGACCTACCTGTCCGTGGGCACGCATAAGAAAGTGGAGGATTTGGCCGAGGAATTCCTCTCCGTGACCATCCTAGCCACCAACGGCAGCATCCCGCGCGAGGAAATCCTGGAGAGCGGCATCGTGAACCCGGCGCCGGGCTTCCCCACCTTTTGCAATTTCAGCAACTTCACCCGGCCCACCGTGACCGTCCATCCCCCGAAATCGGAGCATTACCTGTGGTACGTGCTCTCGCACATGAACATGAACTACCGGTCCCTGTGCCAGAAGGGCAACCTCAAGGAAGTGCTGTCCCTGTACGATTGGACCCACAGCGCGGTGAACAAGAAAATGATCGACGGGGTGCTGGGCGCCACGGCGGGCAAACGGAACTTCCTGCTGGAATCGCAACTCGTATCCGGGGCCGAGATCACGGTGGAGATCCGGGACGGGGCGTTTTCCGAACCGGGAGAACTGCACATCTTCGGGCGCGTGCTGCTCGAGTTCTTCACCCAATACGCGTCCATCAACCATCTCGTCTCCCTGAAGGTGCAATTGCAACCTTCGGGCAAGAGCTTCACCCTGGCCCCCCGGGAAGGAAGATGCCACTTAATCTGAACCGTTTCCTCCTCAAGGAAGGGACCGACCTGAATTTCTTCCAGGCCGTCCACCTGTTGGAACGCCTGTTCCGGGAATCCGGGAAACCGGGCACCGGGGACGATATGCGCTCGGAACCCGTTCGCTTCGAGACCTTGAACAGCCTTTCCTTCCCGCCCGCGGAGGTGGCCGGGGTGCTGCCCCCCCTGTCCTTCCGCAACCAGGCCGCGGAGCTGGATACCGCCAAGCGCGGGGACGAGCCCCCCGCCGATCCGGACGCCCTGCCTCCCATCCGGGAACTGGTCAAGGCCGGGAACGGCCCCCTGCGGATGTCGCTGACCTTCATGGGGCTTTACGGGGTATCCTCGCCGCTACCCTCCTACTTCACCGATCCCATCACCCTGCGCAAGCTCGAATATTTCGAGCTCAAGAAGTTCCTGGACATTTTCACCCACCGTCTCTACTCCCTGTTCTACCGCTCCTGGAAGAAGTACCGCCACCATCCGCAATACGACCCCCATAGGCCGGACGATTTCACCCTGCGCCTGCTGGCGCTGACCGGCCAATGGCCCAGGCGTAAGGGCAAGGCCCATGTCCAGGGAGAGTCGGCGGAATTCAACCTGCGCCGGATCCCTTACGCCCGGTTCCTGGGGAACCGGGTCCGTTCCGCCAAGGGATTGCAGCAATTGCTGCGCGGCTATTTCGGGTTCGGCAAGGTGAGGATCCGCCAGTTCGAGCCCGCCTGGGTGGAAATCCCCGTCAAGACCCGCCTGGGGGAGGGCATGGTGACCCTGGGCCGCTCCACCCGCCTGGGGGATCGCATGCAGGATCGCTTGTCCCGCTTCACGGTGGAGATCGGGCCTTTGCCCCGCGCGGCGTTCAACGGGTTCCTCCCGTCCGAGCAGGACGTCCTGGACGCCTCCCTGGGGCGCCGATCGCGGAGGGCCGCGGCCGAGGGAACGGACGCGTCCGGACCCGGCAAGGACGGATTGCCGGGGCAGGTAAGGGAGGTCATCGACGCCTACCTGCGGGATCCCTTGGACTATCAGGTCAAAGTGATCCTGGAGCCGGAGGGAGACCGGATCCCGGTCTTGGGTTCCGGGCATGCCCGCATGGGAATGGGGGTGTGGCTGGGGGAAAGACCCAAGGACGAAATCGCCTGCCGGCTGTGACCCTCAAAAAGTCAAAGTGCAAAATGAAGAGTAAGAGGTTTGCAGGATTGATGGAAGAGTTGGATGGATGGGTTCCCCGTCTTTCCATTTTGACTTTTGCACTTTGCACTTTGACTTTTGAATTCTCCCCGGATTTCCATGTATATTAGCATCGTTTCAACCGCCCTGGAGGCCATCGGCATGCGCGTTCCCCTTTCTTCGCTTCTCCTGTCCGGAGCCCTGATCACGTCCTTCACGGCGTCCGCCGCGGCGGCCCCCGCCAAGCCCATCGAGTTCTGGGTGAACTCCCAAAGCGACGAGAAGTATTACCTCAACATGATCCAGGCCTACAAGGCCAAGGTCGATCCGGCCTTCGAGGCCAACGTGCGCTCGTACGGCTTCACGGAAATGCCGGACAAGCTGGCCATCGCCATCAAGACCGGCATCAATCCCCCGGACATCGTGCAGTTGGACGAGATCTATTTCAGCCTGTACCTGCGCGGGACCCTCCCCTTCGCGGACCTCACCGCCAAGGTCCGGAAATCCGGATTGGACCAAGGCATCCTGCCCCAGCGCATGGGCCTGTTCACCTGGAAGGACAAGATCTACGGGCTGCCCCAGAGCGTCAGCAACGTGGTGCTCTATTACCGGGACGACGTGTTCAAGGACCTGGGCATCACCCCCAAGAGCATCGACACCTGGCCCAAGCTGGAGGCCGTGGCCAGGAAGCTGCACACGGACGCGCGCAGCATGCTGGCGCTGGACTGGTCCTATTTCGAAATCCTGATGCGCCAGCGCGGCTATGAACTGTTCGACGCGGCGGGCAACCCCCTGCCGGATTCGGCCGTGGCGGTGGAGACCCTGAAGAAAATCCTCTCCTGGAAGACCGACGGCATAGGCATCCTGCCGGACCGCGGATCCATGTTCGAGGCCGAGTTCTTCAACGCCTACGTGGCGACCAACGGCGTCCTGGCGGTGGTGGGCGCGGACTGGTACGGCCTGGACATGATCCAGGAATTCGACCCCAAGCATGCCGGCAAGTGGAAGGCCATGGCCTTGCCGGTGTGGACCGATTCCGTTTCGCGCGGGCGGAATCCCACCTCCAGCTTCTCCGGGCAGGGCCTGGTCATCTTCAAGAAGAGCAAGCAGGTGGACCGCTCCTGGAAGTTCATCGAATGGGTGATGAAGGACGTGGACGCCAACGTGGAGCGCTACCTGCAGGGGAATTGCTTCACGCCCTACCGCCCGGCCTGGACCGACCTGCGCTTCAACCGCACGGACGCCTATTTCGGCAACCAGTCGCTGGCGGGCCTGCTCATGGAGCTGGCGCCCCGGGTGCCCCAGGTGGTGCAATCCCCCTATCGCGCCCAGTTCGTGCAATTGTTCCGAGAAAAATACTGGAGCGCCATGATGATGGGCTCCACGCCTCCCGATTCCGTGTACCACCAGCTCAAAGAGGAACTGGTGAAGGGCGGGGCCAAGCCCTGAAGCCGCGTCGGGTCAAGCCCTTACCGGTCTTCCTGCCGGCCCCTTTCTTCTCGGTCTTGTTCCTGTTCTGGCTGATTCCCATCCTGAAGGGGTTCCATCTCAGCCTGCAATCGGATACCCTCTTCGATGAGCCCGTTTTCATCGGGCTCGGCCATTACCGGGACTTGCTCTCCGATCCGCGCTTCTTCCACGCCCTGCGGAATACCTTCTATTACGCCGCCATGACCATCGTCCTGGTCACGGCCTTTTCCCTGGCGCTCGCGCATCTGCTCAGGCGGGCCTACGCGGGTTTCCGCGGGCCCGTGTTGTTCTGCCTGATGCTGCCCGGCCTCACGCCCCCGGCGGTGCTGGCCTTCCTGTACCTGCTGGTCTTCAACGGGCCCCACGGCATGCTCAACGGCCTCCTGGCCGCGCCCTTCGGGCTGCCCATGGTGGATTGGATCCGGGATCCGCGGGTGATCAAATTCTCCCTGGTGCTGCTGACCCTGTGGCGCTGGTCCGGCTTCACCACCTTGATCCTGCTGTCGGGAATGGAGGGCATTCCCAAAGCGTATTATGACCTGGCCCGCGCCGAAGGGGCGGGACCGTGGCAAAGCTTCCGCCACGTCACCCTGCCCATGCTGTCCCACGTGCTCGCCTTCACGGCCGTCTTCCTGTTCCTGGACGCTTTCGTGCTGTTCGAAGGCGCGTACATCCTGCTGGGCGGATCCGGCGGCACCTTGGACGCCGGATTGCTGCTGGTGGCCTATACCTACCAGACGGCTTTCACCTTCGGGAAGTTCGGCACGGCCGCGGCGATGGGCTTCTCCATGGTGCCTTTGCTGATGGGCATCGTCTGGTTGCTGCTCTTGCGGGGCGGGAACCCGGGCGGACGGAACCGCGCTCCCGCCCCCGAGGCCGGCATCCGGCCGGTTGCCGGAGGCACCCTTGCCTGAGGGATCCATGCCCAACGGATCCCGCGTCCGGCCCTCCGCCGCCGTGCGGCCGAAAACCGGACGCGGGATCCGATCCGGGAACGGCGCCTTGGCCTCCGGCGCGGCCTCCGGATTCCTGTTGCTGCTCTGCGCCCTGTTCGCCTTTCCGTTCCTCTGGATGATCCTGGCCACCTTCAAGGCCAATCCCCAGATCTTCAGTCCCTTCCCCCTGCTTCCGGAGGAGTTCCATTTCCGCCATTACCGATCCTTGCTGTCCGGGGAATGGATCCCCTACCCGCGCCAGTTCCTCAACTCGCTGTTCATCGCGGCGGTGCAGACCCTGCTCGCGGTCTCCCTTTCCGCGGCGGCCGGCTTCACGTTCGCCAAGCACGCTTTCCGCGGCAAGCGCATCCTGTTCGCCCTGGCCGTGCTGGTGGTCCTGATCCCGCGCCAGGTGATGGTGCTGCCTTTGTTCACCTGGATGAACGATTTGAAGCTGCTGGACGGGCCCTGGTCCGTGATCTGGCCGGGCGCCGTGTCCGGCATCGGCGTCATCTATTTCACCCAGGTGTGCAAGCGCCTGCCGGACGAACTGCTGGACATGGCCCGCAGCGAGGGCGCGTCCGAGTACCGCGTCTTCTTCGCCGTCCTCCCCCTCCTCAAACCCGCCTTGATCGCCTACGGGCTCATCCATTTCATCCTGGCCTGGCACGAGCATTTGATCCCCTTGGTCATGCTGAGCACGCCCGAGCATATGACCTCCGGCGTGGCCTTGAGCAGCCTGTACGGCAGCAGCCTGCACATCCCCTACGGCCTCTTGATGGCCGGCTCCGCCCTGACCGTGATCCCCACGGCGCTCCTCTACCTGCTGGCGCAGAAGCATTTCAAATCATCCCTCGCCGAGCTTACGCTCCAATGACGGGATTGACGGTCGTGGGGTTTGGCCTGGGATGGGGTCTGGCCGTGCCGCTTCCGGCGCTTCGTAACTCGCGCGAATCCGACCCTGGAATGACTCGCCGGGCCCGCGCTCAAACAGAGCTGTCAGGATCCCCATGCCGCATCTGAAACTCGAAGGCTTATCCAAGGTATATCCGGGCGGGGTGAAAGCCCTGGACGGGTTTTCCTTGGACATCGCCGAGCGCGAGTTCGTCGCCGTGGTAGGCCCTTCCGGCTGCGGCAAATCCACCCTGCTGCGCCTGATAGCGGGACTGGACGAGGAGTCCGGCGGGAAGATCGTCCTGGACGGGGCGGAACTGAACGGCCTGCCGCCCCGGGACCGGGACATGGCCATCATGTTCCAGAACTACGCCTTGTTCCCGCACATGACCGTGGCCGCGAACATGGCCTTCGGCCTGAAGCTGAGAGGGACGCCGCGGGAGGAGATCGACAAGCGCGTCCAGGAGGCCGCGCGCATGTTGGGCATCGTGGATCTGCTGGCGCGCTTCCCGGGCGAGATGAGCGGCGGGCAGCGCCAGCGGGCGGCCCTGGGCAGGGCCATCCTGCGCCGGCCCAAGGTGTTCCTGTTCGACGAGCCGCTTTCCAACCTGGACGCGAAGATGCGCGCGCAGATGCGCGTGGAGATCTCCCGCCTGCACCAGTCCCTGCCTTCGACCATGATCTTCGTGACCCACGACCAGGTGGAGGCCATGACCATGGGCGACCGGGTGGTGGTGCTCAAGGACGGCGTCATCCAGCAGGCGGCCGACCCGGATACCCTGTACAAGAGCCCCGCGAACGCCTTCGTGGCCTCGTTCATCGGATCGCCTGGCATGAACCTGTTCGCGGGACGTATCGGCGAAGTTACCGGATCCCCCGCGTTCATCCATCCCCTCTTCTCCTGGAAGCTGCCGGATCCGCTGCGCGCGAGGCTGGCCGGATACGCCGGCAGGGACGTCCTGTTCGGCGTGCGGCCCGAGGACATCGGTTCGGCCGCGGCCAGGCGTTCCCAGGACGCGCCCGCCATCCGCGGATCCATCGGAGTGGTGGAACGGCTGGGCGGGCAGGCCTGCTTGTATCTGGAAGGCCTCCCGGACCAAGGCTCCGCCGGGATCGCCTTCGCCGCCCGCCCGGAAGACGCGACCGGATGCCGCTCCGGACAGGTGGTGGAACTTCCGGTCTCGGCCGCGCAAGGCCGTTTCTTCGACCCCGCCTCCGGGGCCGCATTGGCCTGATCCGGCCGTCGGCGCCTCGCCCGGACGCGACGGGCCCCCCGGACCTCCCCGAATCCGCGCGGATTGGAGGGATCGGCCCGCCCGGCACGGCGCACACTAGCGTATCCACAAAAGTATTTTAATGGGTGACGACAGGCTCGATGCACCGGGCCACGAGCTTCCCGCAAGGAGGGCGATATGTTGCAATCCACCAGGAAAATGAAGAATCTGGGCCTGGGCGCGCGCGACGGGCGCATCGGGCACGTGGAAGAGTTCTATTTCGATGATACCCATTGGACCATCCGCTACCTGGTGGCCCAGGCGGGCAATTGGCTGACCGGCGGCATGGTGCTGCTGTCCCCGCACGTGCTGGGCAAGCCCGATGAAACCCATAAAGTCATACCCGTGGACCTGACGCAGGACGAGATCCGCCACAGCCCGTCCCCGGAAACCGACAGGCCCGTGTCGCGGCAATTCGAAGAAGACTATTACCGGTACTTCGGCTGGCCCTATTATTGGGCGGGCCCATACCTTTGGGGGCCGAGCCCGTTTCCCGTTGCGCCCGCCGGAGTCCCGGAAGGCTCGGAGACGTTCAGGGAGGCCCGCCACCGGGAAACCCCGAAGGGAGATCCCCATGTGCGCAGCACGGACGAAGTGACCGGGTACCACCTCCGCGCCCAGGACGGGGAAATCGGGCACGTGGAGGATTTCCTCTATGACGACGGGGATTGGTCCATCCGCTACCTGGTGGTGGACACGCGCAATTGGTGGCCGGGCAAAAAAGTCCTGATCCCCCCCGGGTGGATCGGCGAAATCCGCTGGGAAGACCGCTCCCTGAAGGTGGACGTCCACCGGGAGGACATCCGCCGGGCGCCGACATACGATCCTGGCCGGCCCATCACCTTGGCCTTGGAAATGGAATTGGTCCGGTTCTACGAGCCCGAACTCCACAAGGCGTGACGGAATACGTCCGGAGCCTGCGCGCGGCTAGAATTCCCCTCCCAGGGACCAGTACGATCGGAAATCCCCCGTGCCCGGGCCCAGGCCGTCCACCGTATGGGCGCGCGTGTACCGGAGCACGAAAACCCCCAGGTTCAGGCGGAAGCCGTACCCATACCCCATTCCCAGGTTGTCGAACGCCGCGCCGAACTCATTGTTATCGACCGGGCTTTGCCAGGCTCCCCCATAGTCGACGAACAGGGTGCCCATCAGGTAGCGGAGGGTGATGGGCAGGGGCCAGACCACCCGGAAGGTCTCCACGAAGGGAAAGCGGAACTCCAGGTTGCCGATGAACTTCCGGTTGCCGCGGAACTCGTAATACCGGAAGCCGCGCACGGGCACGGCCAATTGCGAGAACACCACTTCCGGCAGGCTCACGGGCTCATTGCTGGTATTGGTGCGGGCCACGAAGGGGATCAAATCGTCCCCGCCGCCCAGATAGGCTTGCGGGTTTATCTTGCTCCCCACGGCTTCGGAGGCTCCCGCCGTGATGCGGGCGGCCACGGCGTATTTCTTCCAATACAGCCAGTACTTGCGCACGTCCCCGTCCAGTTGCACGAAGGAAATCGAGTCGTTGAACAGGGGGGGCACGTAGCCGAACGTGGCGCGCATGCGCCGCCCCATCACCGGTCCCACGATGCCGTATTCGGCATTGTCGTTCACCCAGGTGAGGGAGGGTTGGATGAAGGAAAGCTTCTCGATATGGAAGATGGAATCGGGCACGGTGTTGCCGTAGACGGCGTCGTAGAGCCGGCGTTCGGTGGAGAAGCCGTTGACGTCGAACTGGAAGCGGGTGAAGATGGAAACGGGATACCGGGCGGACACGCCTCCGCCGGTTTGGCGATCGAAGTAATAATAGCCGCCGCTCACGGGCAGGTAGTTGGAGAAGTTGAAGGCCACGAATCCATAATCGGTGCGGTAGGGAAGCAAGTCGTAGCTGAGCATGCCGTTGAGGGTCCGCAGGCTCGACCCCCCCCCTGAGAGCATGAAGGATATCCGGTGGTTCCCGAGCAGATCGCTGACGGTCAGGTAGGTCTGGCCCGCCAGGTTCCGGGAGAAAGTGTTATAGCCCAGATCGGCAGCGGCCACTTCCAATCCCCATTTGGGCTTGTATTCCTTGACCTGGAAGGCCCCCACCCTGGGGCGGTCGCTCTTCAGATCCGCCTCTCCCGAATCCGCCCACTCGGCATAGGCGCGCTCCATCCCGGCCGGCACGCCGTCCGCGGACGCGGTTCCCGGCTCCGCGGTCCCGGACTTCGCCGTACCGGACTTCGTCGTGTCGGCCTTCGCGGTGCCGGCCTTGGCCGCGTCGATCTTGGAGGTATCGGCGCTCCCCGTTCCCCCGGTGCCCTTGGCCGGGACCGGCGCCGCGTCCGCGACCCTGGCGGAATCCGACCGGGGGGAGGGCACCTTGGGCGGCAGGGAAGCCGACGTCGACACCGGTTCGGGTTTCTTGGAGCCTCCGGACAAGATCGCCAAGGTATCTTTGGTGTTACTGGGCTTCCCCCCCTTCGCCACTTTCCTCAGGCTGTCCGCGCGCGCCCGTTCCCGGATGTAGCTGGACAGGTTCTTCACCGGCAAAGGCTCGAAGAAGCGCATTTCCGGATGCTCCAGCTTCCGGACGAACCGCGTCTTGGGCAGGGAATCGGCGATCAGGTGCGATTTGGGATCCCGCATGAGGAAGACGTCCCAGCCCCGGTTCTCGAAAAGCGAAAAGGCGAGCAGGTTCCCGGAGCGGGACCAGGAAGGCGTATAGCAGGATCCGGTGAGGTTGGTGAGGGGCGCATGCTTCCATTCGCCGCCGGAAAGCGTGGCCAGGTAGAGGTTGTTGATCCCGCTCCGGTTGGAGACGAATACGAGTTCCGTGTCGGAGGGACCGTAGGAGGGCGATTTCTCGTCGTAGGGACCGCCCGCCACGCGCATAGGAGCGCCTCCTTCCGGGGAGATGCGGTAGATATCGTGGAAGGGCGCCAGCTCGCTCAGGGCCAGGAAGGGCCGCTTGGGATGCTGCGACAGGCCCGGCCGGCTGCGATCGGACTCGAAGGCGATCCATTGGCCCGAGGGGGAGAACACCGGATTCTGATCGACCGCGATATCGTCGGTGAGCCGGGTCAGGCTCTTCTTCTCCAGGTCCCAGAGGAACAGGTCCGACTTGCCGTCCTTGATCCCGTTGAACACCAGGCGGTCTCCGTCCGGGGACCAGTCCGGAGAGAGGATCCCCCGCATCCCCGGAGGGGAGATCTCCCCGGCCGAACGGCCGTTCTTGGCGTTGAGGATGGAAATCACGTCCTTCTCCCCGGCCTTGCTGACGAAGGCCAGCCGCTTGCCGTCCGGGCTCCAGGAAATGCGGCTCTGGTAGGCGTAGAAGGACAGGTGGCCGCGCACGGACCCGGCGGTGGACAGGGCCCGGCTCACCTTCTCCGTTTCCACGTCCACGATGTGCAGCCCCACGTTGGGTTCGCGGTCGCTGAAGAACGCGATCTTGGTCCCATCCGGGGACAGCACGGGCTGCATGTTGATGTTGGACCGGTCCTGGGTGTGGTCGGTCAGTTGCCGGGCCACCGCCTTCCCGTAGCGCCGCTCCCGCAGCTCCGGCCAATAGATGGCGCGGATCTCCCGCAGCCAGACCTCCCCCACCTCCCGCAAGGAGACGTGGGCGCGCTCCTTGAAGGCCAGTTGCGGATCCTTTCCCTTGGCCACGTCGCCGATCCAATCCCGCACGAAGGCGGCCCCGAAGGTCTGGGCCAGGTAGGTGTAGAAAAGCTGCCCGCCTTTGTAGGCCAGGAATCCCTGCAGCCCGTCTTCGGCCGGATTCCCCACGTAGCCGAAGAGCACCGCGTCCAGCATGAAGAACTCCGAAGCCAGGTCCCAGCCCAGGGAGGCGTACTCCGCCAGGCCTTCCCCGAACCAGAGCGGGACCTGCTGGGCCGCCGAACTGAATTTGCTGCCGAAGGTGTTCTGCCGGTCGAACATGAAGGCATGGGTCATTTCATGCTGGAGCACGTGGTGCAGTTCCGAATAGCTGCCGTCGAAGGGGATCACCACCCGGTTGCGGAAGATCTCCGTGAAGCCTCCCACGCCCTCGGGCAAAATGTAAGGGATGATGTTGGTCTGCTGGAACTCCGACGGGGTGGAATAGAGGATGATGGGCACGCGCTCCTTGAGCGGGAAACCGAGGATGCGCGAGACGGTATCGTACATGGCCTCGACGTGGCCGGCGGTGTACTGGCCAACCAGCAAGGACTGCTCGGTGAAATACACGTTGAAGTGCCGGGTGGACACGTAGTACCAGGCATGATTGTCGTACTGGACCTTGTTCATGCCGAATTCGTCCTGCGACCGGACCGGGGAGGGGAGCGCCAGCGCGACAGAGACGGCGGCGAGAAGCGGAAGACTCCGGGAAAACCTCGGCATTGGACATCCTTTCCGGAGAGCGTGGGCTAGAAATAATATCTGCCGGGATCCGGCACAACAGATCCTTGCGGGCCCGTATTTCCGGGCTTTTGCTAGCTTTTTCCCATCCATGACCGAATCCTTCCGATCGCCGGCCGCCTGCCGGCCCGCGTCCGCCGTCCCGGCACTCGCCTTTGCCATTTTGTCCGCCGCAAGTCCGTCCGTCGCATCCTCCGTCGCAAGTCCGTCCACCGCATCCTCCGCCCGCGCATCCGCCGCGGGCGACAGCGCGCGAACGGACGCGCGCATGTCCAAGGACGCCCGCGCCGGCGGACGGGAACGCGCGCCGGCCTTCCGCCTGGAGGACACCGAAGGCAAGCCCTTCGACCTGGGCGGCAGCCTGGGGCGCGAAGTGATCCTCCTCGACTTCTGGGCCACCTTCTGCATCCCCTGCCTGGCCGAGCTCAACGCGTTCAAGGATCTGCAGGCGCGCTATGGCGCGCAGGGTTTCCGCGTGGTCGCCGTTTCCGTGGATCAGCCGCAAACCCTGGCGCGCGTGCGGGCCTTCGCCAAGGCCAGGGGCTTCCCCTTTCCCGTGATCGCCGATCCCGGCCAGGAAGCCTACCGCCTCTACGGCGTATCCGCCTTGCCCACCAGCGTGCTCATCGATGCGCGCGGCCGCGTCGCCTACCGGCAGGAAGGCTTCCGACCCGGGGAGGAAGGGCGCCTGGAACGGCTCATCCGGGACCTGCTGGCGGAAAAAACGGCGGACCCGGAAAACGCGCGGCCCGCCTCCTCCGCGGATTCGGGCATCCTGTCCCGCGTATCCCTGACCGGTTCCAATTTCCTGCGCGCCGATTACGGCAAGGAAGCGCGCGCGCTCCCCGATCCCAACGGCTGGCTGGAGGATTGGTTCGACATCCGGCTTTCCTCGGGCGGGCTCGCGTACCAGTCGCGTTACCGTGCCTACCAATTCCTGCGGGACCTTCCGGGCGAAGGGGAAACCCTCATCCGCGATCCCAGCCACCGCGTGGTGAAGCAAGGGTTCTCCTATGCGGGCACCCATGCGGACATCCGCGCGGGCAACGTGTACGGCAACGTCGCCCGCGGCATGTTGTTCCGGTTCTTCGAGGACCGCCAGGCCCGGCTGGACAAGGATCTGGAGGGCGTCTGGGCGGCCCTGGAATCCGGGGAAAGCCGGGCCGGCCGGGGGCGCGTCTCCGTGTTCGGCGGCAAGACCTTCTCCCGGTTCCCGGATCTGCATGCCGTGGACGCGGAAGAAGACCTGTTCCGCGATCTCTATCTGCAGGGAACGGAAGCCGCCTGGGAACCCTCCCCCGGCGCGAAGGCCGGGGCGCAATACGCGGAAGCCTTCCGGGACGGCTGGAACGCCCGCCTGGCGGGCGGCAACGTCGAATGGCTCCGCGGCCCCACCGCCGCCTACCTGGGTTACCTGGACGTTACCGGAGAGGACAGGTTCAACTACCCGCGCGCCTACCGCGGCCGCGCCCTGTACGCCTCCCTCTCCGAAAACCTGGGCCGCCTGGAGGCGGGCGCGGAGTATAAATACTACCGCAACTACGATCTGGGCTTCACCGATCCCCCCAGCCTGGTGCAGTTCCACGCCTTCCGCCTGATGGCGCGGGACATGCTCTTCCCCAACAACCAGGCGGAGGAAGGCGTGCAATTGCGGGGGACCTGGCACTTCTCCGACGCCGCGTTCTACGCCGCCAACGTGTCCCGCCTGGTCTCCCACCCCGAGCGCAACGCCGCCCTGCTCGTCCATCACGTGGCATTGCCCTACCTGGACGTGGACCAGCAAGTGGGCCTGCCCTGGCCCGGACCGGGATCGGCCCTTTTCGATCTGGATTGGATCCATCAGCGGAAATTCTCCGAAGGCGCCTTCGAGGACATCGATGCGTACACTTTGGGGGCGACGGGAGAGCGGCCCGCGGGCCCTTGGACCTTCGGCATGGAGGCGGAGCTGCAATACCGGGAGGTGGATTTCCGCCCCTTGGTCCCGGGAGATCCGGTTTCCGGCCGCTTGGGGCAGGCGGGGCCGGTCTCGTCCACCCTCCCCGTCCGGCAGGGCGTGCTTTCCGCCACCGCGGGGCGCTCTTCCCTGTGGTCCCTCACCCTGGACTACGAGGCCACCGACTCGGATCGGGAAGCGGATCCGGATTCCTTCCATTACCTTCTGGGAGGGATCGCCAACGGGTGGGCGTCCGCCTATTTCACCCTGAACCTGCCCGAGGGCCACCGCATCACCTTATGGGGCGGCCAACGCAAGGAACGGGTGGTCTGTTCGGGCGGAAGCTGCCGGCTGGAGCCCGCATTCGAAGGAGGCGAATTGGTATGGACCAGCCACTTCTGACCCGGCTCTTCCCCTGGGCGCTCGCGATAGCCGTTCTCCTCGCGGCCTGCAGCCCTTTCGACGATCCCTTGCTGGAGCTCGACCCCGCCCTGCGGGACTCCACCCTGGAAGCCCTCTCCGCCTCCGAACATCATCCCGTCGCCCGCAGGCATATCCTGGAATCCTTCGGATCCTACGGATGCGTGTCCTGCCCGGACGCCGAATCCCGGCTGGCCCCGTACATCCATCCCGCCCTCGGCCATCCCGGCTACGATCCGGAACTGGTGGTGGTCAACTACCACGTGAAGTTCGGCAGCATCGCCGATCCCTGGGTCACCCCTTCGATACAGGCCTGGAACGATCGCAAAGGCTATGTCAGCCTCCCCCAGGCGGTGATGGACGGCTCGAACGCGGCCTACCGGATCCGGGAAAAGGACGTGGCCTTCAAGGAAGGCGAGTACGATTCCCTCATCGCCCGCGTCCGGCGCGCGGACGCATCCTCCTGGCTCGATCTGCGCCTGGACACCGCGGGCATCGCCTACGATACCGCCGCCGGCCGCATCCGCTTCGGCTTCCGGATCCGCAACCTGGACACGGAGGCCGCCGGTCCGATGGACTTCCGCGTCCTGGTGGTCAAGAACAAGCCGGCCGTCATCCCCATCTACCCCACCCCCTGGGAAGTCATCGTGGTGGAAACCGCCGACACGGACGCGACCGGCAAAAAGCTCTCCTTGGCCGGCCTCGGCGGCCTGACCGCCAAGGCGTTTTCCCTGGACTTTTCCGTTCCCCCCGAGGCCGGCAAACACGTGCGCCCGCCGCCCCTGGGACCGGAAACCCTCGCCGACTATGCCCTGGTGGTGCTGGCCCAGGACGCCAACGGGCTGGTTTTGAACGTGGCGGCCTATAAATATGGGCCGAAATGACCCTTTTCGGGGCGAAATGCCGCCGGTAGGAATTTCCTGAAACGTTTATATTTAACCGTCGACTGATACGCGATCGGAATCCGGCGGACAGGCGCCGTTTTTGGGGATGGGGATCCGGGGAGAAGTCATGAAGAAGTCACTGCTGACATCGATGTCGGCGCGGATAGCCTTGTTGGGCACGTTGGCGCTGGCCGTCGGGACCGCAATGGCGGCGGGCAAGGTCGGGGAAATGGCCTATGAATTCACCGGTCTCAAGGATTTTGCAAACAAAGCGTACAACCTTAAGGACTTCCAGGGTAAGGTAGTTCTACTAACGACGGTGCAGTACAACTGTGGTGGGTGTCAAAAGAACGCGCCTAAAATTGGAACTATCGCCAAGGAATTCCAAGGGAAAAAATTTCAAGCGATGGGTGCTGATATTGCCAACGGTAACCCGAACCAGCTTCAGTACTTTTCGGGGTTATTAAAAGGAAACGATTCATCTCTTAACTTTCCCATCCTTTCCGGGCTGACAATGCCGAAGGATATCAAGGATTCATCTTTGAACAACAAATCGATGGGAACGGTCTGGATCCCATATAATGCCTTACGGGACGTTTATTTTGTCATCGATTATACCGGAAAGATCGTATTCCGTCTGGATGGCAATCGTAGCGATCCGGTTTCAACAGATAAATACGCCAGTTTGACGAATGCCATCACCACCGCCATCGCGAACATCCCCACCGTTTCTATAGCGACCGGCACCAATGATCAAGGGCTTTGCCTTCAAGCGTGCAAGCAAGGCGGCGCCTACCTTTTCAATCTCGGTTCGGGGATCAAGCGCCCTGTCGGCAATGTCAGCCTGAATATCATGGACACTCAGGGCCGGCTCATCCGCATCCTTAACCTGAATGCATCTACCACCGGTTCTTCCGGCCAAGCGATTTGGGATGGCAAAGATTCAAAGGGTGGAAGCGTCGCTTGGGGTAATTACTTCGTGAATGCCACCGTTGTCGGGCAGTCCGTGACCATGATGCTTTCCTTGATTCCCTGAGAACGCTTTGCTGAGGCGCTTACGGATTCATCCAAAGCGATGTCTGCATCTTATGGCTTTCGCCCCACGTCAACCTGACGAATAAACTGCTTTTATTTTTAAGACTCAGCCAACTGGTGGCTGTGAACATGACTTGATCCGCCGAAGCGGGCAAGGTCCCAGAATCCCATACGCGTTTTCCATCCAGGTTGAAGATCTCAACCCGTTTCTTTTCAGGCAATCCAGAGAAGGTTATCCGCAAACCACTCTGGTTGGAAGACACCGTGAGGCGCACCCGGTCTTGGCGTACCATGGGCTGACCATGGCGTATTCCGGATGCGCCTTTGACAT
>DATENA010000338.1:0-76974 GCA_035275285.1 Fibrobacteria bacterium | reverse complement strand
GCGCAACTGGCCTCCCGGGCGCCCCCCACGGTAACCCAGGCAATACCGTTTCCCACCGGTTCCGGGTCCGGCGCCGGTTCCGGATCCCTGGGAGGCTCCGGTCCCGCGGGTTCCCCGGCGATCTGCCCCCGCGCCGCCGCGCCTGCCGATTCGTCGCGGGCATGCGGCGAACCCCCCGTACCTTTCGTGTCACCCAAGCCCGGTCCCGGATCGACTTTCGCCCCCTCCGCCGGCCGGATCCGCCGGCAGGCGATTTCCCAAACCATCCCAAAGACCCAAAGATCCCCGACGGCGCGCGAACCGCGCATTTGACCTGGACGCCGCTTTACCCTACAATGGAGGCACCGGGCGGGTAAGCGCCGCCGGACTTTCCGGCATTCCGCACGATGCCCGGAGAGCGTGTAGGCTATTCAAGGGGTTATGCATTTCGGGACGATTTTGCTGGTTGAAGATGAAAGTTCCTTGCGGTCCGTGATGAAACTTTTCCTGGAACATTCGGGTTACGACGTGATGGACGCGGACAACGGGGTGGACGCCCTGTTCCTCAGCACCAATCACCGGGGGCCCATCCACCTCCTTTTGACGGACGTGGAGATGTCGCCCATGAGCGGCCCCGAGCTGGCGGAGCAGATGCTGCTCTACCGGCCCGAGACCCAGGTGCTTTTCATGTCGGGCAACAAGCAGCCGGACGACCTGCGCAACGATATCTGCCTGTTGAACGCCCAATTCCTGGGGAAACCGTTCAATCCCGCCACGCTCAAGCACAGCGTGGCGCAGGTGCTGGGAGCGCCTCCCTGACAGGCCCCGCCGGACTTCCCCGCCGGCTTCCCAAGGGATCCCGGCGGGACTCCCCGCGCGGCGCGGCCCCGGTGCGGCAACGCAGGGGCAGGCCCATCCTTCCTTCCGCGCCGGGACCGTACGATCGTTTCAGCCTGCTGGACGGCACCCATCCCTGGCGGGAAACCGCCCCCGACGGCTATATCGATTACCCCGCGCGCTTCCGTCCCGGCGGGCGCGTGCTCTATTTCAACTTCCCCCTGGCGCGCGAACTGGGCCTGGTCCCGCAAGGCCATGAGAACGGGATGAACGCGGTCCTGGAAGCCAGGATCCTCGACACCTTCTCCCTGCAGATCATCAACGAATACGACCTGGCCCATCCCGAGCGCATGAAAGGGGCGCGCCTCAAGCCCAACCCCTACATGGCCACGCGCTACCTGCAACTGCAGCACCGCGACAAGTGCGGGCGCACCTCCGGCGACGGCCGCAGCATCTGGAACGGAGCCATCGAATCCAACGGCGTCCGCTTCGACGTTTCCAGCCGCGGCACCGGCGCCACCATCCTGAGCCCGGGGGCCTCGGAGGCCAACCGGCCCCTGGCCACGGGAGAGACGAAGTTCGGGTACGCGTCCGGCACCGCGGACCTGGACGAAATGCTGGGGTCCGCGCTCATGTCGGAGATCTTCTACCGGGAAGGCATCCCCACGGAGCGCTGCCTGACCGTCATCGACTACGGGGACGGATCCTCCGTGGGCGTGCGCACGGCCCCGAACCTGGTGAGGCCCGCGCACCTGTTCCGCTATCTCAAGATGGGCCGCCACGCCGAACTCAAGCGCGCCATGGATTACTTCCTGGAACGCCAGGAGAAGAACGGCTTCTGGAAGCTGCCCGCCGATCCCGCCGCCCGTTCCGCCCGCGGCCTGGACCATATCGCCCGTTCCTACGGCAAGCTGGCCGCGGTGATGGAAGAGGAATACATCTTCAACTGGCTTTCCTGGGACGGGGACAACGTGCTCGCCGACGGCTCCATCCTCGATTACGGATCCATCCGCCAGTTCGCCGCCAAGTCCAACAAGTACCGCTACGAGGACGTCGATCGGTTCTCCACCAGCCTGGGCGAGCAGCGATATTGGGCCCGCCTGATGGTGCAGGCCTTCGCGCAAGCGGCGGACTTCGTGCTGACCGGAGGCAAGAAAAAGCTGCGCGCGTTCCGCGAGGCCCCGTGCCTGGCCGAATTCGATCGGGAGTTCCGCGATGAACGGGACCGCCGCCTGCTGTGGCGCTTCGGATTCGCGGGCGTCCAGATCGATAGGCTGATGGAGAAGTCCCGGGAGGACATCTCCGGGTTCCGCCGCGCCCTCGCCTATTTCGAGGACCTGAAAGTGGCCAAGGGCCCGGAGAAGCTGCCCGACGGCATCACCCACCGCCCCGTGTTCCTGATCCGGAACCTGCTCCGCGAACTCCCCAGGTTCTATGCCGGGGCCGCCGGGGGCATGGACGAGGACATGGATCCGGATCGCTTCTGCCGCATCATGGCCGCCTCGTATGCCGGCAAGCGCGATCTGGAGATGACCCCGGCCCGCGCCGCCCACGTGCACGAATTCCAGGACCGCTATCGCAAGCTGATCCGGGCGGCCGAAGCCCGCGCCGGCAACCGGGGCGAGGACGCCCTGCGCGTGATCGCGGAGCGTTCCGCCACCATCAACCTGGAACACCGCCTCACCGGGGACGGCCTGGTGTGGATCATCGGCGAGATCATGGCCGTCAAGGACCGCCTGGAATGGGACGAACTGCAGGACGCCCTGGACGCGTTCATCGATTCCCAGGTGCTCATCCCCGGCAAGTGGAAGCCCATCCCCGAAGGCGATTTGCGTTCGCCGCGCCTCAAGGGCCGCTTGCTGCGCAAGATAAAGGCCGATCTGGAGTTGTATAAGGAGACGGTTTAACGGTCTTCCGGAAGCCGCATGCCGTTTCCCGAAAACGCTCCGATCCTCCTTCCAAGCGTTCCCCAAAATGGCTAGGTTTTGCCTCTTCCGGGAGGCCCCATGAAGAACTGCCTAATCTGCCAAACGGGACAGGACCAGGTATCCCTGACCCGCGTCCCCGTGAACCTGGAGGGCGCCCCCTGGGGGGACATCCTGGTCTGCCGCAATTGCTTCGAAGTGCTGGGCGCGGAGGAGGTGAAGCACCTCATCCGGATCGCCGTGCAGGAAAAATCCTTCGAACCCGGCAACGTCCTCCTGGCCGGCGAAAAGGAAGGCAAGGACGCGCCCCTGGAGCCGGGCATGGTGGAGGTGCCCGTAAGCGCGGCCCTGCTGCGCGATCCGCAAGCGTTCTCGCGATCGGTGGGGGAGAAGATGGGCGCCAAGCTGTGGGAACTGCACCGCAGGGGCGTATCCGAGGCCGTATGGTCCACCTCGCTCACGCCCGACGGGGAGGGCGGATACGTCTTCGCCGCCGCCTTCGCGCCCGCTCCGGCCGCGGGGGCCTAGTCAGGCGGGGGCCTAGTCAGGCGGGGGCCTAGTCAGATACCCAGGGCGGCCCGTCCGCCGATAGGATTCCCCTTCGATCGACCGGTCCCCTGTCGGAAATCTTTTCGCTTTTAGAGGTTGGCGTACTCGGCGGAGCCCCTGGCGCGCCAAAAAGGGGATCCGACCGCCAGCCCAAGCGGGGCAAGGGTTTTGGCGGGATTTTTACGCCCCCGTTTGGTAGAATAGGGAATGATTTTTCCCCGGCAGGACCGCGAATTCCCCCTTATCATTCTGGTGAAAATGAACATCAAACAGGCTCTCGGCTTTTCCCTCGGGCTTTTCTGCTATCTCTTCGCCATCTCCATGTTCTTCTTCTTCCCCGGCGTGGAAGCGTGGACCTTTTCCGCCTTGCATCCTTTCGCCGCCCTGCGTCCCGTTTCCATCGGCCCGCGGATCTGGATCAACATCCTCATGGCCTTCCTGGTCTTCCTGCCCGGGCTTTTCGGCCCTCTCTTGTTCATCCTGCGCGCGCGCCGCTACGAACGCGCCAAGTTGATCCTGGGATGCCTGTCCCTGGCCTGCCTCTACGTACTGGCGGGACTGGGAGAACCGCTCCTGTACGGGCGCGTGGCCCTGGTCGCCCTGCTCTCCGGGCATTTGCTGGCCCTGGGGCTCAAGGCCGGGGAAAGCGTCCCCTATAATTGGATGGTGTACCTGGCTTTCATCCTGGCCAACTTCTCCTTCCCGGACACGGGCATCCTCACCGCCGCGAATTTCCTGGCGGGCGCGTATCTGCTCGGCGCGGGCCTGGTGCTGCTCATCCAAACGCGGCCTCCGCGCAAGAAGGACGGCTACCGGGTCATGGTGGGCTGAAGCAGCCCATTCTTTAAAATCCAAAAAGCGCCTATTTAGCTTTTTTTAGCCCCTCTTCAGCATTCTTATTGTATTTATATTGTTCTTTTTGCAATAAGAGAAAAGGCTATTGTCTTTTTCAAAGTGCAGGGATCTGAGGTGAAAAGCCATTGAAGCCAGAGGACCTCCAATCCAAAAGAACAGGCGCTCTTCGCAGAAACCCGAATGGGTTTTGGTCCTTTATTCCAAAACCTCTGCCCCCGAAATTGGAATTCTCCCAAGAAACCATCCGGTTGCTGGCCGATGCGCAGTTGCACCTCGGTGAACTGGCGGGCGTCGGTCGGATGCTTCCCAATCCTTATCTCCTGATCGAGCCGGCCATCCGCAAGGAAGCCGTGTTGAGTTCGCGCATAGAAGGAACCCAAAGCGGCCTCGATGATTTGTTTTTCTTCGAGGCCTCGCCGGAGGATGCTCCGGCCAGACCGGATGTCCGCGAGGTTCACAACTATGTGGTCGCCATGGAGTTCGGATTGGAGAGGCTGAAAACCTTGCCGGTAAGCTTGAGGTTGGTCAGGGAGATCCATGCCAAGCTGATGGAAGGCGTTCGCGGAGGGCAGACGAATCCGGGCGAATTCCGATGGTCCCAAAATTGGATCGGCCCGCCGGGCGCGTCCCTGGGGGAGGCGACATACGTTCCGCCTCCGATGGAAGAGTTGCCCAATTGCCTGGGTGATTTCGAAAAATACCTGAACGAACCATCGGATCTGCCGGACTTGGTCCGGATCGCTTTGGCACATTCCCAATTCGAAATGATCCATCCCTTCACGGACGGAAATGGACGCGTCGGGCGCTTGCTGATTTCCATGTTGATGGTCCATTGGGAATTGCTTCCATACCCTTTGCTTTACTTGAGCGCCTTTTTCGAGAAATACAGGAGCGAGTATTACCGCCATCTGCTGGCGGTCAGCAACGAAGGCAAATGGGAAGAATGGCTGGATTACTTCCTGCGCGGCGTGAGGGAACAAGCCAAGGATTCCTGCCGGATCGGAAAAAGCCTTTTGGAGCTGCAGGCCAGATACCGGCATGGATTGGAGAACCAGAGAGTCTCGAAAGTGTGCTACAAAGTCCTCGAGCATATCTTTTCAAACCCGGTATTGACGGCCCCGTTTATCCGGGACAAATGGAAAGTGACGTTCCGAACGGCGCAAAAAACAATCGATGACCTGGAAAAGTCGGGGATACTCAAAGAAGTCACGGGCCAGCGGAGAAACCGGACGTGGATCGCGAGCGGAATCCTGCAAATATTGAACGGCCGCCAGGACTAGTGCTGTGACACCCCGGCTTTATGGATATTTTGAGGATAAATCGCGGAAAAGCCGGTATCAGGCCGGCGCGGCCCCGGCGGGCGGATTGAGCCGCTCCGCATTGGGCTTGGGGATGATGGCCTTGCCGAACCTGCCGGCGTACACCTGGGTGAACTCCGCGCCCAGGAACAGGATCTGCGCCGAGTAATAGATCCAGAGCAGCAGCACCACCAGGGATCCGGCGGCTCCGTACGCGGAGCTGACCGAGCTGCGCCCCAGGTACAACCCGATCAGGAAGCGCCCCAGGGAGAACAGCACCGCGGTCACGGCGGCGCCCACCCATACGTCGCGCCAGCGCACGTACGCGTCCGGGAGCACCTTGTAGATGAGGGCGAACAGGAAGGTGGTCACGCCCAGGGAAATGCCGAAGTTGAGGGCCTGCATCACCACGGACGACATGGGCAGGAGCTCGGCCAGGTATTTGCCGATGCCGGCCAGGAAGGCGCTGAGCAGCAGGGAGACCATGAGCAGGAAGCCGATGACCAGGACCATGGAGAAGGACAGGAAGCGATCGCGCAGCACGCCTTTCACCCCGCGTCCGGCCTTGGGCTTCACCTCCCAGATGGTGTTGAGGGATTCCTGCAATTGCCCGAAGGCGCCGGAGGCGCCGACCAGCAAGGTGGCGACGCCGATGACGGTGGCGAGGATGCCGGAGGTGGTCTTGCCCGCGTTCTGGAGGATGGTCTGGACCACCTGGGCGCCCTGGTCCCCCACCAGGCCGCGGATCTCGAAGACGATCTGGTCGGTGGCGGCCTTGCGCCCGAAAACCAGGCCCGCCACGGCGATGGCGATGATGAGCAAGGGGGCCACGGAGAAGATGGTGTAATAGGACAGGGCCGCGGCCAGGCGGGAAGCCTTGTCCTTGTTCCATTCGGAGAAGGTTTCCTGGACCAGGTCTTTCATCAGGAAAAAGGGATTCGATTCGGCGCGGGACGGGGCCGGTTCGGAAGGGGAAGGATCGGCTATCGGGGCCATGTCGGCATGCTCCTCATTGTCTTTGGTATGAAAGTAAACTTGCGGGCGGGGGGAGGGATAGGCTTTCGGACGTTACGGGACGTTTTATAGGGCATTTCAGCCCATATCCAACGCCGTTCAAGCCGGAAAACGCGCGGAAGGGCCGCTTAGGGTCCGTTAAGAAATAAATGGAGCAAAGGAGCCCCCAGATGGGGGTCAGATTGGCCCGATCGGATTGAGCAAAACCTGAGGCATAGCGGCGCTATGTCGAAGGTTTTGCGATTGACGATCGGGCCAAGATGGCCCTCAGATGGGCGGCGAACTGCTTCAGTTATTTCTTAACGGACCCTTAGAAGGCTTGAGCCAAATCCACGATCCAGATATCGGGTCGCTTGCCGTGGCCCGGACGCCCATAGGCGAAATCGATCCGGAAGTTGAAAATGCCCAGGAGAGGATACCGGAGGCCCCACCCCATCGCCGCTCCCTGGCCGCGGGTCTGGGACTCCGCTCCTGAAAGCGCGAACCCGTCCCGCGTGTCCCAGACCTTGCCGAAATCGTAGAAGGGGACGAACTCCAAGGGCCGCAAATGCTTCAGCGGGCCTCGGGTCCGGGCGCGGCCGAAGGCGAAGGGCGCGATGCGCAGTTCGTAGGACGTCAGGAAATAGGCCAGGGTCTGGTTCTGGGTGGAACAGACCTCGTCTTTCGTCTTCTCATCGATTTCCACTTCAGGGCAAAGCTCCCGGAAGCCGTAACTGCGGACGCTCCGGCCTCCGCCCAGGAAGAACCGATCGGAATTGGTTCCGCCTTCCCCGAAAAAACGCCCCCCGTCCAGCCGCAGGGCGATCTTGACCTGGTTCAACGGCGGGTAGTAGTAGTAATAGCCCGTCTGGATCTCCAGCCAGTTGTGGCGGAATTCCGTGAACCGGAAACGGTTGTCTTCGATCAGGGGTCCGCCGTTGCCCCAACTGGGAGCGAAGCGGACGCCGCGCGTGGGGTCCAGCGCCTGGTTGAGGAAGGCGAAATAGGCGGTCTCGATGAAGTTGAGGTTGAGGGACCGTTCGCGTCTGTCCTGGGTGAGCATCCGGCTTTTCGCCTCCACTTCCGCGTTCCCCACCAGCCGCAGCCAATAGGACCAGGGCCAGGTCAGCCTGGCGCTGTTGACGGCGCGGAAGTCCCCCGCGAACAGGCCTTCGGCGGAATCCGTGCCCTGGTTGTGGACGTCCTGGTCCTGGTACCAATTGATGCTGAAATCGTCGTCGAACCGGATCAGGTAGCCGAAGACGAGCGGGGATCCGTAGCCGGCGTATACGGATTGGCGCAGAGAGGCCAGGGCCCCGCCGCCGCGCACCTCGTTCAGGCTGCCGGCGAAATTGCTGTGGCGCGCGTCCGCGGACACGCCGAACCCCGAATAGGTTTCGTAGAAGGTCGAGGTGCGGAAATTCCCGGGCACCCGTTCTTCCAGTTGCAGGATGAGGCCGCTGGCATGGGCCGGGCCCGGCAGCAAGGTGTCCTTGATCCGCGCGTAGTTGTAGGCCCCGGTATACTGGAGCTTCTCGATCAGCCGATCGGTGCCGGAGATGCGCACGGTGTCGCCCTTGTCGTATTTGACCAGGGAGCGGAGCAGCTTGTCGCGGGTGATGCCCTCCAGGCTGTCGGCGGGCTCGGCCCTTTGGTTGCGGATGATGAGGGTGTCGAAGATCACGGGATAGGAGGGCTCCACCAGGTAGTCCACCTTCACGGTGCGGGATTCGGGCTTCACCGTCACCTTGTCGTCGACCTTGGCGCGCACGTACCCGGAATTGCCGTACCGTTGCAGCAGGAAACGGCGATCCTGGAAGATCAGCTCCTCCTTGTAGGGTTCGCCCCTCCTGGCCTCCAGGTCGGATGAATCCACCATCAGGGCCGTCTGCGGCGGGGCGAGCTTGACGGTGTCCACCGCGGACGTGTCTTCCGCCACCACCACCCGCACGGTATCGTACAGGTAACGCTCGCCTTCCCGGATGGTCAGGAGCGCGTCCCAATCCTCCTTGCCCCCGCCTTCGCGCGGGCGGATGTCCACGTCCACCTTGGCGTCGAAGAAGCCGTTGCGGCGATAGAGGTCGGCGGCGTAGAACTGCGCGTCTTCCTGCCAGGTGAGGATGCCGTCCTTGTTGTAGGATTCGGGATCCGGGGTCAGGACCTCCTTGATCTGGCGATCGCGCAGGAAGGAATTGCCCGTGACCTTCACGTTGATGCCCGCGCCTGCCGGCCCCAGAAAGGCCAGCACCGCGGCCGCCGCCCGGAACCAGGGAACGGCGCGCTCCCCGGCGATGCTTCGGATGCAAGCCTTCATCGCGTGCTGTCCGGGGCTTGGGCGGTCTTGAGGTTCTCACGCTTCTTGGCCCACCAGCTCCCCCAGAAATCATAGGTGTAATTGAGTCCCAGCCTCTTGCGGAGGGACTCGTCTTCCCGGTTCTCCTGGGTCCTGTCCGGATCGGTGAAAATGGCCGCTTCCACGTTCACGTTGTTCTTGAGCCGCTCCCTCCACTTGGGATCCTCGATGAAGCCGGGGGTGGGCGGCCGCCACTCCAGGCCCACGCGGTAGTTCCAGGGATTGCTGGACTCGTCGTTCTCGGGAGCGTACGCGGATTTGACGCGCAGGCGCGTGCGCCAGAACTCCTTGCTGAGTAGTTCCAGCGCTATCGCCTCCTGGGCCGTGGACGTTCCCGCCGTGTCGGCCTTCTTCTTGTCCGAGGCCAGGGATCCCAGGCCCGAGACCTGGACGTTGGAGATCCAATGGCCGGACAGCTTCCCGAACGCATCCGAGAGGTAGCCGCTGGCCAGGGGTTCGAGCAGGCCCAGGGCCTGCTCCTCGTAGGACAGGCCCGAGCCGCCGCCCCGCATGGCGGAGGAATAGCATCCGCGGCGCACGGAATAGACCAGGGCCGAGACTTCCACGCCGGCCCCGCTGGCGCCCTCGCAATCGCTGTCGTAGGTGAACTGCAGATCGGACAGCTCGCCGGTGAGGCGCGTGGTGATGTTGCAGGAGTCCAGGGTGCCGGCTTCGCAGTTGCGGGCGAGGCGTTTCTGCGCCTCCAGCTCCACCTTGCCCTCCTCCATGGGCGTGTTCAGCCATTTCAGGTCCATGCGGCGGATGGCATAGGCCTGCTTCTTGACTCCGAGCTCGCCTTTTTGGGAAGAGATGCGCCCCTGGACCAGCGCGTACGGATAGGTGCCCGCCATGGAGAAGTTCCCCACGTAGTTCAGGCGCAGGATGTCGGTCTCGATGCTGTTGCCCCGGCCCGAAGTCTCCACGTTGATCTGGACCTGCATGGCCTGGCTGCGCTTGGCCGCGCGCTTCTCCGGGGTCCGCTTGAACAGGTTCTGCAGGGTCTCCATGCTGCGCAAGCGGTAGCGGAGTTCGGAGCTGTCCAGGACCGCGTCCACCCGCACGTAGGGGATGCGCCCGCCGCCCGGCGCGCCCAGCGCGTCCTTGCCCAAGGGCGCCCGGTAGGTCACGGACACCCGGGAGAAATCCCCCGCCGCGCGCATGGGCGCCTTGATGTGTTCGGCCGATCCGGACCCGATGGAAGCCTGGAGATCGAGGACGGTGGAATCCCCGCGCAGATCCAGCTTGAGGTCGCGGAGCTTGATGCGGTCCCCGGGACCGAACTGGGCCGCGAAGCTGTTGCCCGTCAAGGAGCCGGACATGCGCTTGGTCGCGGGATCCAGCTCGAAGCGGCCGCGCAGCTCCGCCCCGCCCGCCGACTTGACGGTCAATCGGGGGATGGTGATCCTGCCGCCTTCCATCTTGACCGGCGCGGAGAAGGTCTGCGTGTCCAGCCCCGCCACCACGTATACCCCGCCCAAGGTATCCGCCTCCACCCGCAGGCCCTTGATGCCGTCCTTGAAGGGCATGACGATGTCGGCCCGCACCTTCACGTTCTTCAGCTCCCCGGAGGATTTCGGCAGCGCCATGTCCCCGCGGATGCCGAGCCGCCCCTTCAGGTCCTTGAAGTCCTTGACGGTGCCGCGGAAATCCAGGAACACGCCCTGGCCGGCCCGCGCGTCCAGGGTCAGGGTCTGGGTGGGGGTCAGGATGCCGGCCACCGCCAAGGTGGCGGAATCCCGGAGCAAGGGTTCCTCCTCGGATACGGTAACCGCCTTGATAACCAGGGTGTCCCCCTTGCCGGCCACGGCCAGTTCCTTGATCGCGACCTTCTCCTCTTCCCCGCTCAGGTGGATGTTCTCCAGCTTGCAGGCGCCCGAAAATCCCCCGGCGGAACCGTAACCGAGCCTCCCGATGGCCACCCCGGACTTGAGGGGCGGCTCCGGCATGGCCACGGCCATGGCCTTGGCCAGATCGAAACGGTCCGCCCCCAGGCTCGCCTCTTCCACGTCCTCCTTGGCCAGTTTGGCCAGCTCGTAGAACTGGCGCCCGCGCAGGTTCACCTTGGCGGAAGCGTGGATCTCGTTGCCGGACAGGGAGGCCCGGGTTTCGCTCACGGTCAGGGTCTGCGCGTCCCACTCGGCCCGGGCCACGGCCTGCAGCGTTTCGTTCTTGTAGCGGCCATCCACCTTGATCGAGGCCGTGCCGGTGCGCTTGGGCTTGTCCCATTGGAAATCCGCGGTCACGCGCGGTTGGTTGGCCCTGAGGGTGTCGAGGCCTTTGTACGGCGATTGCTCCAGGGCCAGGCCGCGCACGCGCGCCTCCATCACGTCCGGACGGGGCATGGCCGCTTCCACGGAACCGTATTTCGGATTCCCCATCCGGAACTCCATCGGCCGCCCGGGCTTGTCCAATCCCACCCGGCCCGCAAGTTCCCAATCGACGCCGCGCCAGACCAGATGGGAAGGTTCCAACACGTACCCGCCCTTGCCGTAGCGGTTGACCAGGCGCAGGGAGTCCGCCATCAGCCCGTAGGCTTTCAAGCCCGAGGCCTCCACCAGCGCCGTCACCTCGCCCCCGGCGATGCGGCCGTTCACCTGCGCCTTCTTGAACACGACATTGGTATCCGTGAAGGCCACCATCCAGCGCTCCCCCGGAGCGATGCGGACGGAGAAGGTGCCGTTCCAATCCGGTAAGCCGGGCTGGGAGGCCGGCTGCCTGCCTTTGGCCCTGTTGGCCGTCTTTATCGTCTTGGCCGCGCGGGTCGCCGGCTTCGCAGCGGCCGCCAGGCGCAGGTCCGCGGCGATGCGGGAACCATCCCCGGTGGCGATGTCCGCCTGGATGGCCTCTCCGGAGGCGCGCAACCCCGCCACCTCCAGATTGGCCTGGCCCCGCTTGCCGCCCGCCACCACGGTGAACCCGCGCAGATGCCCCTTGGCGGTCGCCCCCGCGTGGCGGGCCAGCCAGGCCGGATCCGCGAGGGAATCCGCCTTGGTAACGTACAGGGTACCCCCCAGATCCACGTCCTCGCCCCCGTCCCCGCGGCTTTTCACCGACCAGGTGCCGGCGCTGTCCTTGAAGGCCAGGCGCACGGCCAGCTTCTGCGGTCCCAGCTTCAGGGGCAGCGAATCGGGGAATCCGGACACGCGCGCGTCCAACCCGCCTTCGAAGCTCAAGGTCCTGCCGAGGGTGGCGCGGAACGCGGCGTCGAAGCCTTCCGCCCGGGGCGCCGGAGGCAGCTTGAGCGCCTCCGCGTAGGGCCGGGAAGAGGCCAGGTGCACGCGCAACTCCGCGGCCGCGCGCAACAGGTTCGCCTTCGGCATTCGCACGTCCAGGGAGATGCTGTCGCCCGCGCGCCTCCAGGCCAGGCGGGCCAGCACGCGCGTGGAATCGTCCCAGGCCGCGGAGGCCGCCAGCGATTGCCTGAGACCGCCCAGGGGCCGCGCCTCCGCCTCGCGGATGGCCAGCCTCGCGCCTTGGGGGCCCTGGGTCTCCAGCACCAGGCCGTCGCAGCGGACCAGCAGACCCGCCGTGTCCGAGACCAGGATCCGGCCCGCCCGCACCAGGACCGCGGCCGGGATGCGCACTTCCGGAAAGGGGATCGAATCCCGTTTGGGCTTGACCGTATCGGGGCCGGGAGCGATGCGCAGGGTCAGGGTATCCACGTCCAGGGTGACCGACGGCCCGAAACGCAGCAGGCTCCTGAACAGGTTCGCGGACACCACGGTGCGGCCGGCGGCCACGTCCAGGGTGGGGCTTAAGTACAGCGCCGAGTCCGCGCTCAAGTCCAGGCTCCAGCGGAATCGCGGGGAGACCAGGCGCACGCGGCCCTCCCCCACCTTGATTTCCTCCGCCAGGTATTTCTGCGCCGCCCAGCGGCCGCCGAAATAGACGGCCGCGAACAGGACCGGAGCCAGGATCCCCAATGCCGCCAATATCCTTTTAATCCACTTGTGCATCGCGATCCCGTTCTAAAATAAATGCAAAACCGGTCCCCCGGGAATGGTTTTTGCCGGGACAAGTAACATACAGGTTACCTAGGGCGCGGCCGGACGCCCTCCCGGACCGCCGGCCACCCGTTTCCCCACGCGATAGAACCGCCTCCGCAGGCCAGGATGCGCCCCGCAGCCTTGCGTGGATTATCCTGAGTGTCGGAAAACGGGCGGCTCCGCCGGAAAAATTTACACTCCGTGAAGGTTTTTGAGGGGCGAGGCGATTGAAGATGAGGATTTCCAAGGGGTTAAGGGCGGCGTTGGCGCGGATTGGAAGGCCCCTTTACTACTTTTCCAGAGGTCCCGGCTTCTCGACGGGACGGCCTTCGGATTGCTTCCCGCATCCCCCGGAAGGCACCGGAATCCAGACGAGAACCAAGAGGAAAATGCCGGAAAACAAAGGTTGCGGGTCGTACCAATTGTCGCATGCGGGACGATTTCCGTCCCGGCGTCCGTTTCTTTCCGCAACGTCGGCCGTGCTCAGCCTCTGCCTGTCCGCATGTCTGCTTTCCTGCAACGTCAATGATCGGGACTTGGGGGACGCGCCCATCGGCCCCGGCGGCAGCGCAGGAGGCCTGGACACCAGCGGAGGCTGGGTCAGGGATTCCGTGGCCAGCAACATGCGGCTCTACGCCACCCCGCAAACCCTGAAGGCCGGCAACAAGGCCCGCGCCATCGTCACCGCCCTGGTCTTCGACGCGAACCATAATCCCCTGAGGAACAGGCCGGTCGCCTTCGCCGCTTCCCTGGGCACCATCACCGGCAAGGACACCACCGACGGCGACGGCGTGGCCACCGCGGTCTACGCCGGCGTCCCCCGCAACGGGGAGGTGCGCATCCTCGCCTCCGCGGACGTGGGCGATTCCATGGCCGTGGTGGGGACCTCCCTGCAATTGCAAGGCCTCACCGTCCGCGTCACCCCGCTGTCCCCGGACACCCTGGTGGACCGGAGCGTGCCGCTCACCGTTTCCGTGACGGACGGCGAAGGCGAACCCGTGGCCGCCACCCTCGTCAAGCTGCAAGGCGCGGCCGCCCCGGAAGGGGTCACCGACGGTTCCGGCAGCTTCCGCACCAGCGTGAAGAGCGACAAGGAAGCGCAGGTGAAGGTCACCGCCTCGGCCCTGGGCGCCGCCGCGGACGTCACCGTCGGGTTCTGGACCACGCCCCCGGAATCCCGCACCCGCACCCTGCTCATCTTCGCCGACCCGTCCCGCATCGCCGCCGCCGCCGGGGAAACCTCCAAGGTGCGGGCCATCCTCTACGACGACAGCCACAACCCCGTTCCCGGCAAGCGCGTGGCCTTCTCCGCCAGCCATGGCATCATCACGCCGGACGATACCACGGACGCGAACGGCGAGGCCCAGGCGGTGTTCCAGGGACTGGCCCAGAACGCGGAAGCGGTCATCACCGCCTCTTACCGGCAAGGCGATTCCACGCGCCGCGCCAGCGCGACCATCACCCTGGCCGGCATCCGCATCGAAGTGAAGCCCGCCAGGGGCGAAGCCGTCCTGAACGACACCGTTCCCGTCTCCATCCGCGTGCGCGACGCCCAGGACCGCCCGCTTTCGGACGTGAAGGTGGCCCTGAAAGGCGCCCTGCAAGCGTCCCTGACCACCAACCCCTCCGGCATCGCCACCGCCACGGTGGTGAGCCCGGGCGAGAAGGTCCTGGTCCTCACCGCCTCCGCCCTGGGCGCGGCGGACAGCGCCAAGGTCGTCTACCTCACCAAACTGCCCTTCTCCGATTCCGCCGCGAATCCCACCGTGGGCAACCTCCGCATCTTCGTGGACAAGTCCAACCTGCGCGCCAGCAACACCGACCAGACCACGGTCCGGGTGGTGGCCTTCGACAAGTTCAACAATCCCCTGGCCGGCCGGCCGGTGCGCTTCACCGCCAACCAGGGCATCATCGCCTCCTCGGACACCACCGATTCCCGGGGCGAGGCCTCCGCCACCTACCGCGCCGTGCCCATCAACGTGGACGCCCGCGTCACCGCATCCATGATCATCGAGGATTCCTCCCTCTCCGTGGTCACCACCATCACCCTTTCGGGCCTGAAGATCGACGTGGTCCCCGCTTCCTCGGACGCGTTGCTCAACCGCACCGTCCCCGTGGCCATCAAGATCCTGGACGGCGCGGGCAACCCGGTCCCGGACGCGACCGTCCTCTTCAACGGCAGCCCGGGCCAAGGCACCACGGACGGCGAAGGCGTTTTCCGCACCGCCGTCACCAGCGGCACCCAGCGGCGCGTGACCGTCACCGCCAAGGCCCTGGGCGCCACCGACAGCAATTTCGTGGACTTCTGGAGCGTGCTGCCCAACAAAGGCGACAATACGGTCGGGTCCATCCGCAAGATGCGCATCTTCTCCTCCCGCTCCCAGCTCCGGGCGGACAACTCGGACTTCGCGGTCATCTCCGTCATCCTCACCAACGAGAACAACAATCCCGCCGCGGGCGAGATCGTCAAGTTCACGAGCGATCTGGGCATCATCGGCCAGACCGCCGTCGTGGACAGCGCCGGCCGCGCCGGCGTCATCCTACGCAGCGCCCCGGTCAACGGCGTGTGCAAGGTGGAAGCCACCGCCGTGGGCCGCAGCCTGACCGCCTCCACGGAAGTGCTGTTCAGCGGCGTCACCCTGCAGCTCACCTCCAATATCACGGACCTCAAGATAGGGGAAGTCGCGAACGTGGAAGCCTTCCTCAAGGACGCGTCCGGCAATCCCATCGCCGGGGATGACATCGCTTTCACGTTGGCCGGTCCGGGCGTTTTCGACAATGGCAACACGTCCTATTCCACGGTGCTGAACCCGAACGGGCGGGCCTTGGTGCGGGTGACCGCCGCGTCTTCGGGAAGCGTGCGGGTGAGGAGCGCGGCGCTCAATACGTCGGATTCCCTGGGTCTTACGTTCAGCAATAACAGTTTGATCCTGGCGGTTTCCAAAGGGAGCCTGGCGGTGGGCGGGGCGGATTCCACCCTGGTGACGGCGACCTACGTGAATGGCTCCAACGCGCCCATTGCGGGAAAAACCGTCACCTTCGCGACCAATGCGGGCTCCATCTCCAACGCCACGGTCGTCACCGACGGGAACGGCAGGGCAGCCACCTACCTCCGGAGCGCGTCCTTCTCCGGAACGGCCACGGTGCAGGCGAATGCGTCCGCGGGATCGGCCCAGATCAACATCGCCTTCAATGCGACCACGGCCGCATCGGTCAAGCTCACCATCACGGCGGACAATATCGGCATCAACGGGGGTGTAGCCACCTTGCGCGCGGTAGTCGCGGATGCGGGGGGGAATCTGGTCACAGGAGAGAGTGTGAACTTCCGGATCCTCAAGGGGCCTGGCGGGGGCGAGGCGATCGCCAAGCCCGTGGTGCAGACTCAGATGGGTATTGCGGTGAGCCAACTCCTGGCGGGGAGCATCGCGAGCGGATACCGGGGGACCTTGGTGGTGGCGAGCGTGGGCGCCTTGGCGGATACCTCCAAGCTGACCATTTCGGGTCCCGCGCATATCGTGACGGTGGCGCGCCCGGAGGACGATTCCATTTCCGTCCGGAACGCCGGAACCACCAATGAGGCCACTTTCGAGTTTTTCCAGGGGGCCGTGGTGCAGGACGTCAACGGCAATGCCGTAGCGGACGGCACGGAGGTGCATTTCAGTGCGGTGGTGACCGGAATGGGGATCGGCAGGCTGGTTTTCGACCATTTCACCGGACTCGGCTCCGATTCGGAAGCGGTCAAGGTCGTGTATCGCCTGGTCGTAAAGGACATGCTTCCCTATGAGGACATCAACCAGAACTTGAGATTCGATCCGGGGATCGACATCGATCTGGACGGCAATCCCAGCATCCTGAGGCGGGGCGAAGATCGCAACGGAGACGGGGTTTTCGACTATGATCCCTTGCAGCACGACGAATGGTTCGATTTGAACGGGAACGGAAAATGCGACATCGACAGCGGGGAAACGTCGATCGTCGTGGACAGCGTCCGTATCGGGATAGACGTAAATCAGGACGGCAAGACCAATACCAGCGAGGTCATTTCCCGTCCGTCGACTTCGACTCTGGTGGGCCCGGGCTGCCATCTTCCCGCGAGCGGGGATTATCCCTACCACGAATGGGAAATCCGCGAATTCCTGTCCGACCTCCCCTTCACGGACAACGATTTCGCCGTCGCCATCGAGGTTTCCGCGGTCACGAAGGGTGGTTTCGCCAAAGCGCGGCTGCGGTATCCCAGGCAGTTCGCGAACCGCCTCTTCGTCACGGTGAATGCGGAAGTAAACGGTATCAGGGACAAGGACGGAGAGCGCTTCCTGCTCCCGCAGCTCAAGCCGTAACGGAATGGGAATACGAAGCGACATGAAATCCGTCCTGTGGTTGTCAGCCTGCCTCCTGGCTTTTGCCGCGGCGGCCCACGCGGCCTTTCCCATCGAGGACATGGATTCCCGCAGCCTGGGAATCCAATACGGCCTTTCCTTTCGGGGCCAGAACATCACCCAGGCCGACATCCCTTCCTATGAGACCATCCATACCCTCAACCTGGCCTATGCGCCCGTGCCTTACGCGGCGATCGAGGCCGGGATCGGCCTGGATCAGCTCAGGGTGGCGGGGGGCAAGTCCGCGCAATTCCACGGCGAGTTCGGAGTGGCGCCCACCTTCGGCCTCATCTTGGCCTCCCCGCACTTTTTCTCGGAATGGCTGCGCTTCACCGCGGGGTCGCGCTTCCTGTACCTCAACAGCGGGGATGCGGCGGGTTTCCGCTATTCCGGGCTGATCACCAACCCGTTCCTGGGGGCGGTGCTCTCGCCCTCCGGTTTTTTCGATTGCGAAGCCGGCGTGCGCGCCCACCACATCGACGGGACCATGCGCGGTCCCGCCGGTCTCCAGCGGCCGTTCTCCAATCGGGAATCCCTGCGAGGCTACCTGGGCTTTACCGTGAAGTCCCCCCGGGAGCGCGCCTTCCTCAGCCTGGATGCGGATGTCTCCCCCGGCCTGGACTCGGATTGGTCCCGCGGTCCGCGCGAGGCGCAGATCGGTGTGTCCTTCGGGGCCCTGTTGGGCTGGCGCCGGAGCGGCGCCGATGCCGGCCAGGACTCCTCGAAATACTTCCCGGACTTCCCTTCCATGAGGGAAAGGCTGAAGCAGATGGCGGGGGACGCGGAGTAACGGCCATGGCGAAGTTCAGCTACAAGGTCAGGGACAGGGAAGATCGCGTGGTGCTGGGCACCATGGACGGCGTCACGGCCGATGAGGTCCTGGAGCGCCTGACGCAGAAGGATTTCCTGCCCATCATGGTCAAGGAGCTGAGCGGAGACGAAATCCGGCCCCGCAAAACCCTTTCGGAGTTCTTCAGGGAAGGCGTGAAGAACCGCCGGAACAAGGTGCCTTTCCGGGACGTGGTGTTCTTCACCCGCCAGTTATCGACCATGGTCGGGCAAGGCGTTCCTCTTTCCAAAGCCCTGGATCAGCTCACCAAGGGCGAGAAACCCGTTTTCAAGGCCATTATCCAGCAAATCGCCGACGACATCTCGACCGGGTTCACCCTGTCCGACGCCGTGGCCCGGCATCCCGGCGCGTTCAGCCCCATGTACGTGGCCGTGGTGAATTCGGGCGAAGTGGCGGGCGCCTTGGACAAGGTGCTTGAAGGTCTGGCCGATTACATGGAGAGCGTGGAGATCATGCGCGGGAAGATCAAGACCGCGATGCGCTATCCCGTTTTCATCGGCGGGTTCGTGAGCGTGATGATGCTGGGGATCATGTGGAAGCTGGTGCCTACCTTCGAGACCATCTACAGGAGCATGAACGCCGTGCTTCCGCCTCCTACCCAGATGCTGATTTTCATCTCCCGCCTGGTACGGCAGAACACCATACTTTGCTTCATCGCGACCGGACTGCTCTTTGTCCTGTTCAAATACCTGATGACCCGCGATGAGTTCAAAATCGCTTATCAGAAAAACGTCCTGAGGATTCCCGTATTCGGCGGCATTCTGCAGAAGAATATCTGGGCCACTTATTGCCGCACCATGTCCCTGCTCCTGGGGGCGGGAACCCCCATTCTCAAGGCGACCGAGATCGCGGGCGCGGCGGTGAACAATCGCTATTTCGGAAAGAGCCTGGAAGGCATTTTCGGCAGTCTCCGGAAGGGTGACCTGCTCAGCGAAGCGCTCGAGGCCAGCGGGCTTTTCCCGGTGTTGGTCGTGCAATTGGTGGCCACGGGCGAGTCCAGCGGGCGCGTGGACGAACTGTTGGCCAAGGCCGCCGAATTCTACGAACGGGAAGTCCGCAGCGTGGTGGATTCCCTGTCTTCCATCATCGAACCGATCCTGATCGTGACCCTGGGCAGTATCGTGGGCGGTATCCTCTTTTCGCTGTATCTGCCCATTTTCATGATCGGGAAATACATCCATTGAGGCGGGGGATGCGGTCATGCAAAGGCTTTCGTGTGCGTCGGCAATGTGACATCCATTTCACTTCAGGAGAGAGAAAATGAAAAATCCCAAGAACTTCGAAGGCCAGGAAGGTTTCACCTTGGTCGAAGTCATCGTGGTCGCGATCATCGTGGCGGCGCTTGCGGCCGTCGCAGTGCCTATGTATACCAGCTATGTCACCAGTTCCCGGCAGAACGCAGCCGCAAACGCGGCGGGTTCGGTGGCTTCCTACATGGGAGCCTGCATCAACCAAGGCGGCAAGGTAACCGTCCCCACCGGGGTGATTCCCACCACCGGTCTGGCCGCATCCCTGCTTTGCAGCGCGGGCGGGGCCACCATGCAGCTTCCCATCGGGATCGACATCAACATTTCCAGCCTAATCGGCACGGGCACGGTGACGGCCACCCATACCGGCGGCGGAAACGCCCAGACCTACAACTACTAGCCGCCATGAAGGCAAAGGCGCCTCCAGGAAATCCGGGCGGCCGGGGCCGGAACCGCTCGGGTTTCGTTCTGGTGGAAATATTAGTGGTGTCAGTGATCGTGGCCATCCTGGCCGCGGTAGCCGTGCCCATTTACAACGGCTACATCAAGAATCAAAAGCGGCAGGCCGCCTTGGCGCTGGCGCAAACAGCCGCCATCACGGCGGCTTCGATAACCAGAAGGACTGGCGTCCTGGTCACGAGCGCCCAATTAAATGCGGCCCTGGTTCTGCCGAATGCTTCGCAATTCGCCGTGGCCGTATCGAGTTCCGGCGGCCTGAATTTCGTGGTCGTTACGGAACAGTCGCGTCCCGCGCCCGATACGGCCATGGCCGCGGCGCAATTCTGAAGGGGCGCTGCGAATGACCTTGTCCGCTCAACCGCTACGTCCGCTTCCGCAAATGGGCTTCACCCTGATCGAACTCATGGTGGCGTCCGTTCTGCTCGGCCTTACGGTATCGGCCGTGGCGATCATGATCGTGAACGCCTCCGTCATGCGGTTGGTCAACGATCATTTCCGGCAGGCCCGCATCATCGCCCAAGAAGAACTCGAGGATCCGGTACACCATTACTTCAACTACGATGGCCTGGGATCAATCGTGAACGGCGCAATCTCCCTAGACTTCAACGAACCGGCCCAGGCCCCCACTCCCGCCTTCAGAAACCTTACCCTCAGCGTCCAAACGCAAACCATCGCAGGAACCCTCGTTCCCTTCAAAACCATGGCATCCAACGTTTCCTGGTCCGAGAACGGTCAGAATTTCACCGTAACCATGGCCAAAAGGGTCACGAAAGTCCGATGAAGGGCCAGCGCGGTTTTACTTTGATCGAAGCCATGGTCGCAGGCGTCATTTCCGTGATCATACCCGGTGTAGTGATCACTCTGCTGAGGGTCAGCAACACGGAATTAGCGGCGAATTCCGACCAGCTTCGCCTGACGCAAATCTCGAACCTGGTTTCCGAAGACTTCCAGCGCAACGCGGCTTCGGCGACCTGGGTGTTCGGCAGCTCGGAAGTGGTTTTGGCAAACGCCTGTCCAGGAGGCGTCCCTACAGCCTTGGACCAGAGCGGAGTCGTCTTCTGCGACGCCGCGAGAGCGATCATCAAGGGATTCAGGGTCGCCGCCGTGGGCGGCGGCATCGGCAAGCTGGAGGAATGCATTCCCGCATGGGGAGCCTGCAATCCCGCAGGGAACGGATGGCGGACCTTTACCATAGGAGCGGATACCGTCATGGTCGATATGAACCCCAATGGCTACACCACCAAGTCCGGCGGGGTGTTCGGCTTGCTGCCGAACGGCCAGTTCACGTGGTTCAACTTCCGCTACCGGATGACCTTCGCGGGCGTTTCTTCCACTTTATCCATGCAAACCGAATCCGTCATATGCCGCAATGCCGCCAGCCATCTTTAAGCCAGAAGGGATCGATTCTGGTCGCCGTCCTGGGCTTCTCGGTGATCCTGTCCATGGCCGCGGCCAGCTTGATGATCGTGGCGGGGAACGCGCGGAACGATGAGGACAACAGTTATTTTCGCATGCAATGTTTCAACGACGCGGAATCGGGCCTCATGATGGGAGTCGGATGGCTGCGCAATCAGGCGGACGCCAAAGCGTTCATCACGGGCAACCAGGGCTGGGCCGGGGCCACCCAGATCATCATTCCCGGCCAGACTTTCGAGAACGGGTCCGTGGTTACCGTAACGGTGGTCGACAATTTCCCCGCGCCGACCAAAACCGTGATCTCCCTGGCGGTCAAGGGGAGTGCAACCTACCAGGCCTCCTGGGACGTGGGTGCCCCGGACGTCGGCGGTCCCGCGAACGACGGCATCGCCACCGACGGTCTTCGTTATCTTTCCCTCACCAATTGGCGATCCCCCTAGAACCGGAATCCAATGCACCTACCGAAATCCCATACCCCGTGCGGCTCACGATGAAGCGCAGCATACAGACTTCCAAGCCGGGCTTCATCTTCGGCATCGAACAGGATCATCAAACGATCCGATCCGCCCGGATCTCTTCCGACGGCCGGGGCATCTATTCCGTGGATCGCCTGGAAGAGGTGAAAGGCGATTTCTCGGAAGACCTCGGATTGCTGGACGGATTCCGGAAAGTGAAAGGCCTCTTGAATATCGGCTCCCGGGATCCGGTCGTGGCCTGCTTGTCCGGAAAACAGGTATTCGCCAGCCAGCTCCCGTTCCGGAAGCTCGCCCCCGAGGAAATGGAGCAGGCCCTGCGCTTGGAGCTCAGGAAAACGGTCCACTTCGAAGTGGCTACGTCCACCCTGGATTTCGAAGTCCTGGACGAGGACCAGGGGTCCACCGGAGGACTTGCACAAGTCATGGTGGCATTGGCCGCCAACTCCCTGCTCAACCGTCATTTGGCCCTGCTGGAAAAGGCCGGCCTCAAGGCCATCGCCGTGGACGTGCTTCCCGTGGCGGTGGCGAACGCGATTTGGGCATGGAAAGGGGGAAGCGAGGGGGACCACCCGTTGGTGGCCATGCACATGGGTCCGCAGATATCCACCATCGTCATCGACGGCGAACATTCGCCTTTCTTCAACCGCAACATCTACTTCGCGGCCGAAGACGTTTTCGGGCCGAACGCGTCCCAAGGGGATAGGGACAAACGGCTCCGGTCCCTGGCCGACGAGATTTCCCGTTCCCTGATCTTCTACGAGAAGAATTCGCAGGTCACCGGCTTCCAGGAAATCCTCCTATTGGGCGATTACCTGGACCAGGAGCCGCTGCTAGCCCAAGTCGGCCATGCCACGGGACTTTCCCTCAAGAAGATGGATTTGGCGGGCAAGCTCGGATCCATGCGCGAATCGGCGGCCGGCCGTTTCGACCTGGCCGTGGCATTGGCGTTAAGAGGTGAAGCATGATCGCCAAATCGGGAATGTCCCTGTACCGGCTGAACCTGATCCGGGACCTGCGGGAAAGGGAGATCAAATCCGAAAGGCAGCATCGCCTGGCCGTGATCCTCGGGGCAGGTTGCTTCGGGTTCTTCCTCCTTTCCCTGTTGTATTCCGGACTGACTATCATGCAGATGGAGCGTGTGCTGACCAACGAGAAGGACAAGGTCCAACGCTTGCAGCGGGAGTACCGGAAATACACGTCCGCCAAGCTGATCGTGGACAAGTCGGATATCGAGCTCCTGAACGATCTCCAGGCCAGAGGTGTGTTCTGGACCAAGAAGCTCGCCTCCATGGCCAAGCATCTTCCGGACAATTATTGGATCACGAGCTTCTCCTTCAACAATAACGTCATGAACGTCAAAGGCTACGGGTTTGCGAATTCGCAGCAGGACCAGCTGCTCGTGCTGGATCAATACCTCAACCGGTTGCGGAAAGATACCACGTTCTCGGATACGTTCTCGAAGATCCAATTGAACTCCGCCGAACGCAAGGATGAGAGCGGCCGGGTGTCTTTCGATTTTTCCGCCTTTACCTCCAAATGGAAGCCCCTATGAAATCCGGCGAAACCCTGCTCGTTGCCATGACCGTGGTCGCCGTATGCCTGATCCCGGCGGACTTGTTCTATACGTCGCGGTTCGTAACGCGCTTCAAGGATCTGGAAAAACAACGCATCATCACCTCCAACCAGCTCGCCACGGCCAAAATCGTTTCCGAAAACCTGAACCACGTGCGGGACCTGGTGTACAGCAACATCGACTTCGCGGCCCAGGAGGATTCCGTCTCCCATGAGTCCATCCTCTTCGACTTCCTGACCTCCTGCGTCGGCGATCTGAAGATGCACCTGGTGTCGGTCCGGCCCTTCCCTCCCACCGTCACGGGAAGGGTAACCACCTATGGCTACGACATCCAACTGGAAGGAGATTTCTTCAGCTTCGGAGAACTGTGCTCCAAACTGGAAAACAGCCGCCGGGTCATGGCCATGACGTCTTTCGACGTTTCGGAAACCTCCCGGGAATCCCCTGCACCCGCGGCGACGTCCCCGTCCAAGAATAAAGGGCTTGCCGCGCCGACCGCCCCCGGCCGCAAGGGCGTTTCCATCAAGCTCCACCTCGATACGTTCCGGGTCAAGAAAGGCTGATGATGCGTTTCAATCCATTCACCGCCGCGGCCATCCTCTCCATGGTCATGGCCTTGGGCCTGGCCCTGCGGGTCTTCTCCCAGAACAGCGGGTTCCGCCTGGAAGTGAACCAATCCCTGGCCACCACCGAAGGCTACGACCAGAAATTCATCGATCTGGTCGACCATCTGGAGCAGGTGCTTGCCTTCCGCGCCAGCTTTTCCTATCCCGGCGGCAAGGATCCGATGACCGGCCGCCGCCGCGAAATGGCCACCCCGATATCCGAACCGGCCCCGCGCCGTGCGGTCACGGCCCGGTCCGCCCCGGCTTCGAAAAACGCTGCGGCCGCCAAACCGGATTCGGGAAAAGTTCCCGCGGCCCCGGCCGCGCCCACCGACCAGGTCAAGCTGACCGCCATCATCGCGGACGATTACGGCCAGCACACCGCCATCGTCATGGACGGGGAACGCTCCTTGTCCGTGGACGTGGGAGACATGGTGGGTCCGCGCAAGGTAACCCGGATCACCGGCAAAGACATCACGATGGAAAACGATTCCGCCGTATACAGCTACGACTTGTCCGGAAACCGGAATTACCAGAAAAAATAAGGCGGGACGAAGACATGCAGACCAAACGAATCCATTCCCGCGGCCACGATTATCGCTTCCAGGCCGATTTGCCGCCCGCCCGTGTCCAAGAATCGGCTGCGGCGACCCGCGCTTTCCTCGTGCTCGCCTTTCTGGGCTTGACCGGAACGGCCGTCATGGCGGAATCCCTCTCTTCCGGGCCGCAAGGGTCCGCCCCCGCCGCCTCCGTGGAACTCAAGACCGAGTCGCCCATCATCACCAAGGATCCCAATCCCCTGCTGCGCATGACCATTTCCCTGAACGCCCAGGACGCCAATCTCTCCGAGATCCTCAAGGTCATGGCCGATCGCTCCAGCATGAACTTCGTGGCCGGAGAAGGGGTGCAGAAGGCGAAGATCTCCATCATCCTCAACAAGACTCCGGTATCCGAAGCCATCGATCTCATCGTGCGCGCCGCGGGCCTCTCTTACGAAATCATCGGCAACTCCGTGCTCATCGGCGAACCGGGCAAGCTCAAGGACGAGGTGGGCCAATCCGGCTACGTCATCGCCCTCAACTACGCCGATGCGGAGGAAGTCGCCACCCTGCTCGCGGACTTCAGCAAGAACGTCAAGGTGGATCGCGGCGGCAACCGCCTCATCGCCTATGCCAGCCCGCGCGTCATCAACGAAATCGAGCGCATCGTGCGCTCCATCGATCATCCCCATACCCAGGTGCTTCTCGAGACGCGGCTGATCGAAGTCACCGTGGACAACCAGGATAAATACGGCATCGACTGGGGCGCCCTTTCCCCCGTCTCCACCGGTATCGGCTTCCCCGCCGCCCCGGTCAGCGAAGGCTATCTGCTCAAAAGCGGAACCCGCTCGCCCATCAGCCTCAACCTGCTCCTGGACATGCTCATCCAGAACGGCGACGCCCGCGTGCTGATGAACTCCAAGCTCACCACCACCAATAACCGGGAGGCGAGCCTGCACATCGGCGAGAAGATCCCGTACGTCATCCAGACCTACAACTCCGCGGCCCTTGCGGGCGGCGGCGCCAACCAGCAGGTCCAGCACGAAGACGTGGGCGTGAAGATCAAGATGATGCCCCACGTCAACGAAGACGCGGAAATCACCCTGAACCTGGAACCGGAGGTCAGCTCCATCACCGGCTTCAAGGGCCCCAATTCGGACCTGCCCCTGGTGAAGGTGCGCACCACCAAGACCACCGTGCGCGTGGCCGACGGCCAGACGGTGTTCCTGGCGGGGTTGCTTTCGGAAGAGGATACGGAAGAGTTGCGGAAGCTGCCGATACTGGGGCAAATCCCCCTGATCGGCGCCTTGTTCACCCATCGCCTGAGCGTCAAGCGCAGGACCAACCTCATCATCGAGGTCAAGCCCAAGATCGTCCGCAAATCGTCGGACCTGATTTTCGAAACGGGCGGGACCAAGGATCCGGCCGGGGCCAGATAGCCCGGGCCGATAACACCCTCTAGTACTAAGGCCGGAACTCCACCAGCTTGGAGCCGGTCCGCTGGTTCTCGTACGCCAGCTTGATCCAATCCGCCGACCGGGCCGTTTCGCCGGAAACCTCCACCTGGTCCAGGCTGCCGTGGAAATCGTATCCCGGCTTGCGGTTGCCGTGCCGGCCCATGACGAAGGCGGGCCAGAAGCGGTAGTCGAGGGATCCTTTGGCCGCGGCCCTGGCCGAGAGCTTTCCGTCCACGTAGAGGGACAGGGCGGATCCATCGTACGTGGCCGCCAGGTGATGCCAGGCCGAGTCGAGCAGGTTGACGGTCTTGGGGGTTTCCACCCCGATCATTTCCCCGTTGAAAAAGGAGAAGCGGCCGGTGCCGTTCGGATTGACGCGCAGGGTATAGCTGTCGCCCATGGACAGGATGTTCCCGCCCAGGACGGAGGTGCGCGAGGCCTTCATCCAGGCGGACACGGAGACCATGGCGTTGGGCTGCAAGAGCGGATTGGCCACGGGCACGGCGATGTAGTCGTCGCCTTCGAAGGCCGCGCCGTAGCCCACCACGCCGTCCCGGCCGGAGGAGGCCACCCGGTCGGCCGCCGGATCGTATCCCACGGCATCCCGGTAGAGATCCGCCGAGACGGTGTCCGGTTCGCTTTCGCCCAGGTGCCAGACGCCCGCGAAACCCGCGTCCGCGCCGAACACCATGCGGGAATCGGCGATGTCCTCCGCGCCGGGCAGGCCCCAATGCATGGTGATGAACTGGGAGTTGGAGTTCCCGTTCACGCGGTCCAGGCGCACCCACAGCTCCGCGACCGCGGCGGCCGAGTCCCAGCGTTCCACCTCGTAACGCAGACGTTTCCCCTTGGCGTCCGCGAAGCGGACGTCGCGGCCGCCCCGGCCGGCGGAGAAGTCGAAATTGTCCTTGGTGAGGCGGACCAGCAGGGGGAAGTCGTCCACGTTGCCGGCCACGTTGGCGCCGGAGGCGGTGGTGTTCACGTAGAGGCGCCGGGATCGGGGCCAGGCCGCGTAGTTCTCGTTCTCGAAGGAGGCCAGGCGCACGGCCCCGATGTCGGTGGTGTCGGCGGCGTAGGCCGCCACGCTGTCTATCTCGCGCGGGTCCACCGCCGGAGCGCTGTACACGGCCCGGAGGGTGTAGGTCCCCTGGGGCAGCCCGTCCATGCGGAACCGGCCCGTGGCGGAATCGGTCTTGACCTGGCGATCCAGGCCGTACACCTGGACATAGGTGCGGCCCGCGAAGCCTTCCGGCGCCACGATGGATCCGGTCACCGCTCCCGTGGGCCGCAGGGCGGCCGCCTCCAGCCTGACCACGGTGGAATCCCCCGTCAGGGTACAGGGGATGAGCAGCCCGTGCGAGGCGCTGTCGCGGATCTCCAGGAAATAATCGCCGCGCTTCACCGAATCCATGCGGAAGGCGCCTTGGGAATCGGTCACGGCGTCCAGCACGGTCCCGGAACCGGCGGCCGGGGCGGCTCCCGCGGCGGTGTCGGACAGGAACAGCCGGGGGCGCAGGCGCACGCTGGCCTGCATGGCGGGCTTGTGATCGGGGTACTCGAAGGATCCGACCAGGGCCACGGCTTCCGACCCGCCGCCGCCTTGGAGCGCTTCCGTGGGGCTTTCCGTGCAATGGGTCCCGGCCAGGATCGCCAGGCTTCCGAGCAGGGCTCGGGCGAGGCGGGCGGAGATCGGTTTAGGCTTCATGTTTCCCCTCGTCGGGCTTCCGCGTCACCGGGAAGATCTGGAAATTGACTTGGATGACCCGCTTGGGTTCCGCGCAGTTGCGCGCCAGCTCCAACAGCTCGCGGCGGAAGTTTTTGACTTTTTCCTCGATCATGGCATAGCCGTCCTCGGGCAGGCTCAGGGTCAGGGCCGACAGGCTGCGCTCGTCCCGCGGCAGCTCGTCCAGGGCCACCTTGGCCAGGTCCAGGGTCTCGATGATGAATTGGTTGACCGCCAGGGAGCGGGTGTCGTATCCCGAGGTGATCACCGGATCGGATTTTTCGTAGACGCCGCCTTCGTTCTTGCGGATCAGCCCCAGCTCTTCCAGGAGCCTTATGGCCTTCTGGGCTTCGGAGGTGGCGATGGGGGGCATGAGCAGGCGCGCCAGCTCCCGGAAATCGTCCACGAAGGGATGGAACGCCAGGGTTTCGCGGATGACGCTGTAATACCATTTCTCATAGAAGGCGTACTGGGTGGAGTCCACCTGCTTGAGGTTCGATTTGGGAAAGGAAATGATCCTCTCGAAATAGCGCTTCTTTTCCGCATGGCTTTTGCCCTGGTTGAAGAGCACCAGCAATTCGAAATAATCCGCTTCGTCCTTTTTCAGGGCCAGAAAGCGCACGAAATGCAGGATGGTCTGCGGAGAGATGTTGGTTTTGCCCTGCAGGATCTGGGCGAAGGTGCCCGTGGATTTGAACCCGATGGCCTGGGCGATATACCGGTGGGTGAACTCCTTTTGGGAGGCTCTTTTTGCTTCGTAATAATCCCGAAGATACTTTCGGTAATCGGTATATTGATACAGGTCGACCATGGCGATTTGCCGTAAATATAGGGATTATCAGGCCCACCGCAGGAGATTTCCAGTTTATTTTTGCTTCGTGGAAATTTGCTTCTTTATGGACACGGGAATTGAGGAATTTGCCGTTGAGCCCAAAACGGGAATCATTCTATGTTTAGGCATCCCTCCGGGCGCGCCTTTTCCGGGCTTTTACAACCATCAGGCACGATAATATGACGACTTTGGCCAGAACCGCATCCGAATCAGGACCCGCCGTGGAAAACCTTGCGCCTCTGAAGACCACCCTGCTGGCGTACCGCAAAGAGTCCTTGCAGCAATTCGCGCAGCTCCTGAAAGCGGCGGAAGTAGGACAGTTCCTGCAACTGTTCGCGGGCAACTTCGGGCATTCGGACAAGCTCCAATGCGAAATGGCCCTGGCCATTTTCAGCCCCGGGGACTCCCTGGAAACCTTCGTCCATGACGTGGCCACCCTCAAGCTCATCGCCAAGGTCCCCTGCCTGCTGGCCGTGGTCAACGAAGGCGGCATGGCCCAGGTGTCCGAAGCCAGGACCGAACTCGCCGCGGACGACATCCTCTACCTGCCCCTGCCTCCCCAGGAGCTGGGCAAGATCCTGAAGACCTACGTCGCGTCCCTGCGCATCGAGCACAAGAAGAAGTCCCAGCGCATGGACTTCACCAGGAAAGCCCAGGCCCTGGGCGCCATCCTGGTCGAGAACGGCATCATCACCTCCGTGCAATTGAAGAAGGCCCTGGACTTCCAGAAGGAGACCACCAACCTCCGGCTGGGAGATGCCCTGGTCTCCCTCGGCTTCATCGACGAATTCCAGAAGACGCATTTCCTGGCCAGCCAGTTGGGCGTGCCCGTGGCCACCCCCAAGCAATTCGCCTCCGCGGACCTGAACGTGGTGGCCCTGATCCCCGAGCGCGTGGCCCGGGAATACCATTGCATCGGCCTGGAGAAGATAGAAGACGAACTCATCGTGGCCATGCTGGACACGTCCAACCTGCGCCTTTTGGACAACCTGCGCGATCAGACCGATCTGCGCATCACGCCCATCCTGGGCACGCTGGAAGACATCACCGTCTCCATCGACCGCTATTACCGGGACATCGCCTCCCACCGGAGCGCCTCCGACCTGATGGCCGACCTCGCGACCGAGGTGCAGTACATCAAGAAGGTCGAAGAGGAGATGGGCGTCGAGGAGGCCGCCAGCGCAGGCGCCGAGCTGGGCATCATCAAGCTGGTGAACATGCTCATCGCCAACGCCGTGCGCGACCGCGCCAGCGACATCCACATCGAGCCGATGGAGAAGGAGCTGTCGGTGCGCTACCGCATCGACGGCGAGCTGCGCCGGGTCATGTCCCCGCCGCGCCACTCCCACCAGGCCATCGTCACCCGCATCAAGATCCTTTCGGACCTCAACATCGCCGAGCGCCGCCTGCCCCAGGACGGGCGCATGGTGGTCAAGATAGGCCTCAAGGAAGTGGACGTGCGGGTCTCCATCCTGCCCACCATCTTCGGCGAGAAATGCGTGCTGCGCATCCTGGACAAGGAAGCCTACGAAAAGAGCATGTACAACCTGGGCTTCACGGACCACGAGCTCAAGATCTTCCGCGAGAACATCGGAAAGCCCCACGGCATGATCGTGGTGACTGGCCCCACGGGTTCCGGCAAGTCCACCACGCTCTATTCCGCCCTCCAGCAGATCAAGGACGTCACGTCCAACATCATCACCGTGGAAGACCCGGTGGAATACCACATGGAAGGCGTGACCCAGGTGCACGTCAACGCCGCCATCGGCATGTCCTTCGCCAACGCCCTGCGCTCCATCCTGCGCCAGGACCCGGACACCATCCTCATCGGGGAAATCCGCGACAACGAAACCGCGGACATCGCGGTCAAGATGGCCCTCACCGGCCACATGGTGTTCTCGTCCCTGCACACCAACGACGCTTCCAGCGCCATCGCGCGCTTCGTCGACATCGGCATCCCGCCCCTGTTGCTGGCCTCGTCCCTGAACCTGGTGGTGGCCCAGCGCCTGGTCCGCAAGATCTGCGCGCGCTGCAAGGTGCCCTATTCCCCGCCGCGGGAGATGATCGAACAGCTCCACCTGCGCGTCGAGGACGCGGCCGCGGTGAAGTTCCACATGGGCGAAGGCTGCGTGACCTGCAACGGCGTGGGCTACCAGGGCCGCATCGGCATTTTCGAGATGCTGAACTGTTCCCGCGAGGTCAAGAAGCTCATCCTCAAGAACGCCTCCACCATGGAGATCCAGGCCTGCGCGGAGCAGGAAGGGATGAAGACCTTGCGGCAGGCGGGCATCGAGCTGGTGCTGCGGGGGGAGACGACCATCGAGCAGGTGTTGGCGGCGACGACGGAGCTGTAGGGAACCGCAGCTCGATAGCCGGCATCGGCTCCGGATATCCTCAAGAAGTGGCTTGAGTCGGAGAAAGCCGGCGCAGTCCCTTGATACTTTCAAAATCCCTGTCGACCGTAACGATGCTGGAAATCCCGTGCCCTTTGGCCACAGCGGCATGCACGGCATCTCGGGCATCCAGTGAAGGATACCGGGAAAGCAGCTCACACGCGTCCAGTACGTTTTCTCCCGTTACGGGAAGTATCGCATCGACCATTTCCTGGAGGTTGCGGACCGCCGATAACGCCTCGCTCCGAGTCCCTCTTCGAAGCCTAACGTAAAGCACTTCTTGCATCACTTCCGAGCTTGTGACCGCTTCAATGCGGCCTTGCGCCACCATGTCGAGCACTTTCCGACAGGGAGCCTTCTCCGGATGCTCGATCCCCATTGCATATAAGAAGATGTTCGCGTCAAGGAAGAGCGGCGCCATAACGATCTGACAATTCCTTTTTCATAATGCTCCAATCTTCGACCGGGATTGGCTGTAAGGAAAACAGGTTCGCCAATGCTTTTTGCTTACGGTCTTTTCCAGGCTGGATAAAATACCGGTCCGCCACGGCGATGCGGACCAATTCGGCCACGGATTTCCCTTCGCGTTCGGCCAACCGTTGAAGCTGTGCATATTCTTCCGGCTGCATTGGAATTTGGGCTCGCTTTGACTTACTCATACGTATGAGTATACATAAAAAAAACCGAATAGCAAATGGTCTTTTTAATTGATTTTAGCCATTTTTACCTACTATCTCTTCAACTAACCTTACTCCTCAAGCGGATCTGGCCTGCTCTTGGAAGTGCGCGGTTTAGGCGATAGGAAAACGAGAAACTGGTCGATTCGAAAACGCGCTCTCCAGGCCGCGAGGGTTCGTCCGAGAGGTTGTCCGACAGCAACCGCAAGGTCATGCGCTGGCCGGGGAAAAAGCGCCGCCATCGGGATGGACGTATTGCCAGTCGACCTCCGTAACGATCAAGGCCCAACCCGGAGGAATGCGGGCCGCCCCCGAGGGCGCGGTCCCTGCGGCGCGCGTGCCGTCGCTTTTGATTTGGAAGAAATCGCGGAATTCGGTTCAATGTCGATGGAGCGCGGTCGCCTCCGGATGGTTTAACATGCGGGTTACCCCTCCCATCGGGCCCTCATGCGGCTCCCGCCGGGCAAGCCCGGGAGTCCCGCCTCCTGAAGCGGCCGGCCCGGTTATGACTCCGGCCCCGCCCCCCCAACGCGTAACCAAACTGGGAACCCCGCCTACCGGTGATTACGCGCGCGGGCTCCCGCACGTCCAATCGCATGTAGACAATGGCAAAATCCATCCATGCGGATTCCTGGTCATTTCACACGGTTTTTTGGTGATTTTTGCGGGGTTTTGAGGTTCGGAAATTTAAATTCATTGGGGTCATGTTGCGGCCCCCTTTCCGGATTAATACCTTCTGGATTGCTGCCTATTTTGCCCGGATAAGTCGGTAAAGCGGGTTCTCTATGATCGATAAATCCCATCAAGACGATCTGGACTGGGACAACCTTTCCAATCCCGTTCCTCTCGACCTGATCGATCCGGAGTTTCCCGCCCAGGCCGACCCTGCCGCAACGTCCCTGCCCGGCGCGCGCTCGGAGATCCTCGCCCGCGAAGAGTCCGAAGCCCTGGCGCAAGCCCATGACGCGACCCTGGAAATGCCCCAGCGGGCCAACCCTTCCGCGCCGGTGGAAACCCTCAACGCGCCCACCCTGGAAATGGCCGCGCGCGGTCCCGTCTCCGGCGGGGAAGGCGCTTTCGGATCGGCATGGCGGGAACCGGACCGCACCGGCAATCCGGAAGACGAGTTCTCCCGCCTCCGCTCCAAGATGGAGGCGGAAGCCGAAGCCGAACGGCGGGCCAAGCAGGAAGCGGAGAAGGAGGAGGCCGCCCAGCGCGAACGCCTGGAGCAATGGATGGCCAATGCCCGCGCCCGCCTGCTCAAGGCCGACGCGGATCTGACCGGCCCCTCCGCGCGCATCCGCAAGGAGCATTCTCCCAGCCTGTACCGGTTGGCGGAAATGCAGAAGACCCTCATCGCGCAGGGGGAGGACACCCTGGCGCAATCGCCGAACGGGACCGTTTTCTCCGAGGCGCCGCGCAAAGCCGCCGAGCCGCCCCCGGATCCCATGGCCACCCTCTCGGTGCCGGCGGACCAATTCCTGACCTTGGACGCGCCGGCCCAGCCCACCGCGCGCGGGCAGACCGCGCAGCCCTATCCTTCCGGGGAAATCCGGCTGGACCGGATCCCCGCGCCCATGACGCGCGAACAGGCGCTCACGCGCAAGGTGGCCCAGTTGCGCAAGGTCGCGGAAGCCTCCGGGGAAGCCGCCCCCGTCGCGTTGCGGGGCGGCCTTCCGGAACGCTCCGCCCTCCACTTCGCCATCGCGGCGGTGGTGATCGTCGCCATCGGCGTGCTGGGCCTGGGCCTGTTCGCCGCCACCCAGGCCGGCCTGTTCGACGGCTTGGAGAACCGGGTCCCCTTCCTGCGGCCCAAAATGTCCCCGCAACAGCTTGCCCGGCCGTCCGCGAAACCGGCGGCTTCCGCCGCGCCGGCGCGCCCGGCCAGTAACGTTACGGTTACCCAGCCCGCGGTCGTCCCGGTCGCCCATCCCGTTCCCTCCGCGCAAGCGGCCACGGCGGTGACCGCCGCGAAGGCCGTGAAGGCCGCGCAAAACCCGGATGCCCCGGCCCGCGCCAAGAAGGCCGCTCCTCCCGCGCAAGCCGCCGCGCCCGCGGCCGCCAAGGCGCCGCCCAAGGCCTCCAACCTGGCGGAAATCATCCTGCGCGCCTCGGTCCAGGCCGCCGCCAATATCGACGCGGACAATCTCCAGGAGCTGTACAACCGTTACGCCCTCGGCTTTCCCGGCCTGTCGGGCGAGGTGCTGATCGGCTTGACCGTGGATCCGGGCGGCCGCGTCCTGGAAGGGTCCATCGTCAGCAGCAGCACGGGCGTGGACGCGTTCGACCAGGAATTGTTGCGCAGGGTGCTGGACTGGCGATTGCGCGCCTTCCCGGATTCCCGCCCCAGGTTCATCACCATCCCCTTTCTCTTCCCGCTTCAGGAACACTGACCGCGGCATGCGCTGATCCCTCGCAAACTTATACCAGATCGGGTATAAAAAGCGTATATTCATTCCAAGTATACCTGAAAGGGTATAAACCTGTCCATTTTTTATGAATTATACCAGATCGGGTATAGATTTGAATACACTATCCGAATTCGTCAAGGAACGCAGGGGTCAGGCCGGCCTGACCCAACAGGAACTCGCGCTGAAGGCGGGGGTGGGATTGCGCTTCGTCCGGGATCTGGAGCAAGGCAAAACCACCTTGCGGTTGGACAAGGTAAACCAGATCCTGGGGCTGTTCGGCCATGAAACCGGAGCGGTGCGCCGCGCCAAAATCGACCGGCCCGCGGCGGATGCCCGCACACCCGGGAATCGGAAATAAGGCATGGAATTCCGAAGCGCCCGGGTGCTGGTGGGGAATACCTTCGCCGGCAGCATCAGCGAAACGGATTCAGGGTATCGATTCGAATACGCGCACGAATACCTGGCTGCGGGCGATGCCGAGCCCATCAGCTTGACGATGCCGTTGCGGGCCGAACCGTATACGTCCAAGGTGCTCTTCCCGTTCTTCGATGGGTTGATTCCGGAGGGATGGTTGCTGGCCGTGGCGGAAAAAACCTGGAAGCTCGATCCCAGGGACCGCATGGGATTGCTGCTCGCATGCTGCCGCGAGTGCATCGGGAACGTTTCCATCGTGGCCGGGGGAAAGCCGGAATGACCGCGAAGGAAGGCACATGCCTGTATTGCATGGAACGATTGGACGGACCGGGAGACTACCATCCGCGTTGCAGCCGGAAATTTTTCGGGACCCCCGCCGCGCCCCGCTTGGAGTACGGATTGGATGAAATGGAAACGCTGGCGGGCCGGATCCTCCGCGCCCATGCCGCCATCCCCGGAGTCCAGGCGAAAATCTCCCTGGACCTGGAAGCTTCCCGGGGGTCCGGAAAAGCCGGACGGTTCACCTTGGTGGGACTTTGGGGCCGATACATCCTCAAGCCGCCTTCCAAACAATATCCGGCCATGCCCGAAGTGGAAAACGCCACCATGCGCTTGGCCGATGCGGGGGGCATACGCACGGTGCCCCATGCCCTGATCCGGTTGAAATCGGGCGAACTGGCATACCTCACCAAGCGCATCGATCGCATGGACGGCGCGAAAATCGCCATGGAGGACATGTGCCAATTGACCGGCCGGCTTACCGAGGACAAGTACAAAGGCTCCCTGGAGCAGATCGGCAAAACCATCCTGCGGTATTCGACACAGCCGGGATTGGACGCGGTCAATTTCTTCGAGTTGGCCCTGTTCTGTTTCCTGACCGGCAATGCGGACATGCATCTGAAAAACTTTTCCCTATGGCGCCCCTTCGCCGATGAAATCCAGCTTTCGCCCGCCTATGATCTGGTGGCCACCAAGCTCCTGCTTCCCAAGGATCCGGAAGAAACCGCGCTGGCCCTGAACGGCAAAAAGAAGACCCTGCGCCGGAAGGATTTCGACGCCTTGGCGGAGAGCCTGGGACTGCCCGCCAAAACCCGGGAGAATGCGTATGCCCAGGCGGCCAAAACCCCGGAGCGCGCGCGGAAGGTGCTGGCCGCGGGTTTCCTGCCGGCGACCATGAAAAAAGCCTATCTGGACTTGGTGGGGTCCCGGGCGGGACGACTGGAGTTTTGATTCCCGCTCAGAACATCCCGCGCAGGAGCCACAGGGCGAAGACCAGCAGGATCCCCACGGAAACCGCCCCCATGAGCACCCGGTTGGGGGCCGGGGCGGGTTTCTTGAACCCTTCCGCCTCCAGGCCGTCTTCGTATTCCCCTTCCTCGGGAAGATCGAGGCCGTCCAGGTAGGTGGCCTCGGACCAGCCGGTATTGTCGTCCGAACCGCAATGGCGGCAGGACTTGGCGGTGCGGTCGATGCGCTCCCCGCAATGGGGGCATGCCACCCAATCGTTCGCATCGCGGGCCATGGTCCGGGTAAATTAGCAACTATCCGCCCGCGCGGAAAGCGCGCGGAGGGCGCGCCCGTCCCAGGGGAAACCTTGCGGTTACGGTTTTTCCTTGAGGATGTCCGAGGAGACGCGGCGGTGGACGGAGTCCGCGTCCGGCAGGGAAACCAGGGGTTCCCGGCACCAGCGGACGGCCACGGCGGCGGAACGGAGCTGGTTGGGATCGGGAGCGGGCCCGCCCTCGTTGGCCATCCAGGAGGCGAACTCCAGCAGCAGGGAGCCGATGTAGGTGCGCGCCAATCCGTAGGCGAAGGGGCGGGCGATGGCTTCCGCGAATTCGGATTCGAAGCCGTCCATGCGCCGGCGGCCCTCCTGCAGGGTTTCCAGGGCCTTGCGCACCCGGCGCACGCTTTCCGAAAGGGCGTCCCCCTTGACCTTGCGCAGGCGCGCGGCCACGTCGTCCGCGAAGGGCTCGAAGGCGCCCTCTTTTTCCATGGCGCGCAGCACGTCCATGGCCAGCACGTTGGTGGTGCCTTCCCAGATGGGCAGGACCAAGGTGTCGCGCATCAGCGCGGGCAGGCCCGTATCCTCCACGTAACCCGCTCCGCCGAAGCATTCCATGGCTTCCGCCACCCCGGAAACCGCCCGCTTGGCGGTGAACAGCTTGGCGACCGGGGTGAGCAGGCGCAGCAGGGCCGCTTCCCCTTCGGCGGATTCGCCCGTCTCCTCGCGCCCCAGCAGCAGGGTCAGGTGGAAGGTGAGGTGGAAGCACCCCTCCCATTCCACCTGCATTTCCGAAAGGGTCTCCGCATGGGCGGGAAGCTCGGCCAGGGGCTTGCCGAAGGCCTTGCGCTTGGACGCGTAGTCCTTGGCCAGGGCCAGGGCGCGGCGCATGTAGGAGACCGCGTAGACGGAATTGTGGATGCGCGTGAGGTTGAACAGGGAGGACATCTTGCGGATGCCGTGGGCCTTGTCGCCCACCAGGCGCGCCGGCGTGCCCTGCAGGGAAAGCTCCGCGGTGGGCAGCGCATGGGTGCCCAGCTTGTCCTTGAGCCGGTTGATGCGGATGTTGCGCAGGCGGCCGGTTTCGTCGAACAGTTCCACGAAGAAGAGGCTCAGCCCGGAACCGCCCGCGGGCGCGCCTTCGATGCGGGCCAGGGTCAGGGCCACGGGCGAGGTGGTGGCGGAGGTGAACCATTTGTCGCCGTGCAGCAGGTATTCCCCGCCATGCTTCTTGGCGGTGGTTTCCGTGCCGTGGCCCACGTCCGATCCGCCTCCCCGCTCGGTCATCCATTGGCCCGCGGTCCAGAACTCGGCCGGGTCCCGGGACAGCAGATGCGCCAGGGCCCGGTCCTTCAGGGCATCGTCCCCGTGCAGTTCCAGGGCGCGCGCCGCCCCGTCGGTCATGGCCAGGGGGCAGGTGAACCAGGCGGCGTCGGGATGGAACATGTACAAACGGGAGAATTGGTGCAAGCGGGAGAAAGCGCCCTCGGCGCGCTCATAGCCGATGGCCACCAGGCCTTCCCGGGCCGCGATGTCCTGCAAGCGCTGCCAGGCCCCGCTCACCTCGATCTGATCGATGCGTTCGCCCCAGGGGCTGTAAGGAATGAGGCGCGGAGGGTGGGATTCGGCTTGCGGGCCCAGTTCCTGGACCTCGTCCACGATGCGGCGGCCGAAGGCGAGCAGCCCGGGCGCGAGGGTTTCCTGCAGATCCGCCGGCAGGCGCCAGCGCAGGAAAGCCTGAAGCAGGGGATCGGCGGCGAAAGGATTTCCGAGGACGGGTCCCTGTTGGAAAAATGCCTCCATGCCAATAAACTAGCTTTTCCCTGCGGCCGATGCGCCGGGAAGGCAAAGTGCAGCTCCGCATGATCGATCCGCTGACCCTGTTCCACCCCCTCATCCAGGACTGGTTCCGGGAGAAAATCGGAACGCCCACCGACATCCAGCGCCAGGCATGGCCGCGCATCGCCGAAAACAGGCATGTGCTTCTCACCGCGCCCACGGGCAGCGGCAAGACCCTGACCGCCTTCCTATGGGCCTTGGACCGTTTCGCAACGGGCGCCTGGGCCGTCGGGGCCACCCGGATCCTGTACGTTTCCCCGCTGAAGGCCCTCAACAACGATATCCGGAAGAACCTGCTTTCGCCCCTGGAGGCCCTACGCGGCCGGTTCGCGGAGGCGGGCGTGCCGTTTCCGGAAGTGCGCGTGCTGGTGCGCAGCGGGGATACCCCGGCCACGGAGCGCCGGCGGATGCTCAAGCATCCTCCCGAGATCCTCATCACGACTCCCGAGAGCCTCAACCTGATGCTGCTTTCCGGAGCGGGCCGGGACTCCCTGCGCGATCTGGAAGTGGTGATCCTGGACGAAATCCACGCCGTGGCCGGCGCCAAGCGGGGCACCCACCTCATCACGGCGGTGGACCGGCTGGTCCCCCTGGCGGGGGAATTCCAGCGCATCGCCTTGTCGGCCACGGTGCGGCCGCTGGAAACCGTGGCGGCCTGGGCCGGAGGCTACATCCTGGGGGAAACCGGGTACGTGCCCCGCCGGGTCGAATGCATCGCCTCGCGGGTTCCCAAGCGCTATGAACTGCGGGTCCGCTATCCGGAAGGGCACTCCGAGGGGGAACAGGACATCTGGACCGCCATGGCCCGGGAGATCAAGGGATGCATCGCCCAGGCGCGTTCCACTCTCATCTTCACCAACAGCCGCCGGCTTTCCGAGCGCATGTCCCGCCTCCTCAACGAAGGCGAGGAACGGCCCCTCGCCTACGCGCATCACGGTTCCCTGTCCCGGGAGATCCGCAACGTGGTGGAAACGCGCATGAAGGAAGGCAAGCTGCCCGCCATCGTGGCCACCAACTCCCTGGAGCTGGGCATCGACATCGGGGCCCTGGACCAGGTGATCCTGGTGCAGACGCCGTTCTCCATCTCCTCCGCCCTGCAGAAGATCGGGCGGGCGGGCCACGGGGTCGGCGAGACCAGCCGGGGCCTGCTCTTCGCCTCCCACGGCAAGGATCTGCTGGACGCGGCCACGGCCGTGCGCTGCGTGCTGACGGGCGATCTGGAGGAGACCCGCATCGTGGAGGGGCCCCTGGATCTGCTCGCCCAAATCCTCGTCTCCATGGCCGCGTCCGGGGACTGGACCCTGGACCGGCTGTATGCCTTCCTGCGCACCAGCCATCCCTACCGCAACCTGCCCCGCGCCCATTTCGACCTGGTGATGGAGATGCTGGCCGGCCGGTTCCAGGATTCCCGCATCCGCGAACTCAAGCCCCGCCTTTCCGTGGACGCCGTGGACGGGCGCATCACGCCGGGCAAGGGCGCCGCCCTGTTGGCGGGCCTCTCCGGCGGCACCATCCCCGATCGCGGCCTCTACACGCTCCGCCACGCCGAGTCCCGCGCCAAGGTGGGCGAGCTGGACGAAGAGTTCGTCTGGGAACGGCGCGAGGGGGACACCTTCGCCCTGGGCAACCAGAGCTGGCGAATAGTCCGCATCACCGCCAACGAGGTGGAAGCGACGCAGGCCGCCCGCGAGGCGCAGATGGCTCCCTTCTGGCGCGCGGAGGAGCGGGATCGCGGCTTCCACTTCTCCCGCCGCCTGGGAGAGTTCCTGGAGGCCGCGGACGGCCGCCTGGACGATCCCGCCCTGGCGGAGGAACTGATCCGGGAACGCGGCTTGGAGGCGCCGAGCGCGGCCGCCCTGATCGGATACCTGCGCCGGCAGAAAGAGGCGACGCGGGCCGCCCTTCCCCATCGCCGCCATCTGCTGATCGAGGACGCGGGAGAAGCGGTCGGGGATGAAGCGCAGGGCCTGGAACCGCACCGGCAGATCCTTTTGCATGCCGTATGGGGCGGACGCCTCAACCGGCCCTGGGCCTATGCCATGGCGGCCGCCTACGGAGAACGCACGGGCCGGGCCCTGGAGATCCTGACCGGGGACGATTGCCTGCTGGTGCGCCTGCCCGCGGGGGAACCGGCGGCCGGCCTGCTGGACCTGGTCCATCCGGACAACCTGGAGGCCCTGTTGCGCAAGCGCCTGGAACGGACCGGGTATTTCGCCGCCCACTTCCGCGAGAACGCGGCGCGCGCCCTGCTGCTGCCCCGCTCCACCGCGCGCGTGCGGATCCCGCTGTGGCTGAACCGCCTGCGTTCCCAGACCCTGCTGCAAGCCGTTTCCGGCTTCGCGGATTTCCCCGTGGCGCTGGAGACCTGGCGCGAATGCCTGCGCGACGAATTCGATCTGCCTGCCCTCAAGGCCATGCTGGAGGAGGTCCACTCGGGAGCCATCCGCGTCTCCGAGACCCGCACCGGGGAGCCCTCGCCGTTCGCGGGCGGGCTGGCATGGAAACAGACCAACCAGTACATGTACGAGCGGGACAGACCCGCGGAAGGCCCGGTCCCGGGGCGCGAGGACCTGCTCCGGGAGATAGCCTTCTCGTCGCCCCTGCGCCCCCGGATCCCGCGCGCCGTGATCGCCGGGTTCGAAGCCAAGGCCCGGCGCCTGGCCCCCGGCTACGCCCCGCAGGACGCGGGGGAATTGGTGGAGTGGGCCAAGGAAAGGCTGCTCATCCCCTGGGACGAATGGCGCGCCCTGCTGCCCGGGTGCGGCGCGCCCCCGGAGGGGGAGGCGCGCGCGGCCCATTTCCGGCATCTGGGATCCCGTTTGCTGGGCGTGATCCTGCCCGGGGCGGAGCTGGGGGCGGTGGCCGCCGTGGAGACCCTGCCGCGGGTGCTGGCGGCCCTGGGATGCGAGGCGGGAACCGGGGCCGGACATGCGCGCATTTCCGTACCCTTCCGGTTACGGATCCCGGAAGGCGCCGCGGCCGGATTGGACGCGGCCTCCGCCGAAGCGCCGGAGGATCCGCGCACCCTGGAAACGGCTTCGCGGGAAGCCCTGGACCACCTGGCCAGGCTGTCCCGCGCCCGGCTGGAGCGGAACGCGCCGTCCGGGCGAGAGGACGGGGAGGAAGAGGACGGGAAGGAGGCGGAAGGGCCGGCCCTGGCGCCGGCGCTTTCCCAATGGTTGCGCGCGTACGGCCCGGTAACCCCGGAGTTTCCCCGCCGCCTCTTCGGAAGCGCCTTCCCGGCGGTGGAGGAGGCCTTGCGGGAATTGGCGGAAGGCGATCGCGTGGTCCTGGACGCCCTGAGCGAGGATGCCGCCGGGACGGAGATCTGCGATGCGGCCAACGTGGAGATCCTCCTGCGCCTGATGCGGCGGCGCTCCCGCCCCGCCTTCAAGACCCTGCCCGCCGAAAACCTGCCCTTGTTCCTGGCGGCCTGGCAGGGCCCGGCGGACCCGGCCCGGAACGTGGAAGGGATGCAAGCGGCCCTGGAGAAGCTCCTGGGCTACCCCGCCCCGGCCGCGGCCTGGGAGACCGACATCCTGCCCGCCCGGGCGATGCCGTACCTGCCTTCCCGCCTGGACGAGCTGTTCCGGGACAGCGACCTGCTCTGGTTCGGCGCGGGCAAGGAAAAGACCGCCTTCGCCTTTCCGGAAGACCTGGAGCTGTTCCCCCCGCCCGCCGGAGAGGAGGCGCCGCCGCTTTCCCCGGACCGGCGCCAGGTCCTGGAAATCCTGCGGGCCGCCGCTCCCGGCCGCCTGGACTTCCAGGCCATCGCCGCCCGCTGCCCGCTGCCCTCGGACCGCATCGGCGCGGCCTTGTGGGACCTGGCCTGGCTGGGGCTCATCAGCAACGATACCTTCGCCGCCTTGCGCAAGGGCGTGGAGACCGGCTTCAAGACCGCGCTCCCGCCGGCCGCGGGGGAATCCGGGGGGGCCTCTCCCCGCCGCCGCTTCCAGCGCTGGAAGGCGGTCCGGCCCATGGCCGGATCGTGGCAGGCGCTGAACCGGGCCCCGGACACGCGCGCCGGGGGCGCGGCCGATGCGCTGGAGCAGGAAGAACTGGCCAAGGACCGCGTGCGGCAGGCGCTGCGGCGCTACGGCCTGCTCTTCCGGGAACTGCTCGCCCATGAGCTTCCCGCCCTGCAATGGCCGGCCCTGTTCCGGTCCCTGCGCCTGCTGGAACTTTCCGGGGAAGCGTTGTCCGGGCATTTCTTCGCGGGCATTCCCGGCCTGCAATTCATCTCCCCCCAGGCCCTGCGCCTGATCGAAAGCGGCCTGCCCGGAGAGGCCGTCTATTGGATGTCCGCCGCGGACCCCGCTTCGCCGTGCGCCCTGGGGCTGGAAGGCCTGCCCTATGCCTTGCCGCCGCGCCTGGGGTCCACCCACCTGGTGTTCCATGGATCGGAGCTGGCGCTGACCTCGCGGCGCCTGGGCCGCGATCTGGCCATACGGGTGCCCCCGCGGCATCAGTACCTTCCCGGTTACCTGGGCGCCCTGCGCCAACTGGTGGACCGCACGTTCCTGCCGGTCAAGGCCCTGGAGGTGGAAACGGTGAACGGGGAGCCCGTGGCGGGCAGCCCCTACATGGACGATCTGCTGGACGCCGGGTTCGAGAAAGGCATCCGGACGGTCACCTTAAGGAAGCGGTATTACGGATAAATCCTCCTTCCGTCTCAGGTCAAAATGTCGGGTAGGTTTTCTTAAAAACCTGGTGTGAGGGCGGAGGAGAATAGATGTCGTGGGTCGTCGTTGCAAATACCATAACCGTGAGGAAGTCGTCGCTCGCATGAGGCAGCCTGGAGCCCCCAGCATCGGGGTGCTCAGCGAAGAAACCGGGGTTCCGAAAGCTACTTTGTATGCCTGGCTTCGTTTGGCGGGCGGCCGTTCCGCCGAAAGTGCCGATGAGGACGTGAAGATGGGCAAAAGCTCCAAGGGGAAAAAGCGCTCCCCAAGCCAGAAGCTGAAGCTTTTGGCCAAGTCACTGGAACTGGAAGGGGAGGCGCTGGCCCGGTTCTGCCGGGACAATAACTTCCTCCTCAGCGAGGCGATGGCTTGGCGGGACCAGGCTCTTTCCGGATTGGAGACGGCCGATTCGCCGCAGGGCCTTGTGCCCCGCGAGCAGGTGAAGGACCTGGAAAAGGAGCTGGCCCGCAAGGACGAAGCCTTGGCGGAGCTTTCGGCCCTGTTGGTCCTTTCAAAAAAAGTCTCCCGTCTCTTCGAAGAGGAAAAATGACCGCCTCGAATAGACGGGAATTGGTTCAAACTGTCGAGGTGGCCGTCAAGACGGGTGCGAGTCAGCACTCTTGCTGCGAGACCCTTTCTCTGTGCGAGCGGCGCCTGCAACGCTGGCGCGTGGAGTCCGAGGACCGCCGCGTGGGCGGTTACCGGGCCAAGGGGCAACGCCTGAGCCCTTTGGAGGAGCAGGCCGCCGAAGTCCTTATCCAGGAAGCCCAACAGGCTCAGAAGCCTCTGCGTAGCGTCTACGCCGAGCATCTGGACAAGGGGTACTACGTCTGCTCCCCTGCTGCTCTTTACAGGCTGCAGAAGCGCATGGCACCCGTGGACTCTCGGCCTCCCCTGATGATGAAGCGTAGGAGACGCCGTGAACTTCGCGCCGAAAGCGTCAACACCGTGTGGTGCTGGGATGTCACGCCGATGCGCCTGCGCCTAGGCGGCCGATTCTGCTTCTTCTACGCTTTCATGGATCTGTTCAGCCGTAAGCTTGTGGCTTGGACCGTGGAGATCCGGGAGGATGGCCTCCTGGCGCGCGACGTTTTGGCGGATGCCATCGGACGATGGGTTTCGGATCCTTCGCTTCTCAGCGTCCACTCGGACAACGGCAGCCCCATGAAGCAAGAGGACCTGATGCGGATGCTGCGGCAACTCACCACCACTGCTTGCATCCCGATACGCGACGTAGGGAACTCCCGTGCTGCTCAGCGCCAGGGAGGGGGAGTTTCTGGGTGTAACTCCCCTGATTCATCTTTCTCTGCCGGCCGGGGAGCACCGTTTTTCCCTTTATCATAAGGGTCAACAGACCGATACCGTCCTTTCCCTGTCCCCGGGAAACCAGACCTTGAGAATTGTCCTGCCGTAGGAAAGTTTGACGACACGACCTCTACTTGCGTACTTTTGCGCATAGAATAAGTCTGGCTAAGTTGGACTAAATCCGGAAAAGTTGGAGTTGAATCCCGTACTACGCGATTGGGGAAACTACTTTCGGACAGGGAATACTTTCCCAAATTGGAGTTGCACCGCCCCAAAGGTACGGTTCGCTATCCGGAGAGCGTATAATGCGGCATCAGGAAAGTTCTTCGATAAGCCGCGTGCGGGAAAATCGCATGCACGGTTTGAAGGGGGCCCGTCTTTTCGCGGTTCCCTGGGAAGGGATCAAAGCCGCGGAACCCGCCGCCCACCAGAGCCAGGCGTGGCTTTTGCCTTCCTCCACCCCCGGCTGCGGTTTGACGGGCTGGTTCCCGGCAGGCTTGGGCGCCTTTCCGGCCGGAGCGGCAAGGGCGGAATCCTGGATGGGGGGCGGCAAGTACATATTGGTGGGTTCGATATGGGGCGAGAGGCGCAGCAGCGCGTTGAAATGGCTTTCCGCCTTGACTTGGGAAGCCGAATCGGCGGCGCATATGACGTCCAGGTACAGGTAGGAGAAGATTTTCTCCTACCGGGGCCCTCTATGCATCCCACCCATTTGCATCCCACCCGTTTCCTGGAAAAGTCCATTCATTGAATGGGGAATGTAGACGAAGGGCCGGCGGAAACCGTGAAATCCGTCACATGGAAACCCCTTCGACACCTCGGCGCGCGGCCGGCGGGCCGGCCTTTTCCATTGTGAGGCTCCCAAGGGACGAATATTTTAAAGGTAGCGGCTCCAGCGCGCTGGCACTTCCCCTACCGGGAAACGCGATGGGATGCCCGGACACGAAAATCCCCGAGGCATGCATGGCACTCAAAAAGAACGCAACCATCCTGGTCACGGGAGCCACGGGGCGCCAGGGCGGCGCCGCCGCCCGGCACCTGCTCTCCCAGGGATTCCCGGTCGACGCCTTCACCCGCAATCCGGACAAGGCTTCCGCCCACCTGCTGGCCCGCAAGGGCGCGCGCATCGTAACCGGCGACATGGACGATCGTTCCAGCCTGGAACGGGCCTTGAAGGGGGCGGACGGCGTCTTCGCCGTGCAGAACTTCTGGGAGCATGGAGGAGAAGGGGAGATCCGCGAGGGACGGCTGCTCATCGACGCCGCCAAGGAGGCGGGGGTGAAGCATTTCGTGTATACCTCCGTGGCCTCGGCGGACAAGGATACGGGGCTTTCCCATTTCGAGGGCAAGCGCGTCATCGAGGCTCACCTGAAAGCATCCGGCCTGCCTTATACCATCCTGAGGCCGGTGTTCTTCATGGACAACTTCGACGCCGACCGGCAGGAGATCCTGCAAGGCCGCCTCCGCATGCCCCTGCCGCCGGACCGCAAGGTGCAGATGATCGCGGCCGACGACATCGGCGCGTTCGCGGCGCTGGCCTTCACCGACCCCCTGGCCTTTCTCGGCAAGACCCTGGAAATCGCGGGAGCGGAACTGTCCCCGGCCCAGGCGGCGGAGCTGTTCTCCGAAGGCCTGGAACGCGAGGTCCGCTTCGAGGAGGCGCCCCTGGATCCGCTGCGGGAAACCGCCCCGGAGGCATGGAAGACCTTTTCCTGGCTCCGGGACAAAGGGTACGAGGTCGACGTCCCGGCGTTACACAGGAGTTACTCCTTCCTCAAGACTTTCGGGGAATGGATCCACGCGACGGGATGGGACAAGGAAGGCGACGGCGCCGATAACCGGCCCCTGTCCCATGCCGAATCCCCGATGCGCATCCAATAGGCGGAGGACCGGAAGGGGCGGAAGACCGGATGGCCGGACGCGGAACGGATTCCCGTCAACGCTCTTCCACCACGTCCCAGCGGGTTTCCGGACCCCAGGCCAGGGGGATCGCTTTGCCGTCCACGGTGACGGGCACGCCATGGTCGCAGTCCCGGGCGCGGGCGAAGCCGTTGATGTAGACGCGCCGGCTGCGCGGGCTGCGGTTGGGCTGGGAGCCGTGGATGGTGAAGGGATTCCAGATCAGGACGTCTCCCGGATCCATCAACGCGTCGACGGCGGCCGGGAACCGCGCCAGCACCTGGCCGTTGGCCCCGTTCGCTTCCCATCCATCGTAGCCGCCCGTCAGCAGGGCCTTGCGTTCCAGGTGCGAGCCGGGCACCAATTGCAGGCAGCCGTTCTCCGCCGTGGCCGGATCCACCGCGATGGCGGCCTGGAGGAAGCCGCCGTACAGATCGCGGTAGGCCGCATCCGGTTTGCGGAAGGTGCAATCCTGGTGCATCTGGAAACTCACCCCGTCGCCGGGATTCTTGTAATGCATCTGGTTGGTGATCTGCTTGAGGTCCGGGCCCAGCACCTGCATGACCAGGGACAACAGGCGCGGCGAAGTGCGGACGCGGTCCAGCCCCGCGTGCATGGAGGAGGCCCACTTGGCGAATTTCAGGGTGGGCTTCCCCTCGATGGGGATCACGCGGAATTCGGCCAGGCCTTGCTTGGTGGTCCGCTTCAGCCCCGCGCCCAGGGCCAGGATCTCGTCGAAGTATCCGGAGAGCGCCGCGACCTCTTCGGCCGGGAACACGCCGGGCACGCGGGCGAAGCCCCGCTCCCAGTATTCTTCCATCCATCCAACGGCGCGGGGCATGCCTTCATTATACCATTTTTCCCCGTATCGCCCGATCCCAAAATCGCGCCGGGCGCGGCGCCGGCGGTTGGGTCAAAGCGCGGCGCGCACGGCGGCCACCATGGCCAGGGCTTCGCGGGTTTCCCGCACGTCGTGGACGCGCAGGATGGATGCGCCCTTGAGGGCCGCCAGCACCGCCAGGGCCACGCTGGGGAAGAGGCGATCCGAGTGTTCCAGGCCCGCGGTCTTGCCGATGAAGGATTTGCGGGACATTCCCAGGAGGATCGGGCAGCCGAGGGCGTCCAGATCCTCCATGCGGCCGATCAAGCCGTAATTGTCCTCCAAACGCTTCCCGAAGCCGATGCCCGGGTCCACGGCGATGCGGTCCTTGGCCACCCCCATGGCCGCCAGTACTTGGATGCGGCCTTTCAGGAATTCCGCCACCTCGGCGGACACGTCCGCGTAGGCGGGGGCCTGCTGCATGTCCTTGGGCGTGCCCTTGATATGGTTCAGCACCACGCCGGCGCGGAAGCCCAGGGGGACCTCCAGCATCATCGGGTCGAAGGTCATGGCGCTGATATCGTTGACGATGCAGGCGCCTTCCGCCAGGGCCGCGCGGGCCACGTTGGCCTTCACGGTGTCGATGGAGACGGGGCAATCGAAGCGTTTCACGATCCCGCGCACCGAGGGCAGGGTGCGGGCCAGCTCCTCGGCCTCCGGGACCGGTTCCGCCCCGGGCCGGGAGGATTCCCCGCCCACGTCGAGGATGTCCGCGCCGGCTTCCAGCATGGCCTCGGCATGGCGCAAGGCCTGGTCCGCCGTGGAGTGGAGCCCGCCGTCGTGGAAGGAATCCGGGGTCACGTTGAGGATACCCATGATCAGGGGACGGTCCCCGCCCAGGACGCGGTCGCCCGCCCGCCAGGGGCGCGGCCGGACGGATTTCAGGGGATGGCCCCAGGAGGCCACGTCAGACGGTGGCGTCGAAACGGTTACCTCTGCCGGCGACGTTACCCCTGCCGCCTTCGCCGCCCTTGTCGCCATCCTCCACCCCGGGCTTGCCTTCGTCCTCGGCTTTGTCGGCCGAGAGGCCCGCCACGGTGATTTCACCCTCGGCGATGCCGGCGGCGGAGTCGGTTCCGGCGCGGGAGCGGCGGTCCGGGCGGCCCTTGAGATAGGAGCGGCTCTTGCGGGTATCGGTCAGCAGTTCGCCTGTCATGGCCTTGATAATTTCATCGGCCTCGAGCACTTCGTGCACCAGCAAGGCCTCCGCCAGGTTGACGAGCTTCTGCTTGTTCTCGGAGAGCAGGTTGGTCACGCGCTCCATCTGGCCGTCCACGATCTTGCGCACTTCGCGGTCGATCTGGATGGCGGTGGCCTCCGAATAATCGCGGTGCTGGCTGATTTCGCGGCCCAGGAAGATCTCCTCCTGCTTTTTGCCGTACGAGAGCGGTCCCAGGTCGGACATGCCCCATTCGCAGACGTACTTGCGGGCCAGCTCCGTGGCCTTCTCGATATCGTTGGACGCGCCCGTGTTCTTCTGCCCGAAGAGCAGGAGCTCGGCGCCGCGGCCGCCCATGAGGATGGCTATTTTGTCCAGGACGAAGCGCGAATCCACGGTGTAATTGTCCTTCTCCGGGAGCTGGAAGGTGATGCCCAGGGCGCGGCCGCGCGGGATGATGGTCACCTTGTGCAGCGGATCCGAGTACTTGACCAGCAGGGAGACCACCGCATGGCCCGCCTCGTGGTAGGCCGTGGTCTTCTTCTCCTCTTCCGTCAGGATGCGGGAGAAGCGCTCGGACCCGATCATGATCTTGTCCTTGGCCTCTTCGAAATCGATCATGGCCACCTGGTTGCCGCCGAAGCGGGCCGCCAGCAGGCAGGCCTCGTTGACCAGGTTCTCCAGGTCCGCGCCGGAAAGCCCGGGCGTTCCCTTGGCGATCTTGGCCACGTCCACGTCGTCGCGGACGGGGACCTTGCGCTTTTCCAGGTGCACGCGCAGGATGCCTTCGCGGCCGCGGGAATCGGGCAGGTCCACCACCACCTGGCGGTCGAAACGCCCGGGGCGCAGCAGGGCGGGATCCAGCACGTCGGGACGGTTGGTGGCGGCGATGAGGATCACGCCGTCGTTGCTGTTGAACCCGTCCATCTCCACCAGGAGCTGGTTCAGGGTCTGCTCGCGTTCATCGTGCCCGCCGCCCAGGCCGGCGCCGCGATGGCGCCCGACCGCGTCGATCTCATCGATGAAGATGATGCAGGGGGCGTTCTTCTTGCCCTGTTCGAACAGGTCGCGCACGCGCGAGGCGCCCACGCCCACGAACATTTCCACGAAATCCGATCCCGACATGCTGAAAAAGGGGACTTCCGCCTCGCCGGCCACGGCCTTGGCGAGCAGGGTCTTGCCGGTGCCCGGAGGGCCCAGCAGCAGCACGCCCTTGGGGATGCGCCCGCCCAGCTTGCTGAACTTGCTGGGGTCCTTCAGGAAGGCGATGATTTCCTCGAGTTCCTGTTTGGCTTCGTCCGCGCCGGCCACGTCGCGGAAGGTGATCTTGGGCCGGTTCTCGTCCATCAGCTTGCCCTTGATCTTTCCGAAGGAGAAAATCCCCCGGGTGCCGCCCATGCCGCCGCCCTGGCGCGCCATCATGAACCAGAAGAAGCCGATCAACAGGAACAACGGGAACAGCGTGCTCAGGTAGCTGAGCCAGCGCGTTTCCTTCACGAACTCCACCTTCACGCCGCGGGCCATGAGGTTGTCGAGCAATTGCTGGATGGGCCCGTCGATGTCCGGGAGCAGGGTCTTGAACTTCACCGTGCGCGAGGAGAAGGCGCTGTGGGTCTCTTTGCGCTTGGCCTGTTCGTCCGGGGTCAGCTTGCGCTCGCCCACCAATATGTAGCCTTCGCCTATCCGCTGCAGTTCGATGGAGGTGATGGCCAGGCTGGTGTCCGCGATGATGTTCCGGAACTCGGAGTAGGTCTTTTCCTCCACCGGGTTCTGGGAGTCCAGGAGCTGCACCAGGAAAATGGAGACGAGCACCATCGCCAGGATCAGGGAAAGATTCTTCCGCTTCCACTTGTTGCCCGGAGGCATGGCCTGCTTGGACTCAGGCAGCTTCCGGTTGACCGGGGCGTTCTTCTTGTCTTCCACGAGGTTGTTCTTTTTGTCTTCTAGGGGTTCTCGCATTTAAGCACCAACTCAAGGATGTGAGAAGTCGATCCGCTGACCTTGAAGAAATCGGATATTCCTAGACCGGGCACCCAGGCGGCGCTTCCACCGCCCGATGCTTCATCCGCGGGCGAGCCGTCCAAAGGCGGCCCGCTTGCGAAGACGATGGGGAGCATTTCCCTCTTGCCGATCGGAACCTTCTCCTCGTTGAAAAAAGTTTTCAATTTGCGCGAACGGCTTTGTACCCCCAAAGGGGAAAAGCGATCGCCGTCCTTCCGAGTTCGTATAAGTAATGTACACGAAAAGAGGTCTGCATCAAAGATCGCCCTTTCCTCCCCCGACGCGGGATATTCCAGGTTTTCCGGCCTGGGAAACCGGCGCGCCGCCAGTGTGTAGGCGAGATCTCCCCAACGCCAGGAAACCTCGCAAAAGCCTTCGATCAGTATAACCCTTTGGGCCCGCAGGGAGCAGCTTTTTTTTGCCGCCCGCCGTTCCGCGGAAGCGCCCGGGGATGAAAACGCGCAGTAAACACCCCCATTTCGGCATTTCAGCGCGATCGCGGCGTTCAAAGGCACCTGCAAGCGTCCGGGCCCGGATTCCGATTTCCATTGGCGGCAAAACTCCAAGAGTATCTCTTTTGTAACCGGTAGTGGGCGGGCGGCCGCTTGCCGGCCCAGTCCGGGAGCCGCGGCCCGCGTCAACCTGCGCATCCAGAAGCCCAGGGATTCCAGATCTTCCTCCGCCACCCGTTCGGCGATGCCTGCGCGGTCCAGATACGGCATCCCTTCGCCGTCGGCCCGGAGCAGGGCGGCCTCCTCCTCCAGGGCGTCGACACCCTTCCCGAGCGATTGCACTTGCATGGCCAGGGCGAAGACGCGCGCGTCCAGTCCCGGATCCCCGCGCCGGAGGGAGGGCAGGTAGCGGTGCCGGTACCAGTTCCGATCGAGGCGCACGTCGGCGTTGGATTCGTCCTCGCGCCATGACGCGCCGCACAAACCGAGGTAAGCCAGGATTTCGGCCCGGCTGCGGCTCAACAAAGGCCGGACGATGCCCGCTCGCCGGAAAGGGATGCCCCGGAGGCCGCGCGGGCCGGTCCCCCGCCCCAGGCGCTGGAACACGGTCTCGACCAGGTCGTCACGGTGATGGGCGGTCAGGATCCAGTCGGCCCCGGCAAGCCGGGCCGCCGCGGCGAAAAAACCGTAGCGCTCGCGCCGCGCCCACATTTCCACGGATTCGCGCGCCGGGCGGCGGCCCGGATCCAGGTCGCGCAGATGGCAGGGGATGCCCAGATCGCGGCACAGCGCGGAGACGAAGTCCCGCTCCGCGGCGGCCGCGGGGCGCAGACCGTGGTTGACGTGGGCCACGGCGAGGCGGCCGCCCCGGCGGGAGACGGTCCGGCGCGCCCAATGCAGCAAGGCCACGGAATCGGCCCCGCCGGATACGGCCAGGAGAAGGGAGGAGCCGGCGGGATGCCAGCCTTGGGAGGCGAGGAAGGACCGGGTTGTTTGGTCCCAGAGGTCTAGGGCCTGTTCGGTGGTGTCAGCCATGGGAGAGTTCAAAGTGCAAAAGTCAAAATGCAAAGTGCAAAATTGAAGAGACTCATCGCCTAAGCCGGGGTTCCATGAGCCTGGAAAGACTTCTGGAAAGGTTTCCCGTATTCAAATTTTGAACTTTGACTTCTGCACTTTGACTTTTGCCTTCTACCCGGAAGACCGCCCAACCGGCTTCCCCTGGATCTCCCATTCCCCGTCCTTGCGCAGGCGGAAGAAACAACTGCGGTACCCCTCGTGGCAGGCGGCGCCGTTGCCTTCCGGCTTCACCCGGAACAGCAGCGCGTCGCCGTCGCAGTCCAGGCTGGCGCTCACCACCCGTTGGCGGTTGCCGGACGTCTCGCCTTTGAGCCAGAGCTTTTTCCGGGAGCGGGACCAGTAGGTCATGTAGCCGGTGGCGAGGGTCAGCCCCAGGGATTCCCGGTTCATGTGGGCCAGCATGAGCACCTGCCCGTCGCCCTCGTCGACGGCCACGGCGGTGACCAGGCCGTCCGCGCCGAACCTGACCTGGCCCAGCAGGGGTTCGATGGCGTCATTTGCGGACATGTCCCGTCCCTTCCACGATCCAGCGGTAGGTGGTGAGGCTGTCCAGGCCCATGGGCCCGCGCGCGTGCAGCTTGTCCGTGCTGATGCCCACTTCCGCCCCCAGGCCGTATTCCCCGCCGTCGGCGAACCGGGTGGAAGCGTTCACCATCAGGGAGGCGCTGTCCACGCCCGCCAGGAAGGCCTTCTGCACCTTGGGCGATTTGGCCAGCACGGCGTCCGTGTGCCCGGTGCCGTATTTGTTGATGTGCTCCACCGCCTCATCCACGCCGTCCACCATCTTCACGGCCAGCCTCAGATCGGAGAACTCCTCGCCCCAATCCGCTTCCACGGCGGGCTTGACGCTGGGATGCAGGTTGCGGATGAACTCGTCCCCGCGCAATTCCACGTTATGCTCCACCAGGCTGTCCAGGATGCGCTTGACCGCGGCGGGCTTGATGTGCCCGTCGATGAGCAGGGTCTCCATGGCGTTGCACGCGCTGGGGCGCTGGGCCTTGGCGTTCACGACGATGCGCTCCGCGGCCTTGAGGTCCGCGGTCTTGTCCACGTAGGTGTGGCAGACGCCCTTGTAATGCTTGATGACCGGGATGCGGGCCTTCTCCACCACGGAATGGATCAGCCGCTCGCCGCCGCGGGGGATCACCAGGTCCACGTGCTTGACGTCCGTGAGCAGCAGATCCACCAGGCCGTGATCGGGCTTGTTCACCAATTGCACCGCGCGCTCGTCGATGCCCTTGGACTTGAGGGCCGCCTGGAACAGGCGGGCGAAGACGGCGTTGGTGCGGGCCGCTTCCTTGCCGCCGCGCAGGATCACGGCGTTGCCGCTCTTGAGGCAGAGGGCGCCGCCGTCGATGGTCACGTTGGGGCGCGATTCGAAGATGAACAGGATGGTGCCGATGGGGACCGTGACCCGGGCGATCTTGAGGCCGTCCTTGCGCTTGCGGCTGCCGAGGGACTTGCCGAGGGGATCGGGGAAGGCGGCGATCGAGTCCACGCTTTCGACGATGCCCTGGATGCGGGCGGGCGTCAGCAGCAGGCGGTCGAGCATGGAGGGACTCAGCCCCCGCTCCTTGCTTTCCTCCATGTCCTTGTCGTTCTCGGCCAGGATTTCCGCCTGGGAGGCGATCAGGGATTTGGCCAGCGCCTTGAGGGCGCCGTCGCGTTTGGCGCGGGGCAGGGCCCGCAATTGCCGGGAGGCTTCCCGGGCGTTTTCGCCCAGAACCCGGGCGTAAGAGGTGATATCGTCCATACTTCTGGTAAATGTATACAGGAATGGCGCGGCCGCAAAGCGTGCGGGGGGACGCGCGCGCCGGCCACGTACCCGCACCGGGCGGCTCCGGACCCGGCCGCCGGCGTATCAACCGCTCCCAAGCGAATTTATTTTGGAAGAATGGACGGTTACCGGGAGGGATCCATGATCAAACGCATATTCATGCTGCTGCTGGCGGGAACGGCCTTCAAGATGCTCAACCGCCGGAACCGCGGATTCGCCCTGAGGCGCAATGCCGGAGGCTGGGGCTCCCGCCACGATCTCCTGCGCAACCGGGGGCCGATGGACATTTTCGGCCGCCGCCGGCGCTCCATCATCTGAAGGCCCGGCCGGGCGCGGACGGCCTTAGAAAATGACCAATTGATCCCGGTGGATCACCTCGTCCGGTCCCTTGCGGTTGAGGAGTTCCGGGATGCGGTTGCTCTTGTGCCCCCGGATCAGCTGGACCTCCGCCGCCGAATAGGCCGAACGGCCCCGGCCGATCACGTCGCCTTCCAGGCTGCACACTTCCACGAAATCCCCGGACTTGAACGTCCCCTTGCTGTCGCGGATGCCCGCGGGCAAGAGGCTGGACTTGCGCGTGCGCATCGCCTTCACGCCGCCTTCGTCCAGGAAGAGCTGGCCGCGCGCCTTGGACACGAAGGCCAGCCAGCGCTTGTTGCGCCCTATCTTGTCCGGGTTGGGCAGGAACAGGGTGCCCAGGGGTTTGCCCTTGACCAGGTCCAGCAGGCGCGCCCCATGCCCGCGGGTCAGCACCGCCGGGGTGCCGGCTTCCGTCGCCTGGCGGATGGCCAGCAGCTTCGCCTTCATCCCGCCCACGCTCACCTTGGAGCCCGGCTTCTCTTCCGCCAGCTTGAGGATGTCCGGCGTGATGCGCGGCACCACGGAAATGGCCTCCGCGTCCGGATGGGATTTGGGGTTCTTGGTGAACAGGCCGTCCTCGTCCGAGAGGATGACCAGCAGGTCCGCCTCCAGGAAATGGGCCACATCGGCGCTCAGCTTGTCGTTGTCCCCGACCTTGATCTCTTCGGTGGTGATGGTGTCGTTCTCGTTGATGATGGGGATGACGCGCTTCTCCAACAGGGTGCCCACCGTCTTGCGGATGTTGTTGAAGCGGGCGCGGTCCCGGAAATCGTCCCCGGAAAGGAGGATCTGCGCCACGGTCTTGCCGCGTTTGGCGAAGGATTCCGAGTACATGTGCATCAGGCGGATCTGGCCGATGGCCGCGCAGGCCTGCTTCTCCGGAAGCTCCTTGGGGCGGGTTGCATAGCCGAGGGTGCTCATCCCCACGCCCACGGCGCCGGAGGTGACCAGCACCACCGCGTAGCCCTCGTCATGCAGCAGGGAAAGCTGCGCCACCAGATGGTTGAGCTGGTCCCAGGAAGGCGCGTTGTCCTCGCCCACGAGGATCTTGGTGCCCACCTTGATGACCAGGCGGTGCAGGGATTGGAACAGGTCTTTGCGTATGTCGTCCACGGGGGGAAAGGTAGGTAGACCGCGGGGGGATTTCAAAAGAGAGAGAGAGTTCAAAAGTCAAAGTTCAAAATGCAAAGTGCAAAATCAGGACTCGGTCCCGCGCCTTCTAGGGGAGGTTCCCCACTTCTTCCATTTTGCACTTTGCCTTTTGCCTTTTGCACTTTGACTTCTATCCAAACGGCCTCAGCGGATGGTTTCCAGGTCCTTCAAAAGCTTCTGGTACTTTTCCTTTTCGGTTTCCAGGCGCGCATTCTCCGCGCGCAGGTCCCCGGTTTCCTTCTGGAGGGACTCCAACCTGTCCTGGACGGACTTGTCGGCGGGCGCGCAGGGAGCCGATTCATCGTGGCGCGCGCGCGCGGCCATGCGGTTCCGGTTGGCTTCGCGGGCCATCCCCAGGAAGAGCGAGGCGTGCACCTTGCGCAAGCCGCCGGTCCATTTGCCTTGGCCCGCTTCCAGGACGACCAGGGCCGAATCGGGTTCGTCGCGGTACAGCCAGGCCACCATCTTCCAGTAGGCGGCTATCTCGCGGTCCGAGGACTCCCGGGACGCGCTCAGGCTGTCGGCCGTCCGCATGGCCTTGTCCAGTTCCCCTCTGGAGACCAGGCGCGCCAGGACCTTGTCCATGGGGGTCCGGACCGATTCTTCCGCCACGGTCGGTTGCCGGGTGGGCGCACAGGCGGCCAGGAGCGCGGCGGACAGCAGGGCGCCGAGGCGGGAAAGACGCGGAAGCCGGGCAAGACGAGGGCGGAAAGGGGCCGTCATCAGTCGGGCCGTCATCAGTCCCTCAAGTGGATCTGGCTGGACCGGAGCAGATCGATCATCTGGTCCTGGGTGCCTATGTAATCCTCGGTCACCGGTTCCTTGATCTCCTTGAGACGCTGGGTCACCATGAAGATCCGGCGCACTTCGGAGACGATGGCGTTCAGCTTGGCCTTGAGGCTCTCGTCCGCGCCTTCCATGATGGCCAGCATGTACTCGGCATTGCCGCTGATGATCATCAGGGGATTGTTGATCTCATGGTTCACGCTGCGCACTATCTGTTCGATGGCTTCCAGGCGCTTAAGGCGCATTTCCGCGTTGCGCTTCTGGTCCAGCTGCACGGACATGCGGTTGAACACGTCCGCCAGTTCGCCGATTTCGTTGCGGGAGGCGACGTTCACCTGGTAGCCCAGGGAACCTTTGCCGATCTCCATGGCCCCCTGCTTCAGGCTCTTCATGGGATCGAGGATCTTCCATTTCAGGATGACGGCCACGTAGCCCACCATGGCGAGCAGCAGCAGCAGGGAATAGATGAGGCGGTCCTTGGCGCGGCCCACGGAGTTCCGCAGGCTGTTGAGCTTGTCCTTGCGTTCCGCGCGCATGGTTTCCTGCGCCATGTACAGGCCTTCCCGCAGGGTCTGCTCATAGGCCTTGAAGGTTTCGTTGGTGGAGGAATCCAGTTCTATCTGCTTCATCGCTTCCGGCGAAGCCGGCGCGGGCAGGGGGGCTTTCCGCTTCCCGGATTTGGAAGCGATGGCGGCGGATTTGCCGGGTTGCCGGCCGGCCTTCCTGCCGCCGGTCGCGGCGCGCTTGCCCGGCGTCCGGGCGGTCCGCTTCCTGGAATCGATCTGCCTGGGGATCTGCCTGGGGGCCTGGGAATGCACCCGCGCGGCCGCGGCCCGGGAGCGGTTGGCGAGCATGCGGATGGTCTGCTCCTTGGCGAAGCCGTCCAGCAGTTCCATGTATTCCTGGTGCTCGTCGTGGAGGCCGCGCAATTGCTGGGTGGAGATCGCCGCCGAATCCGGGCCTATGCGCTCGATCTCGCGATAGAGATCGTTGACTTCGTTCAGGGTGACCTGGAAGGTGCGCAGATAGCTTTCGTTCCCCAGGGACATCAGCTTGGTCCGTTCGCGGGCGCTGGAGGAGAGGTTGGTGAGCCAACTGGCCACGTAATCGTTGACTTCGGCCGATTCCGCAAGTTGCCGGGTCTTGACCAGGATGATGGTCATCTCATGGAAGAACAACATCAGCAGGAACAGGATGCCCACGAACACGCTCATGACCACCGCGGGCAGCTGGAAGCGAAGGCTATGGATGATCTTCGACATCTCTGTGACAACCGTTCCAGTTCGCGCGGAAGGCCGGGCTTAACTTTCCCAATCTTAGAGGCTGGATACCGAAAGCGGCAAGATTTGAATAATTCCCACAAACCTCAAATACTCCCGGTTTTGCGCCTGATTCTCCGTCTTTCGGGCCTGGGGATTCTGTTCCTGTCCCCGGCCGCGCGGGCCTATTCGCCGGAAGCGGAAGCGGCCCTGGAAATCCTCCGGGACCGGATATCCTCCGGATTGGCGGGGCAGGAAGCCTACGACGCCTTGCTGGACCTGCTCGCGGAGGGGGGCGACGGGGGGTGCGAGGCTTGGCGGGAGCTGCCGGAACTCCGGGAAGCAGGCTTTCCGGACGCCGAGCCGCGCTGGCGGGACGTGCGGGAAGCCCTGGCGGAGGCCTGCCCGGAACCGCCCGGGGCGGAGGGAGGCGGGAGGCGGGGAGGGGAAGGGAGCCAAGGTAACCTGCAGGATACTCTTGACGCCCTTCCGCCGCCCGGACCCGGCGCCGGAAAGGGCCGGGGGGCTCCCCGGGCCCGTTTGCTGGCCGCCCAATCCGTGCGGCCCAGGCAGGATCCCGGCGCCGGCGCGCCGGCGCCCCTGTTCCAAGGCGAAGGCTCGCTGCCGGGCGCGGCCGCGCGCCTTTCCCTGCGGGACTATCGTCCCTACTTGCGCTATGCGAGCCTGGGCAACGGCAGGTTTTCCGTCCATGCGGGGCACCTCCATGCCTCCCTTACGGATACGCGCCTGGCTTTCGTGGCCGGCAACCGTTTCTACGCCGGGTGGTCGGGAACCTCCGGAGCGGACGGGGCGTTCTTTTCCCCGCAAGCCGCCCTGGACGGCCTGGGACTGCGCGGCCGGGCGGGCGCTTGGACCCTGGAGGCGGCGGGGACCTGGAACCGCTTGCAACGCGGCGGCTCCGCGGCCGGGGAAAGACGGGATGCCTCGCTCTTTACCGCCGGCCTGGCCAGGCGCGGAAGCCGCTCCGATTTCCGCCTGCAGACGGCCTTCCAGCGCTTCGAGCCCGCCTCCGGCGCCCCTATGGAAGTGAAGGTGGCGGGAGCGGGCCTGCAGGGCCGGGGGGAGGACGGGATCCTCTGGAAGCTGGGCGCGGCCGGATCCTGGACCCATTCCCCCTCCCGCAATGCCGCGGTAGGGGCCTACCTGGACGCCTTCCTATCCGCCCGGGATCCCGATTCCGGCGGGTGGCGGCTGCAGGCCCGGCAGGCCAGCGCGGCCTGGGCCAACCCCCTGCAATCCCCCAGGGGTTACCTGCGCGATACCCTGGAGGGCCGCTGGATCCTGCCTGGCCGCGGGGAAGGCGGCCTTTCGGTCCGCTCCCGCCTGCCCGTGGTTTCCCTGGCCGGTTTTCGCGCGGACGTACAGGGAAGCGGCGCGGCCGGATGGTCCCTGAACCGGGGATTGCTGGCCGGGGAGGGGGGACTGGCGTGGATCCAGACCCTGGAAGAATGGACCCACGAGGCCGGGAGCACGGTGGCCTTCCGCCGGCCCGGACCGCCCGGAAGCATGGGATTGCCGCATGACGGCGAAGACGGGGGATGGGGCGGCTGGGGCCAGAGCCTGACCCGGCGGTCGGGGCCCTGGCTTGCCAAGGCGGCGTTCACCTGGAAGGGCGGGGGCTATTCCGGATCCCGGCCCGCGCCTCTGAGCCTGACCTGCGAACGCAAGGGGACGGCGGCCTGGGCGGCGGAAATCCTGGCCGGGGACGTGCGGAAACCCGGGCGTTACCTAAGGCTGGACGTAAGGCACGGATGGTGGGCGGAAAAGGGGGTCAAGGTGGAGCAGACCCTGCGCTTGCCTTGGACCCGGGAGGGGGCGGCAAGCGATATGGGTTACCAGCTGCGGCTGGTAGCGGCCCTTTGAGCGGTCATGGCGGCCTTGCGGGGCAGCATTTCCTCTTCATGATACCGGATGGCCAGATCCTCGGCCGACCGGCTCACGATGGACTGGATCTCCAGGTCCCGGATGAACCTGGAACGCAGGTTCCGGTTCATCAGCAGGGCTTTCCAGAACTCCTGATCTTCGTTTTCCATGGACCCTCCTCGACCGGGACGCCGGTCCGGGTACCTTTACCCGGTACCGTAACGGGAGATACAAGCAATTTACGATCCCAAAACCAAGCGCCTCGATTCGGCGCCAATCCGCGCCGGCGTCAAGGGATTGTCAACTATTATCCCGACTTGGTTGGATTTGGCATTGCCAAAATCCGCTCAAGCCGCGGCCCGGGGACCGCCATTCTCGGCCGCCAGGAACAAGGCTTCCAGGGAATCCAGGTATCGTCCATCGTAGCGGATCCGCGGATTGGAAATGCGGCTCCACTTGTAGATCCGGCAACGCTTCCCGTCGGGCGAATAGCCCTTGAGGAAATAATCGCGGCCGTAATGGTAGATTTCGTCCACGTCGGCCTCCATCAGGGAGGGAGCCTGGTTCTCATACAGCCGGTATTCGAAGGTCAGCAGGATCGGGCGGCCGAAATAGTCCGCGATGCGGCTGTAGCGCAAGGTGTTCTGGGCTTCCGAGCGCAGGCGCGCCTCGTATTTCCGGTAGAAGCTGAGCCCCAGGATCAGGCAGAAGGCGGCGAAGGTGATGGTCAAGGTGAGCATGGACCTTATAATAGGGAACCGCGGGCAAAACTCAACGGGAACTTTCCTCCCTCTTTGGTCCTTCGGAAGCGGCCCGGGGATGCGCACCGATCCGCGCATGGATCCACCGCCCGGATTCCCGTTGCGGGAATCCGGAGAATTGCCGGGGGAGCCGGAGGAATCCCCGGCCCCGGCTCCCAAGAAACGCGAGGGTGCAAATAAAAACGAAACCGCTTGCGCCTCGGTCCTCCGCGCGTTACGGGAAGCGGCCAGGGGATGCGAAGGGGCCTCCGGCGCGCCGGGAAGCCGTTTCCCCGGAAAACCGCCTTGCAGGTAACGTACCCGTTACTGGACCCCTCCCGGACCGGGCGGGGAAAGCGGGTCAGGACAGGTTCGCCGGCACCCGCTCGAATTGCAGGATGGCGTCGAATGTCTGGCGTTCCCGGATCACGTCCGTCCCGTGCTCTTGGATCAGGACTTCCGCCGCCAGTTTGCGGGTATTGTAGTTCGAGGACATGGCCGCGCCGTACGCGCCCGCATCGTGGAGGATCAGGTAATCCCCCACCACCGCCTCGGGCAGTTTGCGGGTGGTGACCACTCCGCCTTCTTCCTGGGTGAACACGTCCCCGGATTCGCACAGGGGGCCGGCCACGATGGTGTCGAGCGCATTGTCCACCGTGCGGCCGTCCGCCGGGCAGATGGAAATCTCGTGGTACGCGCCGTACATGGCGGGCCGGACCAGGGTGTCGAAGCCCGCGTCCACCAGGTAGAAGCGGTTGCCGCCGGAATTCTTCACCGACCGGATCTGGGTCAGCAAGGAGCAGGATTCGGCGACCAGGTAGCGCCCCGGCTCCACTTCCAGCGCCACGGGATGGCCCACCTCCTTTTCGATGGCCTTGCGGGCCTTGTCCCACAGCCCATGATAGGCGGCGATGTCGATGCGCGCCTGCTCCTTGCGATAAGGAATGGGCAGGCCGCCGCCGGCGCTGATCACCTTGAGTTGGGGCCCCATGCGCTTGGCCGCCTTCACCATCGCGTCGCACACGGTGGACAGATGGTGGTAATCGCTTCCGGAGCCGATATGCATGTGCAGGCCTTGGATGTGCACGCCCGCCTCCGCGCCCAAGCGCAGGCACTCTTCCAGGTCCGCATGCCAGATCCCGTGCTTGGAATAGCTGCCGCCCGTGTTCACCTTGCGGGAATGCCCGTGGCCGAAGCCGGGGTTGATGCGCAAGGTCACTTCCGCGCCCGGATGGAACTTGCCGAGCTGGGCGATCATGTCCGGCGATCCCACGTTCACGGGAATGCGGTGCTCTTTGATCATCTTGGCCGCGTCCTCGTCGAACAGATCGGCGGTGAAGACGATCCCGGGAACCGATCCGCCTTCGGCGGAATGCCCCTTGTAGCCCGCTTTCAGGGCCCGGTGGATTTCCCCGGCCGAAACCGCGTCCACCACCACCCCGTTCTTGCGCATCAAGGCGAGGATGGCCAGGTTGGAACAGGCCTTCTGGGCGAAACGGATCACCTCGAACGCTTTCAGTTCGGCGATGCGCGCCTCGATCACGGCCTTTTCGTAGATGAAGGCGGGCGTGCCGAAATCCTTGGCCAATTGTTCAACCGGCAGCGGGCCGATATGGGAAACCAGATTCTTCATGAGCGGGGACTCCTCCGGAGAGGAAAGTTAACAAACAATGGGAACACGGCGTTTCGCGTCCCGGCGCCTCATCGGCCGAGGCCCGCCGACGGGGCGCTTCAGGCCGGTTCCCTGAGCAGATCTCGAAGAGTTACAGCTTTATAGAAGTGGCGCCAGAGCGCAATTGAACCAAGCAATCCAGAAAATCACTATAGGTGAAAATGGAAATGATCTTTCCAGATTGCATTTCAATCGAGATGGGACCATGAGCCATCATTTTCCTGAACTCATCGGCCTTTTCCTCAAAGAACGCCAGAAGGACTTTGCTCTCGGGCAGAGTCAGGTTGTAGCTGACCGTTGCCGCCGCTTTGGGACTCTCCATTATTCGCTCCAGAGTTGTGCTGCCAGTATATAACGCATTCCGAGAGAATGTCTACGATGGCATAAAGCGCCTGATAATCTTCTTCTTCAAGATCCTCAAAGGACCCAGGCTTCATAGAATCGAAGCCTAACATACCAATTGTGTTCTTAACCGGCAATGGTCCATCCTGATATCTTGAGGAACGAAGGGGAATGGCCATAAATGTACGATATTTGCCTTCGGCACGTTGTCCGAGGCGCTCGCCCTCGACTCCGAATATTTGCGAAACTTCCTGTTTATCTCGGATATCCTTTATGTAAAGAGCGCCGAATTTATCGGGATGCTTGACCAATTTTTCAAAGACTTCGTTTTCCTTCACCTTTTCTGGTGTGGTAAGCCGTCCGAATTGGTCCCCTGACCTCATTGATTGAAGCAGATCGTTTTGAACATATTTTAATGTGATTTTTGGCGTGGGACCAAAAAAATCACCGAGCACCTTGGCGATATGATTGAAACATATCTCGCGAATGGCTCGGTTACAGTTCTCAGATGTCAGGGTGTTACGGCAATTTCGCGCTTCCTCTACAATACGATGAATTGCTTCATAAGTTCGCTGACCCCGACGATATCTCACCTTGTAAGCATTAAAAAGAGTGATGAGGGCTAGGTTGATGAGCGCAAAAAAGACAAGCGCACCGACTAGCCATAAAATAACCTTGTCCCGTTCGGCTGGAAGGAGACCGTATATTGCCGAAACAGTTCCGAGAGCCGTCGCAATTGTGGAACCAAGCCATTCCACATAAGTGAGAGGTGATCGCGCTAATCTTATGAAGCGTTTTCGAAACTTAATTTTTGTCACGACAATAAGTTATTTCGGAGTTCAGAAAAGGTCGATTCTTTTCCGGATGGCCGTCACGGAAATACAGTGATGCGGTGCTCAGCCTGGTTTTGGAGAATGAGGTTCCGGATTTGCGATTGCGTCCCCGTCTTCGGCCGCGGCTTTCTTGTCTCCCAGGGAGTATTTCAGGATCATGTAGCGCTCCAGCAAAGTCACCGATTCCGACATGACCTTTTCCAGCCGGGCCACCTGGAAGAACAGGCTCAGGAAATACAGGCCGAGGACGAAAATGAAGAGGCCGAGGATGATGGACATGGGGGGAGTATAGCGTTTCGGAACGCGGGGGGCAATAAGACTAAGAGGCGATCGGGCAAGGGGGGGTGGAATCCGACGTGATGGTGCTCGGGGCGGCGTCCCGTCGGGAGTAGGGAGTCGGGGGTCGGGAGTTAAGAAAAGAAGAATGGCTGGATTCTTCTTTTCTTGACCCCCGACTCCGAAGGGCGAAGCCGCGGCGGCGGGGGATAAGCCTGTACCCCCGACGGGATGCACATGAAATGTGCTCCGGCGTCTGCCTCCGGAGCCGTCTCTCCGTCCGCTTCTTATTTCCCTGTCTTGAACAGCTTCTCCGCAATCTGCACCGCGTTCAACGCCGCCCCCTTCCGTATCTGGTCCCCCACCACCCAGATGTCCAGGGTCCTGGGTTGGGTATCGTCCCTGCGCACGCGGCCCACCAGCACCGGGTCACGGCCGGAGGCGTCCAGGGGCATGGGCCAGCGGTTCTTGGCGCGGTCTTCCATCACCTCCACGCCTTCCGCGGCCGCCAGGAGCTTGTAAACCTCTTCGAGGTCCGGTTCCTGCTCGAACTCCACGTTGAGGGCCTCCGAATGGGCGCGCAGCACGGGCACGCGCACGCAGGTCGCGGTCACGCGGATCGCCTCGTCGTGGAAGATCTTGCGGGTTTCCTTGACCATCTTGATCTCTTCCTCGCAATACCCGCTCTCGGTCATGGGCGAGTTGTGGGGGAAGAGATTGAAGGCATAGGGATGGGGGATCACGGTGCGGTTGAACTCCTCCCCCTTGAGGTAGGCGGCGGTTTCGCTCACCAGTTCGTCCATGGCCACGGCGCCGGCGCCGCTGGCGGCCTGGTAGGTGGCGGCCACGATGCGCTTGATCTTGTAACGCTTGTGCAACGGCCACAGGGGCAGGGCCATGATGATGGTGGAGCAATTGGGATTGGCGATGATGCCCTTGTGTTTGAAGATGTCCTCGGGATTGATCTCCGGGATCACCAGCGGCACCCCTTCCGTCATGCGGAAATGGGAGGTGTTGTCCACCACCGCGGCGCCCGCTTTTACGGCCGAGGGCGCGAATTCCTTGCTGATCTTGCCGCCGGCGGAGGCCAGCACCAAATCGATGCCCTTGAAGGAATCATGGGTCAATTCCCGGACCTTGATATCCTCGTCCTGGAATTGCAGGGTTTTTCCGGCGGAACGGGCGGAAGCCAGCAGCCTCAGCTCGGAAATCGGGAATTTCCGATCGGCGAGGATGTCCAAAAGTTCCGTTCCCACCGCCCCGGTGGCGCCCATTATCGCGACCTTGATTCCCATAATCCATTCCCTTTGCGCATTGAAGTCCCGCAACCGCCACCGTCGTCTTGCGCCGGCCGGGCCCATGACTGTAGGTATCGCACGAAAATTAGTAAAATTGTTCCCGGTGCTCCCAACCGTACGGGGGCCTATCCCCGACCGGACAATAGGGGTTTTGCACACAGGTGAGGCTTATGGAATTGAGCGCGCAGAACAAGGGTGTATTCGTTTCCAGGCATATCGGCCCGGACGAGGGGCAGATCCGGGACATGCTGAAAGCGGTCGGCTCCGAGAGCCTCGAGGATTTGACCCGGAAGACCGTTCCCGCCTCCATCCGCCTGGCCGCGCCCCTGGACCTGCCCGCCTGGGAAAACGAACATCGCTTCCTCCGGGAGGCCCGCGCCCTCGCCTCCGGGAACAAGGTCCTCAAGTCCCATATCGGCGCCGGATATTACGACGTGGTCCTGCCCGGCGTCATCCAGCGCAACATCCTGGAGAATCCGGGCTGGTACACGGCCTACACGCCCTATCAGGCGGAAATCGCCCAGGGCCGCCTGGAGGCCCTGATCAACTTCCAGACCGCCGTCATGGATCTCACGGGCATGGAGATAGCCAACGCGTCCCTGCTCGACGAGGGCACCGCCGCCGCCGAGGCCATGAGCATGTTCTTCGCCTTGCGCGAGAACGAGTCCGCCAAGGTCTTTTTCGCGTCCAAGCGCTGCCACCCCCAGACCCTGGACGTGCTCCGCGCCCGCGCCGAACCGCTGGGCATCGATCTCCGCATCGGCGACGAGGCGGAAATCGCGGACGGCAAGGCGGCCGGCGTTTTCGGGATGCTGATCCAGTATCCGGATACCTTCGGCAACGCGGCGGACTACGCGGCCCTGGTCGCCAAGGCCCATGCCGCCGGCATCAAGGTGGCCGCCGCCACCGATCTCCTGGCCCTGGTCCTGCTCGCCTCCCCCGGCTCTTTCGGAGTCGACATCGCCGTCGGATCGGCGCAGCGCTTCGGCGTCCCCATGGGTTTCGGAGGGCCGCACGCCGCCTTCTTCGCCACCAAGGACGCCTTCAGGCGCCACATGCCCGGCCGTATCATCGGCGTTACCATCGACGCCCACGGCCGGCGCGCCTACCGCATGGCCCTGCAGACCCGCGAGCAGCACATCCGCCGGGACAAGGCCACCAGCAACATCTGCACGTCGCAGGTCCTGCTCGCCGTCATGGCCGGCATGTACGCCGTCTACCACGGCCCCCAGGGCCTCAAGGCCATCGCCTCGCGCGTGCATGCCCTGGCCCGCTCCCTGGAAAAGGGCCTGGCCTCCCTGGGATGCAAGCAGGCCAACGCCGCCTACTTCGACACCTTGCACCTGTCCGTGGACGCCGCCGCCCTGCCCAAGCTGAAAAGCGGGGCGCTCGCCGCCGGCCGCAACTTCCGCTACCTGGAGGACGGGAGCGTAGGCATCAGCCTGGACGAAACCACCTCGCCGGAGGACGTGGCCGCCATCGCCGCCGTCTTCGCCGCGGCCCTGGGCAAGCCCGAAGCGGCCGTTTCGGCCGCCGCCGCCGGGGACTGGTCCCGCGGCCTGAGCCTGGACTGGCCCGCCGCCCTGGTCCGCAAGGACGCCGTGCTCACCCATCCGGTGTTCAACAGCCACCGCAGCGAAACGGAAATGCTCCGCTACATCAAGTCCCTGGAGAACAAGGACCTTTCCCTCAACACCTCCATGATCGCCCTGGGTTCCTGCACCATGAAGCTGAACGCCACCGCGGAAATGGTCCCCCTGACCTGGCCGGAGTTCGGGAACATCCACCCCTTCGCCCCGGAAGATCAGACCCAGGGCTATCGCCGCCTGTTCGCGGACCTGGAACGCGATCTGGCCGCGGTCACCGGCCTGCCCGGCGTATCCCTCCAGCCCAACGCGGGCTCGCAAGGCGAATACGCGGGCCTCATGGTCATCCGCGCCTACCACAAGCACCGGGGCGAAGGCCACCGGAACGTCTGCCTCATCCCCGTCTCCGCGCACGGCACCAATCCCGCCAGCGCGGTGATGGCGGGCCTCAAGGTGGTCCTGGTCCAATGCGACGCCAAGGGCAACATCGATCTGGCCGATCTCAAGAAGCAGGCGGAAGCCCACAAAGCCGATCTCAACAGCCTCATGGCCACCTATCCCTCCACCCATGGCGTGTTCGAGGAAGGCATCCGGGAAGTCTGCGACATCGTCCACGGGAACGGCGGCCAGGTCTACATGGACGGCGCCAACATGAACGCCCAGGTGGGCCTGTGCAGTCCCGGGACCATCGGCGCGGACGTCTGCCATCTCAACCTGCACAAGACCTTCTGCATCCCGCACGGCGGCGGCGGACCGGGAATGGGCCCCATCTGCGTGGCCGCCCACCTGGCCCCCTTCCTGCCCGGCCATGCCGTGGTCCGCACGGGCGGCGACAAAGCCATCCCCGCCGTTTCGGCCGCCCCCTGGGGCAGCGCCAGCATCCTCACCATCTCCTGGGCTTATATCCGCATGATGGGCGGCAAGAACCTGGCCCGCGCCACCCAGGTGGCCATCCTCAACGCCAACTATATGATGAAGCGCCTGGAAAGCCACTATCCCGTGCTCTACGTGGGAAGCAACGGCACCGTCGCCCACGAGATGATCCTCGACTGCCGCAAGTTCAAGCAAAGCGCGGGCGTGGAAGTGGAAGACATCGCCAAGCGCCTGATGGACTACGGGTTCCACGCGCCCACGGTTTCCTTCCCGGTGGCGGGCACCCTCATGGTGGAACCCACGGAAAGCGAGTCCCAGCCGGAGATGGATCGCTTCTGCGACGCCCTCATCGCCATCCGCAAGGAGATCGCGGACCTCGAATCCGGCAAGGCGGACCGCGCGGACAACCTGCTGAAGAACGCCCCCCACACGGCCGCGCATGCCTTGTCGGACGCGTGGAAGCATCCCTATTCCCGCGAGCAGGCCGTGTACCCCTTGGCCTGGGTCAAGGCGAACAAGTTCTGGCCCAGCGTGGGACGGCTCAACGCCGCCTTCGGGGACAAGAACCTGGTCTGCTCCTGCCCGCCCATCGACGCCTACGCCTGAACCGTTTCCCGGCCCGCCGTCCCATTCTCTCCCGATATCGGGCGGCGGGGAACCGCCCCAGGCTGCCGTCGCCGGAAAGCGCGCCCTGAGCCACCCGGCCCCCCAGGCGCGCTCAGGCCATCAGATCAAGGCTTTATAGGCCGCCGGCTCCATCAAGCCTTCTTCGGTAGGCTTGTCCACCTTCACCTTGATGATCCAGCCGGTCCCGTAGGGATCCTGGTTGATCACCCCGGCGTCGGCCGAAAGGGCGGTGTTGACTTCCGTGATCGTGCCGGTTACCGGAGCGTACAGTTCGGCCACGGTCTTCACCGCTTCGATGGTGCCGAAGCTTTTGCCCGATTGGACGTTCGCGCCGACCTTGGGCAATTCCACGAAGACGATGTCACCGAGCTCCCGTTGGGCGTGGTCGGTGACGCCGACGGTTGCGACGGCGCCTTCGAGCTTCGCCCATTCGTGATCCTTGGTGTACTTCAAACCATCCGGAACAAGGGACATCATGTCCTCCTAATATGCCCGCGCTGCGGGCTGTGAGTCCTGACGGCCGCGGAAGTCATTCCCCGGCTTCCTCGGAACCGAGCGCGGTCCCGGCTTTCTTGAACGAAGCATTGGCGTCCTGCAGGCCCTTGCGGAAGGCCGCGGCATGCTGTTTCTCTTCGGTGTCGTTTTCCGATTTGAAAAAACGCTCGGCGTTGTACGCGGAGGAGACCAGCGATTCCAGCCCCTTGGCCAATTGATCCTGCGGGTCCTTCAATTGGGGCGGGATTTTGGAGGCGGCGGCGGCGAGCCGGTCCTTGGCGCGGCGGGCCTCGGCCAGGTATCCCACGGCCCGGTTCTGCAGGGACTCGTATTCCTCGTCCGAGATGTCCGCCACGGCGCCCAGGCTCAGGGAGGACATGCTGCGGGCCACGCGGCGCGCGGCCTCCAGGACTCCCTTGAGTTCGTTCTTGCCTTCGGCGATGGCGGCTTCGTTCTGGGAGGCGGCCAGGGCGGCGGTGTCCGGGGGCGGGGGCGCCACGGGCTCGGGAGGCGCCAGGGGCTGCGGAGGCGGCGCGACCACCACGGCATCGTCCCCGTGCAGCCCGTCCCCGGCCAGGAACTGGCTGGTATGGAAAACCGCCGCGCAGAGCGTGAGGATGGCCAGGAAGTAGGAAAGGGCGACGCGCGCCGGCCCCCGCGAATTGATGGCGCCTATGAAGGCAGTGAAAGCCACCGCGTACAGCAGGGTGAGCAGCATCAGGTCGTTTTTCATCGGCTCTCCTTCTCCGGCCCGGCGGCGGCACCCGCGCCTGAAAAGCGCGCCGTACTCCACCGGGTCCGCAGATCCTCCGGCCGGCGGCCGGATCGTGTATCCGAAAAACGATTGTGAATATAAAATTTGGGATTTGGGGCTCCAACCCGCGGGGGTTGCTATTTTTGCCCTCGAAAGCGGTTTCCCTCGGCGAACGGCGCGCGGTGCGCCCTTTGCCGGACAGGGGCGGCGGAACGGATGATCCAGGAACAGGCGCAACCGGAAATCGAGCCACCCATCGGAGTGCTGGGATATGGAGTGGAAGGCGCCAGCACGTGCCGTTACCTCCTCGATCGGGGCTTCGCGGACATCACCGTATTCGATCGCAAGCAGCCTACGCATCTCGACCCGCGCTTGCGGTACGCGGCGGCTCCCGGCTCCGGGGACTATCTCGCCGGCCTCGCCGGCATGCGCACCGTGTTCCGTTCCGCGGGCGTGCGGCCGGATCTCCCCGCCCTCGCCGCGTTCATCCGCAACGGCGGCGTTCTCACTTCGCAAACGGGACTGGCTTTCGCCCTGGCCGGGCGCGAACGCATCATCGGGGTTACGGGCACGGTCGGCAAAGGCACTTGCTGCTCCCTGCTCCACGCCATGCTGGAGGAAGCGGAGATCCCCGCCGGCCTGGGGGGTAACATCGGAGTTCCGGCCCTGGATCTGGCCTCTTCCCTGCCTCCGGGCGGGAAGCTGATCCTGGAGCTGTCCAGCTTCCAGCTCTCCACCCTGGCGCAAAGCCCCGCCCTGGCCGCGGTCCTGCGCACCACCACCGAACACCTCGATTGGCATCCCACCCGGGACGAATACTGGCTGCACAAGGCCAACCTGGCCGCGCACCAAGCGCCCGGGGACGCGCTCGCCTACTGCGCGGACGCCGAAGGCAGCGCCTGGATAGCCGGCCGGAGCCCCGCCCGCAAAACCGCCTACGGCTCCAGCGGCTCCTTCGGAACCGGCGGAGCCGCGAGCGAAGTGGTCATCGACGACAAGGAGGCGCGCTGGACCGGCCTCAAGTTCGCCGTCCCCCTGGCCGCGACGCGCCTCAAGGGCCGGTTCAACCTGGAGAACATCGCCGCGGCCGGGATCCTGGCCCTGGAAGCGGGAGCCGAGCCCCGGCACGTGGTGGCCGCGGCCATGGCCTTCCGCGGCCTGGAACACCGCCTGGAATTCGTGCGCGATCGCAACGGCGTATCCTTTTACAACGATTCTTACGCCACGCGGCCGGAAGCCACCCTCGGCGCGGTGCAGGCCCTGCGGGAAGCTCCCCTGGGGCTGATCCTGGGGGGGTCGGAAAAGCACGCGGACTTTTCGGAACTGGCCTCCGCCATCGCCGCCGCGGGCCACGTGCGGGCCATCGCCCTGATCGGCCAGACGGCCGACCGCCTCCGGGAAGAACTGGCCTCGGCCGGCTTTGCAGACGCCTCGGCCGGGTTCCCGGACGCCTCCGGGGCGCGGACCTTGCGCCAATGCCCCAGCCTGGAAACGGCCGTGGAATTCCTCATGGCCGAGATTGGGAAGGGCGCCATCGCCCTGTCGCCCGCCTGCGCCTCCTTCGGGATGTTCGAAAACTACAAGGAACGGGGAAAAGCCTTCAAGAAGCTGGTGGCGGGAATATGAACAAGCAATCCTGGTGCCGCCAAGAATGGCAGTAATCAAAGAAAGACCGCCGCTCAGGGATGGGCCAATAGTTATATTAAAAAACGTGCAAAGACGCCTCATCGCGGCGCAGGGCGTTTAAACTCAAGCCCGGAGCGTCAGCCTCTTATGCTCTCCGAAGACTACGAAAAGATGATGCTGATCTACCTGTCCGGGCTCGTGGAAGGGCCGGGGTTCCGCAAGACCGAGGAGCTCAACCGCCTCAGCTCGCATGAGCTGCTCCAGCTCTCGCAAAAGGTGGACGACTCGGCCCTGGGCCTGTTCGTACAGCTCTTGAAGAGTTCCGAATCGGGCGATCGCCTCTTCGAAAAGCTCATGGGGGATCACGAGGAGGAGAACCGTGCCCTGGTGGACGCCTTCTTCTCCCGCTATCTGAAAGTGGTCCTCTCCAACGTCCAGGAAGGGGAGAACTTCAACCCCCTGGAAGTCTACCTGCCCACCCACACCTTCGACGATCTCGCCTTCGTGCAGAGCCGCCAGGGGTTCTTCCTGCGGCAGACCATCGACACCATCAACGAGTACCTGGACGGGGCGTTCCGCAGCAAGCACCATTTCGGGCCGGGGGAACAGCAGTCGGCCTGGGAATATTTCTGGGGAAAGGTCATGGAGAAATGACCCGCGAAAAGGCGGGGGAAGAGGGCGCGATGAGCGACGAGCCCGGCAAAACGTCCCCCCAGGAAGAAGGCGAAACCGGCACCGAGACCCTCGCCAAACCCGCCCTGAACTGGAAGGTCGTGCTTTTCAATGATGAGGAGCACACCTATGATTACGTCGTCGAGATGCTCACCGCCGCGTGCAAACTGTCACGCGAAAACGCGTTCCGTTGCGCGGTGGAAGTGGACATGACGGGAAGGACGATCGTGTTCTACGGCACCCGGTCCGATTGCGAAACGGTGTGCTCGAAAATCCTTTCCTACGGCCCCGATCACCGCCTGCCGCAGAGCATGGCCTCCATGAACGCGGAAACCCAATCCCTGTGAATGCCGTCCGCTCCATCTTTGACGGTTGAAAGCATCCCCTCCCGCCCGCGCCCGCAACGGTCGGGCCTGCGGGGGTTTTCCCTGAACCCGACCTTCCGTAAAATTCCTCAAAATAGGCTTGCAAGTCTCCACCGTCCGTTGTTATCTTCAGGGTGTTAACCACAACATCTAGCGGTTGAGGAGGTTAATTTGAAGAATGTGACCAAGCAGGACCTGGTTCAGGAAGCGGCCAAATCAAGCGGTCATCCTCAACTGGAAATCAAGGAAGTCGCCGAGCAGTTTATGCGGCTGGTCGGCGAATACTTGGCCCAGGAAAAGACCATCGAGATACGAGGATTCGGCACCTTCTACACGAAGGTCCGCAAGCCCCGGCCCGCCCGGAACCCCCGCACCGGGGAAATTTGCCCCCTGGGGCGTCGCAAGGTGGCCCTGTTCCGGTTTTCAGCGGACATGAAGACTCAGATCCGGGACGTTCCGGAGCTGACCGAGGTCCTGTCCCAATCCGCCCAGGCGTCGGTCTCCAACGTGCGGGCCGACACTTCCTCCCTGGCCGGAAGATAAGGCCCTGAAAAGGGCGCCTCCCGGAGGCGCCCTTTTCACATACCGCCATCGCCCGCGCTCCCGGGCAGGATCCGGGTGGTGGACGTACCGCCCCAGCCGAAGCCGGCACTCCCTCCCGAGTGCGTGAAGAGAGTCTCCCCTTTTTCAGCCCCTTCCGGAATGATACACTCCAGGCGTGGTACCCCGACCCCGATGGGCATTGGCCGTCGTTTTCCTGCTTTTCCAGGCCGTCCGATCGCAGCCTTTGCTTCTCATCGGCAAGGCCGATGCGGAGCTGAGCGGCGCTTTTTCCTTTGGATTCCTGAAATCGCCCCTTTCCCGGCCCTTCGACCGGGGCAGCGCCGAAGTCAGTCTGAATCTGCCCTTCAACGCCTCCGCCCAGGCCCAGAAATTCATCGGTTCTTTCGCCGATTCGGCCGTGGTCATCCCGGAGCTCTTCGCCCGGGTCTCCCAGGACCTGAACGCCCACGTGGACGTTTCCGCCCCGGTTTTCGGAGGCATTGCGTTCTTTGCCGCCCGGGAGAATGCGAGCCTGAAGGTGGCGGGAGCGCTGGGCAATGCGGCCTTCAACCTGGACACGGTCCTTTCCGAGGCGGGATCCATCCTGCTCAAGGGCAGCATCCATATGCCCCTGATTTTCGAGATGCACTGGCGCTCCCTGAGCTTCGGTTATGCCGTCCGGCCCGTTCCCTGGGTGACCTTGGGTTTCCAGGTGCACAAGCATCAGTTCACGGCGCGGACCTCCGGGGACCTGAAGCCGGACCTGTCCGGCCGCATTTCCGTGGGCGGGGAGACGGGCAACACCTCCTTCCCGGTGGAGTACCCGGACAACAAAGTGTACGGCACCGCCGACGGCGCCTACCAAGGCACGGCCTGGAGCCCGGAATTGGCCATCGGCGCAGGGCCGGTGCGCCTGGTCTCCCGCATGGGCGCGCGCATGGCGGCCAAGGGTCACGTGGACGTGACCTATTCGGTGCCCTATTTCATCGATCCCGGGACCTTCGAGCCCCGCTTCACCGAACCCGATTCCTTCCTGGCTTCGGACAACCTGCGCCGGCTCCTGGACGGGGAGACCGGCAAGCGGGACATCCATATCCATGACCGCCTGATCCTGACCCTGCCCCAATCGCACACCGTGACGGTGGATTTGTGGCCGGGAAAGCTCGCCCTCAGCTACAGCAAGGTGTTCGGCCGCGTCTCCATCCATGCCGCCGGGACCGAGGCTCCGGCGGATACGGCCGCGGCCGACAGCGAGGCGGCGGACGCGGCCGGCTTCGTCGATCTCGATCTGTTCCCCGATCAGGTGCTGTGCCTGAGCGGGACCTTCGGATGGTTCCACGCGGACGTGGGGGCGCACAGCCTCAACGTCAGCTACCGCAACCAGGGCCATCTGCTTTCCGGCCTGTCCCCCCTGGAATGGGACGGGGATCCTTTCGTGCCCATCCTCGATTTCGGGTTCACCTGGGGGGATCCCCTGGTGTTCAGCACGGACTTCTACGTATCGCCGCTGCCGGCGGTGCGATCGGGAGTGAGCTATGCGTTCTGAAGAAAAAAGTCAAAGTGCAAAATGCAAAGTGCAAATCTCAAAATGACGGAGAGAAGGCGCGTGCCGGTCGCGGGCGGCTCCAGGCGCGCATTCCATTTTGCACTTTGCATTTTGCACTTTGCCTTTTGCATTCCCTCCCCCCAAGCCCAGCCCACCCTCCTCTTCGTCCAGGCCCCGCAAAGCGAAGTCTTCCCGGACTCCCTGGTGCGCATGTCCGTCCGGGCCCTGCCTCCCGCCGGCAAAGCCCCGGATTCCTGCGACCTGTTCCACGGCCCCACCCGCGCGGGCGACCAACCGGAGGGGCATGCCGCGCGACTTCTGGCCAAGCGCTCCCTCTCCAAGGACTCCACCTCCGTGGTGTTCGAGTTCAAGCCTTCGGACAAGGACTCGGGGCAATCCGGCCCGCAATTGGGCCTGGGGTTCCATTACGTGGTGGCCGTCTGCGGGGACGGAAAATCCTTCTCCCCGGAAATCCCCCTGTGGGTGGTCTCGCGCCAGTCGGCCTCCTTCACCTCTCCCAAAGCCCAGGAAGCCTCCTCCAGCCCCAACATCAGCTGGACCCCGGTGCCCGGCGTGCCCGCCTACCATCTGCTCCTTTCCGATCAGGCCCTGGACATCGACGCGGAAAAGGGCACGGTCTCCGGCGCCAGCGTGATCTGGCAGGTCATCACCACCAAGACCGGCATCGCCTACGGCACCCCCGATCCCTCCGGCACCTTCTCCAAGGTCCCCGCCCCGCCCCTGTCCCCCAACGTGCCTTACAATCTGGTCGTCCTCAACAATTACGACGGACGCAGCGCCTTGGCCACCTCCACCAAGGCGCAGGGCCTCAGGCTGTTCACCCTCCAGCCCTCGGGGCCGGTCCTGAAGCCCTCCAGGAACCTGGCGCCCGCGCAGAACCGCATCCTCACCGTCTCCCAGGACAGCGCCGTCGCCTTCAGATGGACCAAAGCGGTCGCCGCGGCCGGAACCGGGGCCGCCAACACCTACCAGATTTTCATCTACTCCCTGGAAACCCAGGACGGTCTGGAAGTGCTGTTCCCCATCTGGCATACGGAAGTCACGGATACCTCCGCGGTCCTGGACGCCAAGCGGACCCTGCTTTCCAAGCGCTATGTATGGAAGGTGTTCGCGCTGAGCGAGTCCGGCGCCAGCGTGGTGAGCGATACCACTTCCTTCGAATACCGCAACGATGTGCAGACCCTGTCCCTTGCGGTCAAATCCGCCGGCCCGGCCGGGGACACGCTCCCTCTCGGAGACGTGCAAATCGCGGTGACGCCCCTGGACGGGAGCGCGGACCCCTTGCCCCTGTTCACCAACGCCTCCGGCGGGGCGGAAAAGGTGCTGGCCGTGGGCAGTTATTCCCTGGCCTTTTCCAAGAACGGATACGCGGGCCAGACCCGCACCGTGACCCTGGGCCCGACGGCTCCGGTGAACGTCCTGCAAATCATGCCGGCGGCTTCCTGCCGCATCACCGGACGGGCGGTGGACAAAACGGGCGCGGACCTGGTCAACGCGGTCGTGACGGCCTCGGGCGGAGGCAAAACGGTGCAGGCCGTGTCCGACGCGCAGGGCTTTTTCCTCTTGGGCGTCGCACCCGGGACCCATTCGGTTTCCGTTTCCAAACCCGATTACCAGACCCGTCCCGACACCACCCTGGTCCTGGCCGCGGGGAAGTCCGCCGACCTGGGCCGCCTGACCCTGTTGAAGGCCGTCGGGTCCCTCACCGGTACGGTGGCCAACGATAAAGGCGCCCCCCTGGCGGGATGCCGGATCACGGTGAAGCAGGCCGTTTCCGGGGCCGTGGAACGCAGCCTGCTCACGGACGATAAGGGGGCCTTTTCGGCCTTCCTGGCGCCGGGCGCATATACCGTTCTCGCCGCCCGCGCGGGATTCACCTCCGATCAGAAATCGGTGCAGATCGCCGAAGCCGCCCAGTTGGCGTTCACCCTGGCGTCGGGCGCTTCCCTGATCAAGGGCAGGGTTACCGTAGCGGCCTGGCCCACCGGCGCGGCCCCGCAGATCTCGCCGCTGGCGGGAGCCGCCCTGGAATTGATCCACAAGGCGCGGGGAACCTCCCAGAAGGCGGAAACCGATCTGCGCGGGGAATACTCGTTGTCCGCCGACACGGGCGCCTACCTCCTCAAGGCTTCGCGGCCCGGCAAGGCCCTGCCGGAATCCGTCCAGGTCCGCGTCACCGTCCCGCGCTCCACGGTGAACCAGGACCTCTCCCTGCGGGGATTCGCCTCCATCACGGGCGTCATCCGCCTCTCCCCGGACACCGTTCCCGATCCGTCCTCCGTTTCCGTCAGCCTGTTCTCGCCCGCCGACTTCGGCCTGGTGGCCTCGGCCACGCCCCAACGGGCTCCGGAAGCGGGCGCGGCCGGAGCCATGAGCTATTCGCTGGACGGGGTCCCCGACGGGACCTACCGTTTGGCCTGCGGCTTTTCCGGGTACGGCCTGGACGCGGAGCCGGTGCTCACCGTCAAGGACGGCGTCTGGAAGACGGGCGTGGACCTGATGCTCAAGAAGGCCGTCAAATCGGTTACCTTCGCCGTTACGGTCGGCGGCCGGGCGGCCGACGGGACCATCCGCCTGATCACGCCGCAAGCGATGGAGTTCCCGGCGGGACGGAAGCTGGACCGGGCCGCCGCGGGTACCTACACGCTCAACGCCTTCCCGGACAGCCTGTCCCTGATCCCCCTGGCGCGCTTCTCCTTCCTGCTTCCCGCGACCGGGGCCGCCGATACCGCCCTCACCCTGGACTTCCCGTTCTCGCACCGGAGCGGGCCGCTCGCCTTCCGCAACGGGGAGGCCGAACTCGTCCTGGACGCCCAGGCGCGCCTCGATTCGGCTTTCATCGTGTACGGATACGGCGCACCGACCGAGACCTTCCGGGTTCCCGCCGCGCAATTGTCCGGACCGCCGGGGACCCGCACCTTGCGGTTCCGTCCCGGGCCGCAGGGCGGACTGCTCACCTATTACTTCATTCTCCGTTCCGGATCCCTGACCTATTCCAACGAGGATCCGGCCCGACGCTTCCGCGCGCAGGTGGCGGCTTCGCCGGATCTGGACATCCTGAAACTGGCGGTGGGGGACAGCCTGCGCCTGCCGGCGCGGGCCCGCGGCGAATTGCACTTGCACCTTTACGACGCCGCCGGACGCCGCCTGGATTCGGCCGCGGATGAACGGGGGACCTTCGCCTGGCGCGCGGATCCGGCCTTGGGAATCCGGATCGATCGCGGTTCCCGGCGCACGCTGGCCTATGCGACCGGAGCGCCATCCCGTGCCCTCGCCAAGCGCGGCGCGGCCGCGGCGGAAGGCTGGGGCAGCCTCTCGGTCACGGTGGCCCTAGACGGAGTGGAGAAGACGCTGGCGCTTCCCGCCAAGGTGGTCGACGCGGTGGTCAACAAGCTCGTGGTCGGCTCCACCCTGGGCGAGGTGGCGGACATCCCCGATCCGGCTTCCTTCGGGCTGTTCGTCTCGGGATTCGACACCACCACCACCCCGCCCACGCCCGTGGTGCCCAATCCCGTCCTCACCCTGGACCCGCCCCAGGCCGGATCGATCCTGGAAATGCAGGCCACCCTGGACGGGCATTTCATCGGCCCCTTGCGCGTCCTCGCCCGGCAGGTCAATGCGGACGGATCGGAAGCCGCCTCGGAACTGGGCGCCTACCGGGATTCCCTGTCGCGCGGCCTCAACGTGGGACAGACCCTGACCCCGGGCGATACCACGCGGCGGCTCTTCCACGATCCCGGGTTCGAAATGTACGTTCCGGACTCCGCCTTCTCCGGCCGGCCCCAGGCCCTGCTGCGCCTGTACAAACGCAAGGTGGCCAAGACCTTTTCCAGCGGCATTTCCTATGCCCTGGCCGGCGGCTTGTACGAGATCTCCAATCCCTCCGCCGTGGCTTTCGATAGACTCCCCCGCATCACCTTGGGGCTGCCCGCTTCCCCGGGCGGGCGGGCGCACTCCCTGAAGCGCTTCGATGCCCTCAGGCTGGACTGGGCGGCCCTGGCCGATTCGGCGTCCCCGGACACGAATTCCTTCGGGGACTCCGCCTTGTCCGCGGACATCCGCGAAATGGACGGCAGCTATTACGGGCTGCTCTCCGTTTCCCGGGAACTCACCGCGGGCGAAGTGCAGATCGTGCCCAATCCTTTCAGCCCGCTGGTGCTCGCCTCGCGGGACGGGAACACGCAATACGGCGCGCGCATCCGCCTGCATCCCGAGTCGGATCGCAGCGCGGAAGTGACGGTGTCCGTGAAGATCTACAACCTGGACGGCGAACTGGTGCGGCTGCTGGTGGATCACAAGACGGTGCCGAAGGCGCCGGTGGATTTCTACTGGGACGGGAAGGCGGACGGAGGGCGCTGGGCGAGGAACGGGCGGTACCTGCTCAAGGTCTCGGTCGGGACCGCGGGAACGGCGAAACAGAAACATACCTTGAGGCCGGTGGTCCTCTTCCAATGACGGGGGGCGGC
>DATENA010000337.1:0-20456 GCA_035275285.1 Fibrobacteria bacterium | reverse complement strand
TCCTTGACCCCCGGGTCCTTGACCCCCGGGTCCTTGACCCCCGGGTCCTTGACCCCCGGGTCCTTGACCCGCCGGGGCGCCGGCGCGCGAGAGCCCGCGCAGGTTCTGCACGATGTCGCGGATGCGGATGGAACCGTCCTGGCTTTCGCGCAGGGCCTGATCGATCTTCGCCAGGTTGGCCTTGCCCCTGGGGTCCAGGGCGTCCGGATCGATCCCGTCCAGGTATTTGCGGATCTGGAACAGGTTGGCGTAGATGAATCCGATGGGGTTGTTGAGCTCATGGGCGATGCCGGCGACGAGCTGGCCCAGCGCCGCCAGCTTTTCGCTGTGGATGAGCTGTTGCTGGGTGCGGTTGACTTCCCCGATCAGGTCCTGCAGCTCGCGGTTCTTGTCGACCAGTTCGCGCGTGTAGCGCTTGCGCGCGATGTTGGCGGCCATGGCCTTGAGCACGGCGCGCAGCAGCACGAAGGCCGCGGCGATGCCCGCCAGGAACACCAGGATGCCCTTGCGCCGCACGGGATCGCGCAAGGCGGAGTAGGCGGCGCGGCTCCCCTTCTCCCAGGCGGCGGAGATGAAGCCGCCTTCCCAGACTTCCAGGGCGGTATCGGCGGGGTTGATCTTCCGCACGATCACCTTGCCTCCGGGAAAGCGGACGCGCAGGCGCTGGGGCCCGGTCGAATCCGGCAGGTAGAACGAGACGGGGCCGACATAGGCGCTCAGGTAGCCTTCGCCGTCGTGGACCTGGGCGCTTTGCGTGAGCCCCCATTCTTCGTTGCCGGAGCTCCCGCCGTCCGCGCCCGAGGGAGCCCGGCCCCAGACGCTGAGTTCGCTCCCGATGCCTCCCGCATTGGACTGGACCCCGTGCAGGAAGACTTTGATCCGGCGACGGGCGGGCAAGGGGCCGTCCTGGATGGCGGAGGCGCTGTCGCGCGAGACGATCACCATCTCGTCCCCGGGGGCGGGGGTGAGATCCCCGTACATGAAACCCGTGTTGTACGTGGAGGCGTCGTCTTCGATGCCCACCTCCGCCAGCCCGCGGCGCTTGAAGGAACCGCCTCCGTTCTCGTAGTAATAGTTGAGGGTGCGGGTGGTGAGGAACAGATCCGCGTCGCCGTCGCCGTCGTAGTCCCCGAAGGCGCCGCCGTAGCTGTCCAGGGTGTCGGTGAGCCCCAACTCGCGGGAACGCTCGAGGAAGCGGATGGGCTTGACCTCCGGCCGCCAATCGGCGGGGTGGCCCGCCGTGCGCGCGGGGTCGGCCTGGTTGACCAGGAGCAGGTTGGGACCCTGGCGCACCGTGATGAGCAGGTCCGGATCGCCGTCGTTGTCGAAGTCCCCGGGGAGCACGGCATTGCAGCGGGTGCCGGCGGGGAAGGCCAGGCCGGGATCCACTTCCCGGAACCGGAAAGGCGCGGTCTGCGCATAGATGCGCAAGGGTCGGTGCCAACCCGCGAGGATCAAATCCAGATCCCCGTCCAGATCGAGATCGCACCAGAGGGCGCCCTGGGACCCGGTATCGGCGGCGATGCCCGTGCTGTCCAGGGGGATGGGGAGGAAACGCAGGCCATGATCGTTCCGGTACAGGCGTACCGGGCCCTGCTCGTTGGTGAGGAGCAGATCCAGGTACCCGTCCTTGTCCAGATCGCCCCATACCGCCATGTTGGCGTCCGCGTTCCGCAGCAGGCCGACGCGCCTGGTCACCGAGTAGAAAGTGCCGTCCGCGCGGTTCTTCAGCAGGTCCAGGGCCTCGCCCCAGCCGCAGATGAGCAGATCCACGGCGCCGTCATTGTCGAAATCGGCCGCGCCGGCGCCCAGTTCCAGGTTGCGGATGCCCTGGGGCATGAGGTTGCCGCCCACGCCGGCCGGGATGGACTTGTCGCGGAAGGTGCCGTCGCCGTTGTTGATGAGCAGGCGGTTCAGGGTGCGGAAGCCCACCATGTACACGTCCAGGAGCCCGTCCTGATCGAAATCGGCCAGTGCCACGCCGTAGCTGTCGCGGATGTCCGGGATGGGGGACTTGGCCGGGGCCGGGAAGGGGGCGAGCAGGCCCAACGCCGCGGCCACCGCGGCCGTCCGGAGACTCCACGCTGCCGGGCCCCGCAGGGCTTTATGAAGCAGGGGTATTGGAGCGATCAAGATCTTGTCCGCGCCGCGCGCGGTCCCATGGGGCGGAACCCCGGTCGAAGTATAACAAAAACCCCCGGGCCGGGCGATCCGGACCGGGGGAGGGAGGGGCGTTGCGAAGGATATCGGGCCACGTTCGGCGCCGGGTTCGCGGTCCCGGCGGACGGGATGGGGATCCCGCCGCTTCCGATTGGGCCCGTATTCACTAGCGGACGTACACGATCCGCTGCCGCCCGTCCCGATCGTAGCCGTGGTCGTCATGCTTCCGCACCACCACCACTTCTTTGCGGGCGGGCACGGTCTTGACGATGGTCACCTGCCTGCGGGATTCCTGATGGATGACCGTGACCCGGCGGCGGGGTTCCTGGTGGATGACCGTGACTTGGCGGCGCGGTTGTTCCCGGATGAGGGTCACTTCGCGGTTACGGTCGCGGCCGTGATCGCGGTGATCGCGATGATTGTAGCGCCGGCCCCTTTTCTCCACGATGATGACCTGGGGCCGCTCTTCCACCACCACGACCTGCGGGGCCTGGCGTTGCTTGCCCCAATCCGCGCCGACGGTAACGACGCCGCCGGGAACCTGGTGGACCACTTCCACGTGGCCGGAAAGGTTGGTTTTCACGATGGCCGGGGCGCGGTCATGCGCCGAGGCCATGCCGGCCGGGATGAGGAACGCGGCCAGCGCGAGTCCCAGGGTCCTGGATTTGAGGGTTTGGGTTCCGTTCGGGTATTTCATGGTTCGCCTCCTGAAAGGGTTGGTGTCTGTCTGGGTATTAATCAAACTCCGGGCCAATCCGGAACGGGTCCGGAAAGGGCTCATAAAGGGCCAATTCGGCCTGAAAAACGGGCCGGACGCGCGGCCGGGGCCTTGGGTTCCGCCACGGGGTGGACGGCTTTCCGGGGAGCCTGTCCAGGGCGTGGGCGGCGTAGACGGATTTCGGCCAGGATCGTTTCCGGATCGACGCATGCCGGAGCGCTGTCCGCGCTTGGGACGCTCAGGCGAAAATCCCCGGGATCGAGTAGGCAGGTGTCCCGGGAATGGTTGGCCGCGGCGATGGAAAAAGTGAGGAGGCGGACATGCGGATAGCCGCGTTCCGAGGAAAGGAAGGCGGAAGCGAGTTCCAGGTTCCGCGTTTCCGCGCGGTGGAGCTCGAGACCGTCTTTCTCGCCCCCCGGCGTGCGCCGCCGAGGGAGTTGGACGCGCGGGCCCGGGGAATCCGCCACCTCCCTACCACCGGTACCGAAAGGAAGCCATCACCTGGTGGTCCTCGCCCTCGATGCTCAGGTCCTCCGGGCCGCCGGGCCGGGAGTTCTGCACGGTGCGGCTTCCCCCGTATTGGTAGGCGAAGTCCAGGCCCACGCGCTTGGACGGCATGAACCCGGCGCCGACGCTGACCCGGTAGGGGTCGCGCTGGTTGGGCTGGGGCCGTTCATCGTCCTGGTTCTCCCAGGTGTAGCCCAGGCGCAATACGGGCCCGCGCCTGTCCAGATGCTGTTCCAACCCGACATTGAAAGTGTGCTTGTTGGGATAGTTCAGGCCATGGTCGACGAAGGCGTCGCCGGCGTTGCGATAGGAGTAGCTGCTCCAGAAATCCCCGTGCCAGTCGGCGGAGACCTGGGTCAGTCCGGACTGGAAGGCGAATCCCAGCTTGGCCTGGAAGGGGTGGTGGATGTCGTAGACGGATTCCAGCGGGCTGCCGCCCCGTTCCTGGTAGGTGTCCGTCAGTTCCAGCCGTTCCATCACCACCGCCGAGCCGCCCACGCTGAACATGTCGGATAGGTGGATGAGGAAGGACGGTTCCACGTTGTATCCGGTGTATTCCTCCAGGTAGCGCGCGGTGGTTCCGTCCCGGATTTCCAACTGCTCTTCGCCCGTGACGGCGCTGACCGCGAAGCCCAGGCGGACCTGTTCGCTCACCTTATAGGCCAGGGCCATGCGGTAATGATCCATCTGGCCGGAGGCGTTGTAGGCGTAGCCCCCTTCGGGAGACTGGTAGACCAGGGGATCGTCGAAGGAAACGGGCGTGTAATAGCCCAGCCCCAGGGCCCAGCGTCCGCCATCGGTCAGCACCATGTTGAGCGCGTTCAGTTTGGTGGCCTCCAGGCTGGTGGCATGGGGCGCCCCGTTGTCGAACGAGACGTTGTTCCGGTGCATGCCGTAGCTCAGGTTCAGGCCCACTTCGGACCGGGTAAGCTGGGTCATGCCCGCCGCGTTATAGTACAGGGCCGAATAATCGTCGGCGACGGCGGTGAAGGCTTCCCCCAGGCCGATGGCCCGCGCGCCGACGCCGGTCTTCTTTCCCAGGGACACGAGTTCCCCCGTCGCCTCCGCTCCGGCCGTTCCCAGCGCGGCCGCCGTCAGCAAAGCGGCCAGGGCCGCGCCGGCGGCCTTGCGCCCGGTTCGCGGAGCCCCGGTCCGCCGTCTTTTCTCCTTATCCTTCGTGGCCATGGTATGCCTCCTTTTCCTTTTGCGTTTCCGTTTTCCCAATCTTCATCGCTCGACCTGATCGCGTTCCCGGGTAGGGGCGGCGCCTCCGCGGCCGGCGGCGCCGCCCCGGGAATCATTCAGCGGGAGGCCAGATGCTGCTGGACTCCGCGCGTGCGCACGGGACGGCCATGATCCTCCGGGAAGAGGTCCCGGGGTCCGCGGCCGTCGTTTTGGAATCCGCGGTCGCCGCCGCGGGAGTTGCCGCCATGGTACCTGGGGGACCCATGGTCATGCCCCGGCGCGACGATCACGGTGCGCGAGGGCGCATAGATCACGCGTTGGGGAGACCGGCCGTAGACGACCACTTCGGGACGCTGGCAGGAAGGGCGCTCGACGTAGACCTTGCGGACCACGCTGACCTCCCGGTCGCAACGGACCGGCTCCTCATAGCGTTCGATGATGATCACCTTCTTGACGCGGGGCCGATGGTGGCGCTTCTCGATGATGATGTGGTCGGGTTCGTCCGCATCCTCGTCGTATCCTGCGTCCTCATCGTCCCAATCGTCTTCGGCCGGCAGCTTGTGGGTGACTTCCTCCACCACGACCCGCCGGGGATTGTCGTCCCAGGTCTTTCCCACGGTCACCTGACCATGGGGGAACCCGAGCGTAACCTCGGCGTGGCCGTATGAATTGCCGCCCGCTCTGGCCTGCCCCGGAAGCCACAGGAGAAGCCCGACGCCGGCGATGGTTCCCAGCATGGATGATGCGGGAACCCGGGCCGCCCGGGTCCTTCCAGGGCCCTCCGGGGCCTGATAGGGAATGGTTTGAATGGACATATGGAACCTCCTTTCATTGGGTGGTATGCCCAGGGGGAGGCTGAATCAAGAACCGGGCCAATCCGGAAACGGGGATTGCGCGCCGATTTCCAGGCTTTCGAGGCGAGGCGATGTCCAGGGGTTGGACGCTGTAAAGAACCTGGGAAGGCAACGGCCTATGGGGCGCGTCCAGGGGGGGATGGGTGTTCAAACGCAAGGCGCCGGGGAACCGGCGGCGGGAAACTCGCGGACGTCACCGGCGCGTTCGTCCAGGTCCAGGACCTGGTGTCCTGACACCCCGATTGCGGGCCGCTTTCGCCGGGATGGGGCTCAGTCGGCTTCCGCCATCACCTTGCCGTCGGCGGCGGCCTTCTTGAGCTTGTCGTTGGCCCAGATGGCCACCTCCACGCGGCGGTTGGCCTGGCGCCCGGCCGCCGAGGCGTTGTCGCCCACGGGATGCTCTTCTCCCATGCCCGACTCCGCGATGCGGCCGCTCTTGACCCCGTCGCTCACCAGCAGGCGCCCCACGGATCCGGCGCGCTCCCGGGACAGCTTGAGGTTGTGCTCGTCGGATCCGGTGTTGTCCGTGTGCCCTTGCACCATGATCTCCGTGTCATCGTACTTGTTCAGCACTTCGGCCAGGTTCTTCAGATTGGCCTTGGCCTCGGGCCGGAGCTTGTCCGAGTCGACGTCGAAGAGGATGCCCGAGTTGAAGGTGATCTTGATGCCCTCGCCCACGCGCTCCACCTTGGCGTCCTTGAGATCGCGCTGCAGTTCCGCCGCCTGTTTGTCCATGTAATGGCCGATGGCGGCTCCCGCGGTGCCGCCCACGGCCGCGCCGATGATGGCGCCGGCCGCCGTGTTGCCGCTGGCCCGGCCTATGACGCCGCCGAGCACGCCTCCCGCTCCGGCCCCGATCAGGCCGCCTTTGCCGGCCTTATTCATGTCGGCGCATCCCGCCATCAGCCCCAAAACCACCAATAAAGCGGGGAATTTCCTGGATATCATCATGTTTCCTCCCGGGTGTACGGACCCATGGGACCCGTCTGGGTACAATTACTAAAAACCCGTTCCAGCGCATACCTGCAAGGAATTTCTGAGCATCGCCGAAAACGGGTTCCCGGACGGAAACGGGAGCCTTGGTTCCGCGCTTTTTCCTGTAGACTTCAGGCGCGGGCCGCGGCCGGGGGGCGGTCCCGGAGCAGCAGCAGGTTGGCCGCCAGGATCAGCAGCCCGCCCACGGCCAGGCGGAGGGTCACCGCTTCGTTTCCGTACAGGGCCGGATCCCGCACCAGCAATTCCGGCAGGAAGAACGCGCCCAGGGCCGCGGTCAGGGGCTCGATGCAGTAGATGAACCCGGCCGCCACCGGACCCACCAGGGATTGGAAACGGTTCATGATGAGGAAGGGAGCCGCGGTTCCCAGCAAGGCCAGGAACAGGGTGAGCCAGGCGGCGCGCGCGGAGGCGTGGGCCTGGATCAATGCCGGCAACCCTCCCGGCAGGAACGCCAATGCCGCCAGGCAAGCCAGGGACACGGACGCGCAGAGGACGAAGGTCAAGCGGGACGGTTCCACGCGATCGCGGGGCACCCGGTCCACCCACAGGATCTGGCCGGCGAACAGGCAGGCCGCCCCCAGGTTCTCCCATTCCCCGCGCCCCAGGGAAAGGGTGCGCGGATCGAATCCGGTGAGGGCCGCCATGCCCGCCACCACCAACGCGCAGCAGGCGAACAGCACCGGGGTCATCCTGCGTTTGCCCGCGGTCCAGGCGAACAGGGGCACCAGCACGCAATACAGGGCGATGAGGAAACCGGCCGTGGAGGCGTTCGTATAATTGAGGCCGTCCACCTGGAGGAACATGCTGACGGCGGTGAAACCCCCGAGGATGGTCCCATGCTTCCATTCTTCGGGGCGGATCCCGGCGAGGGATTGGCGCGTCAGGAGCGGCACGACCAAGGCGGCGATGCCGAAGCGGGCCGCCAGGGAGGCGGCGGATCCGCCCAGGGATCCGGCCTGCGGAGCCAGGATATGCTGTTCGGTCCCCAGGGCCTTCATGATGGGGATGCAGACTCCCCACAGGCAGGAGGCGCCGAACAGCATGGCGGAGGGCAAACGATACGATCCGGACACGCGGAAAAGATAGGAATTTCAGGCGGCCGATGCGCCGTGGCGCGGCGCAAGGACTTCCAGGGTAGCTTCGATGTTCCGTACGGGCGCCCCCCGGACCCTGTCCGGCCGGCGCGCCCGGTGGAAATCCTCCTGGGATAAATCCGCATTAGCTATATAATGCAGAATCGGGCGTAATGCAGAATCGGGCGCCCGGACGGATACGCCGCGCCGCGGCGATCCGGAATCCGGTCCCGGAACGGCCGTCCTTCGGGGCGCTCAAAACCTAGGCGGTGCGATGGCGGATGGAAAGGAACCGGCGCAACGGAACGGACGGCTCGATGGCCAAGGGCCTTCCCCGGATTCCGGGGATCCGCGCGGGCAATTGGAGCTGCTGCGCATGGCGGTGCGGCAGGCGCCGCTCATCCTCATCGTCTATGACCGGGACTTCATCTTCAGATTGATCGCGGGCGGGGCCTTGGCTTCGCGCGACCTCAAGGAAAACCAGCTCGTGGGCGTGAACGCCTTGGAGCTCCTCAAGGACGCCCCCGATCTCCTCGAAAACCTGATGAAGATGAAGGCGGGCCAAGCCACCCGCTGGTCCGGCGAGCGGGGGGGCATGCACCTCGATTCGTACGGGACCCCTTTGTACGATGCGGAAGGGAATTTCGACGGCGCCGTGAGCATGGTGATCGACGTGACCGAGCGCGTGAAGGCCGAAGAGGAGATCCGCCGCCTGAACGCGGACCTGGAAAACCGGATCCGGGAGCGCACCCGGGAGCTGGAGGAGGCGATCCGGGAACTGGAGGCGTTTTCCTATTCGGTGTCCCATGACCTGCGCGCGCCGCTGCGGCACATAGGCGGATTCGTGGAGATGCTGACGGCGAAGTCCGGCGCTTCCCTGGACGATCAGGGCCGCCGCTACCTGGCCATCATCTCCGAATCCGCCAAGCGCATGGACACTCTCATCTCCCACCTGCTTTCCTTTTCCCGCCTGGGCCGGCAGGACATGCTGCGCCTGCGCTTCAGCATGAAGGACGTGGCCGCGCAGACCGTATCGGCCCTGGCGCCGGATACGGAAGGCCGGGAAATCGAATGGACGCTGGGGGATATCCCCGATGCGGTGGGGGATCCGTCCCTGGTGCGCCAGGTGTTGGCCAACCTGGTCTCCAACGCGATCAAGTTCACCAAGGGCCGGAAGCCGGCCCGCATCGAGATCGGGGCCTGCGACTCCGGGAACGGGTCGCCGGCCTATTTCGTGCGCGACAACGGCGCCGGATTCGACATGAAATACTGCGACAAGCTGTTCGGGGTGTTCCAACGCCTGCACGGCGAAAACGAGTTCGAAGGCACCGGCATCGGCCTCGCCAACGTGCGGCGGATCGTCGCCCGTCACGGCGGCAGGGTCTGGGCCGAAGGCGCGATGGGTGCGGGCGCGACCTTCTTTTTCACCTTGCCCGCCCCCGAAAAGGCGGAATGATGGATGCGTTGAAATCGGTGCTGCTGGTCGAGGACAACGAGCTGGACGTGGAGCTCACCCTGGAAGCCTTCAAGGACAACAATCTCGCCAACCACGTGCAGGTGCTGCGCGACGGCGAAGAAGCCCTCGATTACCTGTATCGCCAGGGACGGTTCCGGGACCGCGCCGGAGGCAATCCCATCCTGGTGCTGCTCGATCTGAAGATGCCCAAGGTGAACGGCCTGGACGTGCTTCGGCGCGTCAAGTCGGACCCGGACCTGAAGTCGATCCCGATCGTCATGCTGACCACGTCGCGGGAAGAGCAGGATCTGGTGGAAAGCTACAAGCTGGGCGTGAATGCCTACGTGGTCAAGCCCGTGCATTTCCCCGAATTCGTGGCCGCGCTGACCCGGTTGGGCACCTTTTGGGCCCTGGTGAACAACCCTCCCCCCGGGTCCCTGTCCCACTGACGAAGATTTTACTTTCCGTTTTTGGAGCCGCCGCTTACATTGTGTGCGTAACCGGAGGAGGTTCCGGCACCGCGCCCGGGTCTTCCGAGGGATATACTTTCGAATCGAGCGGCCGATCCGGAACATGCAGGAACTTCGCATTCTCCATCTGGAAGACGATCCCTTCTTTGCGGACATGGTGGAGCGATTGCTCGAGGCCCAAGGGATGCGCTTCCGCATCCGGAAGTCCGGGGACTGGGACGCCTTCGTGGCCGCCCTGCGCGAGGACGCCTACGACCTGATCCTATCCGATCACGGCATTCCCGGCGGTGACGGCCTCAAGGCCCTTTCCCTCTGCCGGCGCGAATGCCCGACGGTCCCTTTCATATTCCTCTCGGGCATGCTGGGGGAAGAACTCGCCATCGAGTCCCTCAAGAACGGCGCCTCCGATTACGTGCTCAAGTCGAACATGTCCCGCTTCATCCCCACGGTGGTGCGCACCCTGGCCGCCTTCCGCGAAACCGCGGCCCTGCGCGCGGCCGAAGCGCGCATCCGCCGCGATCAGGCCAACCTGCACAGCCTGATCGAGAACACCACCGGCGCCATCTGGTCCATGGACCTGGATTTCAACATCCTGGTCTTCAATTCCGCCGCCAGCCTGCTGTCCCTCAAGATGACCGGCCAGCCCATGGTGGAAGGTTCATGCCTGCTGGAAAGGCTGGCCCCGGAGATGCAGTCCCTCTGGAGGGAAGCGGCGCGCCGCATCCGCAAAGGGGACCGCTTCGTCCAGGAGCACGAGCTGGAATGGTCCGGGCGCAAAGGCACCATGGAGATTTCCTTCCACCCCATATCGACGGGCAAGGCGGTCACCGGCATGGCCGTTTTCGGCAAGGACGTCACGGAGCGCAAGCGCGTCGAAGCCGCCGGGATCGCGGTGGAAGAACAGCGGCGCAGGCTCGCGGGCCTGTACCGGAAGCTGCGCATCCCGGTGCACGGCCTCACGCGCACGGCGGGGTTGCTGGGCCGCACGCCCCTGGACGAGGCCCAACGCGGTTACCTGGGCATGATGTTCTCTTCGGTGCAGCGGATTTCCGCCCTGCACGAGAAGGCGGAAGCATTCGAGGCCGGATTGTCCGCGGTGCCGCCGCAGGATCCGCGCCTCGATCCGGAAACGCCGATCGGGGAGCCCGTGCCCGCGGCCGCCCCGCCGGCCCGGAAACCCAGGCCCGAGAAGACGCGCCCCGAGGGCGTGGAACGCCGGAAACGGAGCCCCGTCCCGCTGCGCATCCTGGTGGTGGAGGACAATCCCATCAACCAACTGGTGGCGATGCGGTACCTGGAGATCCTGGGCTGCACGGCGGACGTTTCGGTCAATGGGCAGGAGGCCGTCGAGGCGTACCGTCGCCAGGGATACGACCTGGTCCTGATGGACTGCCAGATGCCGGTGATGGACGGCTTCGAGGCCACCCTCGCCATCCGGGCTATCGAGGCTGGAACCGGGGGACGGGCCTGGATCACCGCCATCACCGCCAACGTCATGCCCGGCATCCGGGAAAAATGCCTGGGCGCCGGCATGGATTCCTACCTGAGCAAGCCCTTGCAGATGGAGCTCATGAAGCAGGAAATCCAACGGGCCGAGGAGCTCCGCGAGGCGCGCAGCCGCGAAAGCGGCGGCGTCCGGTAAGGGACCCGGGGAAGGCAGGGGCTCAGGGGCCGCTGTCGTCGCTGATCGTTTCCGGCTCGGAACGCTCGCCGGTCTCGGAGAGGATCACGATGTCCACGCGGCGGTTCCGCGCGCGCCCGGCGGGGCTGTCGTTGGAGGTCTTGGGCCGGGAATCCCCGTATCCGGAGGCGGAAATCTTCGCCGCCGGCACGTGGAACTTCTCGGACAGCACGCGAACCACGTTGGTCGCCCGCGCCGAGGACAATTCCCAGTTGGTCGGGTAGGTGCGGGAATGGATGGGCACGTTGTCCGTGTGCCCTTCGATGCGCACGGGATTGCGGTACGAGGTGATCTTGGCGGCCAGCTCTTCCAGGATCTTGTAGGCTTCCGGCTTCAGTTCCGCGTTCCCGGATTCGAAGAGGCCGCCGTCCTTCATGCTCACCACCAGGCCGCGCTCGGTCTGGTCCACGGAGACCTTGTTGAGCATCCCCTTGGTCACGAGATACTCCTCCACCTGCTTCTTGATCTCTTCGAACTCCTGTTTGCCCGCTTCCTTGGTGGCCGCCGGGGGCGCGTTCTGGTTGCCGTCCCCGGTGGGGAGGCGGGACTTGTCGGAGGGGATGCCGTTGATGTCCAGCGCCTCCATGTTGACCATCTTGGCGCCGCTGACGCCGAAGGCCTCGCGCATGCCGTCGGCCACGGCCTTGGCCTTGCTCGCGTCCGCCTTGCTGAGCGCGTAGAGCGCCGTGAAGGTGGCGAACAGCAGGGTGATGAAATCCGCGTAGGAGACCAGCCAACGCTCGTGGTTGACGTGTTCCGGGTGTTTGTGCTTCTTCGCCATGGGAACCGGGGGCAGCGGCCTAGTGGCCGCCTTCCTTCCCGCCGTGGCTGCCGGCCACGAAAGCGCGCAGGCGCTGGCTCAGGAAATGGGGGTTCTCGCCGTTCTGCAGGGCCACGATGCCCTGCATGACCATGTTCTTCTCATGCACCATCTCATGGACCCGGACCTTGTATTTGCTGGCCAGGGGCAGCGCGATGATGTTCGCGATGGCGAGGCCGTAGATGGTGGCCACGAAGGCCGTGGCGATGCCGCCGCCCAGCTTGGACGGATCGTCCAGGTTGGACATCACGTGGATGAGGCCGAGCACGGCGCCGATGATGCCGATGGTGGGCGCATAGGCGCCGCCGCCTTCGAAGACGCCGATGGGGATCTTGGCGTGCTCTTCGAACGTCTCCAGCTCCGTTTCCATGATGCTGAGGAGCATGGCCGGATCGATGCCGTCCACCACCAGGGTCAACCCCTTGCGGGTGAAAGGGTCCGGATGGGATTTCGCCTTCGACTCCAGCGCCATGATGCCGTTCTTGCGGGCGAACTGGCACAGCTCGGTGAGTTCGGCGATCACTTTTTCGTGGTTGGACTTGGGGGGCGACAGGCAGATCTTGAGCGCCTTCAGGGCCTGGATGGTATGCTCCAAGGGGAAGCTCGCGAGGATGCACCCGGTGGCGCCGCCTCCCACGATCATCAAGGCCGTCACCTGCATCAGCGACGAGACATGGCCTCCTTCGATGATCATGCCCAACAGGATCATGCCCACGGCGACGATCGGGCCGAGTATTGTAGTTATATCCACGTACGATTTCCTGTCTGCGCGTCCGCGGTTTTCCCGCAAGGTGGCCGCCTTAGGCGGCGGCCACCTTGCGGTCGCTTCCGCCGGGTCCGCCGGTTGCCTCCATTATGGCAATATGGAGCCGGAAATATCAACCATACGACGGGACGTAAACCGTTGCGCGCTTTCGTCTTCGGGAGAGACGAAGGCGCTCCGGAAGCGCTCCGCGCGGGGAATCTTCACGCGCAACTTCGCGCGGAACTTCAAGGCGCCCCCCGGGGAAAGGAAGGGTAAAATGCCGCTCCCTTGGCACGTCGCGCCTCTTTTAAGAACTTAGGTCCATGTCCGGATCCGCCGCCCTTCCCATCCTCGCCCACCGGCAGGAGATCGCCGACGCGGTGCGCCGCGGAGGCGTCCTGATCCTCTGCGCCCCTCCCGGCACCGGCAAGTCCACCCAGGTGCCGCGCTTTCTGCTGGACCGGCCCGGCAGGATCATGGTCCTGCAGCCCCGCCGCATCGCGGCCCGCAACCTGGCCTTGCGCGTGGCCGAAGAGATGGGGGAAGCGGTGGGCGGCACCGTGGGTTACCAGGTACGCTTCGAAGGCAGGTCCAGGGAAGACACCCGCATCCTCTACCAGACCTATGGCGTGTTCTTCCAGCAATTGCTGGGCGATCCCCTCCTGGAAGGCATCGGCACCGTCCTGCTGGACGAGTTCCACGAACGCACCTTGGAGGCGGACGCCACCCTGGCCTGGCTGAAAAAGCTGCGGGCGGAAGCGCGTCCCGATCTGGCGCTGGTGGTCATGTCCGCCACCTTGGAATTGGAGGGCCTGAAAGCCTTCCTCTCGCCGGCCCCGGTGGTGGAGGTGGCGGCGGAAACCTTTCCGGTGGAGATCTCCCATCAGCCGCCCATGACCCAGGAAGCCCCGAGCCAGCAGGCCGCGCGGGCCTTCAAGCGCCTCCTGGCCCAGGGCCTTTCCGGATCCGTGCTCGTGTTCATGCCGGGCCAAGGGGAGATCCGGCGCACCCTGGAAGCGCTGGAGCCCTTGTGCCGCCAGCATGGCCTGGGCCTTTTCGAATTGCACGGAGCGATGGACATGGAGGCGCAGCAGCGCGCCTTGCGCGCGCCCCTTTCCGGGACCTGCGTCATCGTCTCCACCAACGTGGCGGAAACCTCCCTGACCATCCCCGGCGTCACCGTGGTCATCGATTCCGGCCAGGCGCGCATCGCCGCCTACAGCCCCCAGCGGGACATGAACACCCTGTACCTGGGATCCATCAGCCTGCAAAGCGCGCGGCAACGCGCCGGCCGCGCGGGCCGCACCGCTCCGGGCCGATGCGTGCGGCTGTGGTCCGCGGACCGCGAAAGGGCCATGCCGGCCGTCCTGGAACCGGAGGTATTGCGCGTGGAGCCCACCTCGATGGCGCTTTCCCTGCATTCGCTCGCGGATCGGTACGCGCGCCTGCATCCATCGGGCGCCGGCTCCGGGGCGCGGAACGGGATGCCGATCCCTTGGCTCACCGCCCCCTCCCCGGCCCTGTGGGAGAAGGCGGAAAAATCCCTGGAGCATATCGGCGCTCTCGCCCCTCCGTCGGGCGCCCTCCCCGCCTCCGGGACCGGACGCCTCACCGATATCGGCCGGACCCTGGCCCGTTTTCCGGCCCATCCCGTGCTGGCCAAGGTGCTGCTCGACGCCAAGCAGGCGGGAGTGGGGCCGCAGGCGGCGGCCATGGCCGCCGTGCTCGAATCGCAGACGCGCCGCGCCAAGGGCGCGCCGGCCGATCTGTTCTCCCTGGGGCTGGACCTGGCCACGGACGCCGAGGCGCGCCGTTTCGATCGGGAAATCCGGGAATCGTACAAGCAGTTGTTGCGGTTGCTGGAGCGGGCGCCGGTGGCCGCCGGGGGGAACGCCGGCGGCCCGCAGGCGGGCCGGGGATCCGCGCCTAAGCCGACGCTTCGGCAGGAGGAAGACGCCTTGCGCGCCGCGGCCACGCGCTGCTGGCTGCTCCCGTTCCAGGACCGCATCGCCGTGCGCGTGGAGAAAAGCCAGAGCTTCGCCCTGGCCGACGGGCGCAGGGGCGTGGTGGAAGCCGGCCAGGTGCCCGCCGACGTGACCGTGATCCTGGCCCTGGAACTGCACGAAACCGGCGGGGCCAACCAGAACCGCCAGGTGGGCATCCCCATGCTGCTGCCTTGCGAACCGGCTTGGGTGGAGGCGGCTTTCCCCGGGGAATGCATCTGGACCAAGGTGGGCGGATGGGATGCGGCGCGCGGCCGCGTGATGCAGGAGGAGCGATTGCTTTTCCGCGGGCTGGCCCTGGAGCGCAAGGCCCTGAAGGACGGGGTCCTGGATCCGGAGGAATCGGAACGCCTGCTGGTGGAGAAGCTGGCGTCGGGCGAAATCGAACTGCCCAACTTCGACGACGAGGCGAAGCAGATGGTGCAGCGCATCCGCCTCGCGGCCAAGGCCTTCCCGGAGTACGGGCTCCCCAAGCTGGACGGCGACGATTGGCGCCTCATCTACCACGAGATCTGCGAAGGGCGCTCCTCCGTGCGGGACCTGGAAGGGGTTTCCGTAACCCGTGCGTTACGGGATTACCTGGGCGTTTCCCTGGCGGCCTTCGTCGACAGGGCCGCGCCCACCTCCCTGAAGCTCGCGGGCGGGCGCATGGGCAAGCTCACCTATTTCGAGAACGCCCCCCCGGAACTGTCGGCCCGCCTGGGGGATTTCGTGGGGATGGAGGGGAAAACCGCGATCCTGGAGGGAAAGGTGGAGGTGGTTTACGACATCCTGGCTCCCAATTACCGCACCGTCCAGAAAACGGCGGATTTGTCCGGATTCTGGAAAAATACCTACCCGGAAGTGAAAAAGGAACTGAAGCGCCGGTACCCCCGGCACCCCTGGCCCTGAAACCGGAGCGGTCCTCCTCCATCCCGGCCCGCATTTGCGTTGAAGCGGCTTTCCGTTCTATGGTACTGTTGGAAGACGTGTTTGGAGCGTCCATGATGGTGCCGGAAAACCTGAACGTCCTTTTGATCGAAGGCAGAAGCGGAATCGCGCGGGCATTGCTGTCCGCGCAACCCGGATTCACCCTCCTCCACGCGGATCGCCTGTCCAAGGCGGGCACCCTCGCCGCCCAGGCGGCGCCGGGCGGCATCTCCGCCGTGCTCATCGACCTGTCCCTCCCTGAAATCCAGGGCCTGGAAGCCTACCGCGGCGCCGCGGCCCTGTTGCCGGGCGTGCCGGTGGTGGCCCTGCACCGCGAAAGCGAAAGCGCCCTGGCCGATACCGTCATCTCCGAAGGCGCGCAGGCCTGCCTGGATAAGCACGGCCTCGACGGCGGGGCCCTGGCCCAGGCCCTGCGCCAAGCGGTGCTCCGCAGCCGCGCCGAAGCGCGCCGCTTCCGCGCCTTGTTCGATTCCGCCCCCATCGGCATCCTGCTCGCGGCCGGCCGCCGCGTCATCATGGCCAATCCCGCGGCCCTGGAAATCCTCGGCCGCGCGGAAAGCGATTTCGCCCGGCAGTCCGTGCTCGATTTCTTCCCCGGCTCTTCCCGGCCCCTGTTGGAGAAGGCCCTGGACGCCGGGGTGGGGGAAATCCCCGAGATGCGTTTTTCCGCCGATCTGAACCGGCCCGGCGGCGCCTATATCCGCTGCCGGGTATTCGTCACCGGCGCGGTGCTCAACGACGCGCCCGCCGTGGCCCTCTATCTGGCCTCGCTGGAAGAGAAGGAATCCGCGCCCTCGGCCGCGGGCGAATCCGCGGAAAGCGCGATGCTGACCGATCGCGAGCATCTGCGGCAGTCCCGCAAGATGGAAGCCCTGGGGCGCCTGGCCGGCGGCGTCGCCCACGACTTCAACAACCTGCTCACCGCCATCAACGGGTACAGCGAGCATCTGCTGACCCTGCCGGGGGCCGAAGGCCCCATCGCCTCCGGGTTGAAAGCCATCCGCCGCGCGGGGGAGACCGCCGCCGCCATGACGCGCGGCCTCATGTCCTTCAGCCGCTCCGAGGGATCGGAAGCCCGCCCGGTGCGGGTGGACGGGGCCATCCGGGAGATGGAACCCATGTTGCAGAGGCTGATCGGCGCGCAGATCGAGTTGCTGGTGAAGCCGGACGCGGGCAAGGCCGCCGTGCGCATGGAACCGGGCCAATTGGAGCAGGTGGTGCTCAACCTCTGCGTGAACGCGCGGGACGCCATGTCCGGCGGGGGCGTGCTCACCTTGACCACGCAAGTGGTGGAGGTGGGCGCATCGGACGCCTTCACGCACCTGGCTTCCGGCACGGGCCCGCACATCTGCATCACCGTGGAGGACACGGGCACCGGCATGGGGCCGGAAACCCTGGAGTGCCTGTTCGAACCGTTCTACACCACCAAGCGCGGCGGCCGCGGCACGGGCCTGGGCCTGGCCACCGTATACGGCATCGTCAGCCAGGCCGGGGGCGGGATCAGCGTGACCAGCATTCCCGGCGAAGGCAGCCGCTTCCGGATCTTCCTGGCGCGGGACGCCGCCGCCGAAGCGGAAGCGCCGGAGATCCCGGCCGCCGAGCCCGCCTGGCGTTCCCAGCCCAACCGGGAAACGGTGCTGGTGGTGGAGGATGAACCCAGCCTGCGCGAGATGATCGTGACCATCCTCTCGCGCTACGGATTCGCCGTGCGGGAAGCGGCGTCCGCGGCCGAGGCCATGGACGTGGTGGAAGAGCGGCCGGAAACGGTGGACCTGGTGGTGACCGACGTGATGCTGCGCGGGGAAGGCGGCCACGAAATGGCGGAAAGCCTGCAACAGATCAAGCCGGGGCTGCGCACCGTTTTCATCTCCGGGCATTCCCTGGACAGCCTCTCCGATCGCGGCATCGTGGTGCCCGCGGACGCGTTCCTGGAAAAACCGTTCTCGCCCGCGCAGCTCGCGGCCAAGGTGAGAGCGGTCCTGGACACCGCGCGCAAATCCTGAAACTTCCAAAGTGTCCGGCGGCTGCCGGATTTTCATGGCGAAAATTTCCATTGCCCGGACGGCGGAATTTATTTTCGGTTCTGGAAGGCGGGGATTTCGGATGCCCACCGCCTTGCGCCGAACAATCCGGTGGGGCCCCGCAGGACCTCCCGCAAATGGAGTGAACCGCAATGAAAAGAAGCATGCCTTCGATGGTACCGACGTTGTGCGCCCTGGTCTTCGGCGCGTCCGCCGCGGCGGCGCAAACCCACCCCGCGGCCTTGGCCGTGACGGCGAAGGTCCGGGACTTCAAGGAGATCAGTCCCAGCGATACCGCCGGAGCGCATCCCCATTTCAACAACCGGAACGGCTGCAGCGCCCAGGAACTGGGGGTCTTTTCCGTGCAGTCCGATCTGGACGCGTCCGGTCCCGCCGACGGCGGAACCTTTCCCGGGGACAACCGCACTCCCCGGCTGATGGATTCCCTGCCTTCCACGCTGGCCAAATGCTACAGCCCCCCGGATCGCTTTTCCGAATGGTTCTCGGACAAGCCCGGGATCAACCGCGCCTTTCTGGTGGAAATGCGCTTCCTCTGGGACGAGGCGAGCGGCATGTACAAGTTCGGCGACAAGGCGTTCTTCCCCATCGATGCCGGCAAGGCCTTCACCCCGGTCAATCCCGGCGAAAGCACCTTCGGGAACCTCCAGCCCGATACCGGAGGCGCCGTCAACCTGAGCCTGCACGATTACGGGTTCACCATGGAAATGCATGCGGATTTCACCTACCTGGAAGGCCAGGGCCAGAAAGTCTCCATTTCCGGCGATGACGATATCTGGTTGTTCCTGAACGGCAAGCGCGTGGTGGACTTGGGCGGCGTGCACCAGTTGCAGAGCGCCTCCGCGGACCTGGACTCCCTCAAGGGCGCGCTCGGACTGGTGAGCGGCCAGACCTATGCGTTCGACTTCTACTTCGCGGAACGGCACGTCGCCTCCTCCAGCTGCACCATCACCACGAACCTGGCCATCGGAACGGCCTTGGCGGCGGCGGTGAGGCCCAAGGCGGCTTTCGGATCGGCCCGGTCCCGCGGACCCGTTTCCATTTACGATCGCTCGGGCCGGCTGGTCCGCACCGTGAACGCGACCGGGGCGCCGGTCTTGGCAGCGGCCCCGGGCGGATGGGACCGCCTGGACGCCCAGGGCCGGGCCGCCGTTCCCGGAGTCTATTTCTGGCGCATGGCCGGTTCCGGTCCGGAGGCTTCCGGCAGCATCGTCCTGCGCTGATCCGTTTGCGCGCTCCTCTCCGGAGACGCGCATGCCCCTTCCCTTGGGCGCTCGCGCTCGGGAAGGGCGACCGAGCGTTGTCCTCGGAGGAGCATTGTTCCCGGAGGAGCATTGTCGTTGCCTTCCCGGTTTTGCATCTTCCTATCCGGACCCTTTGAGACCGGATACGATGGCGATGGATTCCAAGTGCCTACATTTCCCCGCCTGCGGCGGCTGCCAGACCTTGGACCTGGAATACGCGGAGCAATTGCGCCGCAAGGAAGGGGATTTGCGCCGGCTTTTCGGCGGCGGCGGGGGAGACGGCGCGGACGCATCCGAGTGGCCCGGATTGCGCATCGATCCCATCCTCCCCAGCCCGCGCACGGAAGGATACCGCCATAAGGTGCAATTGCCCTTCGGCCTGGAGCGCCGGGGCCCGGTCCTGGAAGCGACCCTGGGCTGCTACGCGGCCGGCTCCCACGTGGTGGTGGATCAAAGGGAATGCCTGGTGCAGGATCCCGGGCTTTCCCGCGCCGCCTGGGCCGTGCGCGAATGGGCCATCGCCAACCGGGTGCCGGTGTACCGGGAGGACACCGGCGTGGGCTGGCTGCGCCACCTGCTGCTGCGCAAGGGCGCGGGCACGGGAGAGATCCTGCTCGGCTTGGTGACCAACGGTCCCGGCACCGGCCCGCAGGGCCTGCTCCCGGATCTGCTGGAGCGCTGCCGCGTGGCCCTGGCGGTCCGCCCGGGCGGAGGCGAACTGGTCGGCATCGTGCAAAGCCTCAATACCGCGCGCACCAACGTGGTGCTGGGCGGCGAGGAAAGGCTGTGGTGGGGCCGGCCCAGCCTGCGGGAGAAACTGGGCCCTTTCCGCTTTCCCGTGGGGGTCTCCACCTTCTTCCAGGTCAATCCTTTCCAGACGCCCCGCCTGTACGATCTGGCCGCGGCGCACGTTCCCGAAGGCGCCGCCGTGCTGGACCTTTACTCGGGAATCGGTTCCATCGCCTTGTGGGCTTCGCGCCGCGCCGGGTCCGTGCTGGGGATCGAAGAGAATCCGGCCTCGGTGCGGGCCGCCGCGCAGGCCGCTTCGGAAAACGGAGCGGCCAACGTCCGCTTCCTGGCGGCCGACGTGGCGGACGCCCTGGCGCATCCGGAAAACCACCTGGCGGAAGCGGGGCTGCCCGGGGACGCGATTTCCCGGGCGGACGCCGTGATCGTGGACCCGCCCCGCAAAGGGATGGAAACGCAAGTGCGGGACGCCCTGGTCTCGCTGCGTCCCGCCCGTATCGTGTACGTTTCCTGCAACCCGGCCACCCTGGCCAGGGACGCGCGGGCCATGGCCGGAGCCTACCGCCTCAGGTCCCTGGCCCCGGTGGACATGTTCCCGCATACGCGGCACGTCGAATGCGTGGCGCTCTTCGAGGCGGCCGTCCCGGGCCTTGGCGGCCAGCGCCCCGCAATTGGGGTGTCACGGCACTAGTCCTCGGACTTCCCTGAAAAGGGACAGGGGTACTTGAATTTTTTCCGGGCTTTGGCGATGGTAAATGCCCATCGAATGGGCTTGGGATTGTGGTTCGCGGATTCATTCCAGGTGGACGTTTCCCTGCGGAGTTCATC
>DATENA010000336.1:0-4389 GCA_035275285.1 Fibrobacteria bacterium | reverse complement strand
GGGCAGGAAGGCGCATCCGATACGCTCCGCGCCCTGGATGCCGCCAGCATGCCTCTCGGCGGCTATGCCCTGGTCAGCCTGAGCGCATGCGAAACCGGCAAGGTCGGGTCCACCCGGGCGAACGAAAACCTGGGATTCGAGAGGGCTTTCCTGGCCGCGGGCGCCAACAATCTCATCCTGTCTTCCTGGAACGTCGAATCCGATGCTTCGCGGCTGTGGATGGACAGTTTCCACCGCAATGCGCAGAGAGAGACCCTGGCCGAGGCTGCCAGGCTTGCCCTGGTCGATACCAAAAAGGCATTTCCCAATCCCTCTGCATGGGCGCCGTATTTCCTGGTGGGAAAATGAAGAATGGCGCTCCGGCCGCCGGCGAACCCGTCGAAGGCGACTTCCTGCGCGTGGCCAGGAATTGGTCGATCTGGAGCGCCGTCGGAGTCTTCCTGATTTATGGTTGCGGGTACTTAAGCCTTCGGTTCCGTCTTCTTTCGCTCGGGGTGATGGCTGATTTCGGCGCGTTCGGCGAAAGGACTTTTTATGCCGGCGCCATGTTTTGGTTCCATACCATGCTGACCCTTTCCAGTATGCTGGCGATCATTATCCTGATTGGAATAATTCCGGGACTGGCTTGGTTTAAGGGGAGGAGGAAGAACCCGGATCAACCAGGCATGACGGAGCGCATGACCTCGGCCGTGTCAAGAAGCGTCCAGGCATCGCCCTATAAATGGTATTCCTTTGCCTTGCTGTTCTCCATGGGATGGCCGCAATTTTATCTGCGGAAAATCGTTCAATTCCGGTCCATTTTATTGGATCCGACCGAGCGCACCGATATATTCAGCACCTTGCCCAAGGCCGGGGACCTTGCCAAGGAATTTTACTTCATGCTGTTGCTGTTCGCCCTTTTGCTTTCGGGCGGCCTTTATGCAGTGGTCCGAAAGAACATGCCCAAGATAATGTCATCGGGATGGCTCCTCGCCATTTTATTCTTTATGATATGCGTTCAAGCGGCGCTTATCCCCATCCATCATGGACAGCTGGTTGCCCGGCAGACCTTCATGAGTTTGATCCGGATCAGCGGCGAGAAATTGCCCGCGGGCAGAAAGGTTTGGTTGTTATGGGAAGGCGAAACCATCCTTTCCTTTTTTGTGAAGGATTCCACGGAATCGGGAATTTCGAGGGGATTATTGGTATCAACCAAGGAGGAGGCCTCTCCCATGGAAAGCGGGCATTTCCATCCCTTGGACTCCCTTTTGTCCAATCGCTTTTGATCTGAATCCACCCGGCGGATATGAAGGACGCGAAAATCATGAGGAATCGAATGATGCTTGCCTGCCTGGTCATGGCCATGGCCTGGGTATACGGTTATTCCAAGGGCAAGGCCGACAAGAACAAGAAACCCCGGCGGTGGTGGGAGATAGTCCTCAGCTTTTCCGGAATTACGGCCACGCCTCCCGAGCCGCAAAGCGGCGAGAGCGACCCGCACTCCGGCGGGATAATCCTGATTCGGAATTTGATGGAAAAAAAGACGCGGCCCGTTTCCGGTTTCGACGGCTATCGGTCTCCGATTTTTTCCTTCGACGACAGTCAAATATTGGCGCTCAAAGGCGATACCCTGGTCGCGGTGGATACCGCCAACGGTAAGGACCACGCGCTGTTCCCGTGCCCGGGCCTGGCCAAGCTGGTTGGAGTGGACGCCAAGTTTCCCGAAAAGATCCTTGCTCTCAAACGAAGCGGGCCCGATTTGGTGCCCGGCTGGATCTCCCTGACCCGGAAAGATTTCACCGCCTTCGACGTCCAGCCGGGAATTCCCGAAAGCGTGAAGATGCTGAATTATCTGAAAGGATGGCGGAGGGATTACGGGGACACCGTGGTGGAAGAAAGGAAAAGCCGGGTCCGGATCAACGGGGATGCAACCGACGTGGAAAAGGTGGAAGTGTGGGCGGAGGGCCATTACCTCGGCCTGGAAGCGGAACAGGGGAATGACGCCAGGCATCGGCAGCCATCCCTTTCGGGATCACGACGCCTGCTGGTGATGATCCGCTCTCCGCTATGAGCGTCGAATACGAGGAGGATATCATGAACAAGTTACTCCGGTGCGCATTGACAAGAGCACGGGCAGGAAGTGTCACAGAGAAGCGGCCCCGCCTCCTAAGCAGCCCGAGGAGCTGTACCGGGGTACTGCGACGAGGGCAATGACGGAGGCGGGCCGTGATCTTGTCAATGCGCACCGGAGTAAAAGGGTCTTCGGGCGATCGAGTGGGTGATTTTGGACCCGTTTTTAACTCTCACGTTACCCTATACTGTATAGAGGGATAGGTTTGGCTCAGCGTTCATATCTCCGGAAGCATACATGTAAGCACCTTGAGCCGCAGATATTCCTCGTCCCGCAGGCGTTGCCATTTCAGCGAGGCTTTCCAATGGTCGAAAAACTTGCGGGCCCAGCCTTCCCTGTCGTAGCTCCAAAGTTGCCCGAAGGTTTCCCTGAGGATGTAGGCCTTGGAGAGCCTCTGGTTCGCAGCCAGAAGCTTCTTGAGCGAGAGCCGGCCATCCAGGCTGAGGTTGGCCTTGCAGGACAGCAACGTATACTTCTGTCCCTGGATGTAGGCCCGCTCCTTGCCCGACAGCCGGCCATACTCGCTCTTGCGGACCTTGTCCAGTGCGTCTCCCAAGTGCTTCATCACATGGAACTTGTCGAACAGAATTGCCGTGTTCGGACAGTGCTTCAACGTGGAGTTGCGGAATGGCTTCCACATATCCATGACCGCCAGCCGTATCTTCCCGGTCTGCTTCTTGCCCCACTCCTTGAAGAACAGATCCATGCTTTCCTCCGAGCGAGCCACGCCTCCGAACCAGATGGGCCGTTTGCGCACAAGGTCGCTGACCACGATACGATAGGTGTGGCCCTTGCGGATCGAGATTTCGTCCACGCCAATGGCCACAGGGGCGGGACGACCTGCTCGCCGGAGTTGCTCCTGCATGTACTGCTTGTCCAACTCCTTGGCCTGGTGCCAATCCAGGAAAAGCTCCTTGGCGATGCTTTGGATGCTCGTGGAACGGCAGCGGCGCCCCACGTAATAGGCAAACCACTTGGTATAGAAAGGATTGTCCGCGAGGAAAGAAATCTTTTCCTGCTTCACCTTTCCGCATCTCCGGCAATCGACCCGGCGCACCTCCAAGTCCAGGAAGATGCGAAACCCTCCGCAGGAAAGGTCTCGCGCGCGCCGTCGCCGAAGATCCCTTGCAGGTTTGGGACGGGTCGAAAGCCGGGGAAGCGGTATGCATCTTCAAGTTTCTTGGAACGGGACATCCGCAGAACTTACCAAATTCCCAGGCCCCATAAAGATGTGGAAGCCCCTAATAATTCAAACCGTTGGACTTCGCCAGATAATTCAGTCACCATTTTCAATGGTGTACAGTTTCTCCCGATAGGTTAGCTATTTGTCCCGTAACCGCCTAGAGATTAGTCGGCTCCCCAAGGGCATTCGACGATCTTCTGCGGACTCAGAAGGAATACCCGAAACCCGTTTGCACGGCCGGGGTTAAGTCGACATCCAATCCCGATGTAGCGCTCCCGGTTGCGGCTTTCACCTCTTTATGGTAAACACGGCCGGTCACTCCGATGGAGATAACCGCCGAAAATCCGAGCTCCGAGGTGTATTTGTATCCCCCAAGCAGCGAGTTGGAAACCGGATATCGCGTTTCCGAAAGAGTGGGCTGATCGTCTCGCACTATGAATTCGATGTATTCGTGGCCGAAATGCAGGTAATCCGCTACATACGCTCCGTTGGCAAATCGCCTCCGGAGATAGTATCTCCCGAGGACACCCAGATAGAGATGGTTATGGTCTTGCACAACCTTGCCCGGGAACTTGCCGCCGTCAAAACCATTGTATCCGAAGTATCCTCCCCAGGACAGGAAGGATTCGGCCTTTTTGACCTTCAGTGGGAGGGGGCAGGCCGCACTTTCCCATTCCAAATTGGTGGCCTGGAAAACCGTGTCGCCCCATTCAAAATACGCGAATGGTTCTGGAGGGCATCCTGCGGATCTTGCGCAGCGGAACCCGTTGGGAAGATCTTTCTCGCCCTCTTTATCCCTCTTGCCAAACCTGCCATTGCTATCGGTGATCGACGAATTCCCCTGCTGCTCGCGCGTGGACCTGAGCGGGGTTTCCGGTGAGAAGCTGCTGTCGCGAAGCCGCGCCGTCGATTTCTGGAAATGGATCAAGACGGTGCGTTTGCAACTCGGGTGACATGGAGGCTCCGGCGTGGTATCTTATATGACGGCCATGCTGGAACCCATTACCGCCCAATCGACAACCCATTTCACTGTCGCCGCCGAAGCGGCGGCGCTGGCCGGAATCCCCCTCGGGGCCGGCGTTCCGCCGGCCCCGAG
>DATENA010000335.1:0-4995 GCA_035275285.1 Fibrobacteria bacterium | reverse complement strand
CATGGCCGGGCATATTTCGGCATTAGGGGCCAACATGCGGCAGGACTTTCCATTGAATGACGGTTTCGAAGCCGCAACAAATGAAAGGCCGATATCGTTCGCGGATTTCCTCGTTTCCAGGGGCTTTCTTTTAAACGATCGGCCTTAATGATTCGCCAATTTTCATTATTATGCGCGTCTATTCCCTTCGCTGAATTCCCGACGCACGCGACGCGCGGCGGTTTGTATTTCCGCACCCCATTGAACGCGGCGCCAGCAGGAAGTGGCCTGGGAAGGCCGAAGGGAAGACGCAATGAGCGGACTTGCGCGCCGGGCGAGGACGCGAGCGGGGTTTACATTCCCCGGAGCGAGCGCCCGCAACCCGCAATGAAGAACCGCTGGGGCGCTAACGGAGACCGCAGGTGAAGAGGCCCGCCGAGTGCCCACACACACAGAAAGTGGACCCTTATTTCTCGTCCACATGGAGATCCAACAAGAATCGATCGTGTCGCCTGACTGAATCGCTCCAATCCCCTAAATGATCTTCAAGCACTCCCTTAGCGCGGTCTGGCCGGAATGACCAAAGAGTGTGGGCGCAAGCCAAACGGATATGGTCTTTTTCGTGGCCGGCATCATTTGCTAATGGGCGTCTCAGAGATTCCCTCATTTGGGTAACATGCTGATTACCTTGAAATTCGATCCCTGGATTTCACGTGGTGCTTGATCGTCGGCAATCACGGGCTAAATTTGCAGTTTTCCTTCCGCAAAAGGAGGCTGCTATGGCTCTGTCGCCGGCAAAGCATCGTGAAAAGATACGCTATTCGACCCTGCATCATTTCGTGGACGGGAGTTTCGGCGATGACATGCATGCCAAAAGGGTCCAATCCCTTTCCTGCGCCACATTGGGGGTCATCGAGTCCTGCTCCTTGGCCGTACATCTGATTGGACAAGGCTTGGCCCTAATTCACGCACAAAGTGCGCTACAAACCCGGGGTAAAGATCAGTGAAGGATTACATTTCTTGGCGCGGTTTGTTAAAAAGCAAGGCAGCCCGGATTCCAGGTCCGGGCACCCGATCCTCGCTACTGCAAAAGGAGGGCGTTTAAGGCGGGCAATGCCCTATAGTTGAGCTGCCCGGTTTCCTTGGCGAAGTAATAGATCAGTCCGGCGCAGGCCCGGATGGCGTAATTGACGTTGACGCGGGCGATGGCTTCCATGTCCCTGTCCCCGTTGCCGACGCCCATCCCATTGGAATTGTTCATGTCAATGTGGCCGTTATGATCCTTGCAATCGGTCAGGTATTCATCGAACAAACTCCCCCAGAAATCCGTCTCCCATTCGCATGTGGTGTACAGGGTCTTATCCGTCACCTCGAACTGGGCGATGTGGTTGAAGGTCATGGGATGCTCTTCCGGGAGCCCTATGGCGGCGTTCGAAGCCCGCATGCTCGCGTAGACCTGGGCCATATAGCCGTCGTAATGGGGATCTTTCCCCAACAAGGTCCGGTTGCCGCTGGCGCCATAATCGTCGTTGAACGGATTGTTGTTGGCGTTGCCATAGCCGAAGGCGTTGCCAACCTGGGCGGTCGTATAGGCCAGGAACCGGACGGGATCCCCCAGGGCCGCCTCCTGATACGGGTCGATCATTCCCCCCGCATCCTTCGCGATCTGCGCGGACCCGAAAAGGCTGTAATTGCCTTTGTCCATCCAATCATGGTAGGCATCCCCCCACACCCCGTGCCAGTTGGAATCATCGATATGCGAGGGCACGGACAAATCCCCGATCAAGTGTACGATGTGGCCGATGAAATACCAAGCCGCGTCCTTGTACCCTTTCTTGTAATGGTCCAAGGCGCCTTTGGTGAGGTAGGAGTCGCTCATCACGGACTTGCCGAACATGGTGGCGCGGATTCTCTCCAATGCGCTGTGATGATGATGCCCGAGCGTGCCGTAGGTATGGCCGGTAACATCGTCCTCATCGACCTTCCAGAAATGTGTATCGAAGAGATCCATACCCGAATAATGGAAGACGATATCGGTTTCGTCGGCGTCATGCGCGCCGTTGACCAGAGTCAGATGGGTATAGCCCGCCAAGGTGGCCGAGGTCCACCAAGCGTCGTCATGCGGCGTGACGGTCGTGGTCTTTTCGTCGAAGTCCATGTACGGGGTCACACCCCCCAGGTAGGGCGATTGCGGGTTCATCAGGTCCGGTATGTAGATCCCCTGCAGCTTGAGGAGGTTCACCGCCTCCCGGGCGATCCAACGATGGACCTCCTGGGCATAGAGGGGCTTCAACTGGCCCTTCGTAATCGCCTGCATTTGCTTTTTGGCGTTGTATAAGGTATCCGTCCCGTCCAGGAAAGCCGCCATCACCGTAAAGCTGTTCGTGGCGGGGACGTCCATTTCCGGCACGCCGACTTCCAGGGCGCGCGATTCGCCCGGAGCCAAGACGCCCATCGCCGCGACGGGTCCCACGACATCGGCCGCGACCCGGCCGTATTCGCAATGGCCCCCTTGCTGCATCCGCGGGACCACAGTCGTGGCGGGCACCGCCACGTTTCCGAGGTTCATGATCTTCAGGATCAGCTTCCTGCCCGGGGATCTCCCGGGTTCCATATCGTTCAGCCATAGGGCCGAAGCGTACAGCCTCCGCCGGGGCGAAGCCAGGACGCTGACATGGGCCCGGGCCTCGAATCCTTCCGATACGTTCTCGTTCATCCCGTCCAGCGACAGGGAAATATCGGCTTCGGTGGGGGTTTGGGAATAGCTCTCGGGCAGGACAGAGGTTCCGGTGAAGGATTCCCCGGCCTTGAGCGCGGGCAATTCCCGCAAGGCGACCGAACCGATCAGGGTTCCCATGGTGATCTTCATGCTGACCCCGGTTTTCGGGGTAGGCTGCGTCCCCGTATTCTGGATGCGGTACCGTACCTTGATGGAATCCTTGAGGCCCCAGACCAGCCGATCCGCTCCCAGGCCCGTCAGGCTCAGGCGCGTGCTCTTCCGTTTGCGGAAGGCGGACAGGAAGGCCTCCTGGTTGACTGCCGCGTATTCGGGCTCTCCGGGGCTGAAGAAGGCGAGCCGCCTCGCCGCCGTACCGGCCAGGAGGGATCCCACTTCCGCCTTGCCGGCGCCTTCGGAGAGGGCCAGGGCGATCAACCCCGAAACGTGGGCGCAGGCGGCGGACGTGCCGGAGAAAATCTGGTACGGCTCCCCGCTCTCCTTGAGGTTGGTGCTGAGAACCCGTTCCCCGGGCGCGTATATCCCCACCTCCGGCCCGAAGTTGGAGAACTCGCTCGGGCGATCCGATTCATCCAGGCTGCCGACGGAAACGACCCCGGGATAACGGGCGGGATAGGCGGCGGTGCCAAAGCGGTCATTGCCCGCCGCGGCGGTGAGGAGCATCCCCCTGGACAGGGCCTCGGAAACGATATTCCCGAGCGCGGCGGAATATTCATAGGTCCCGCAGGACATGCTCAGCACTTCTATCCCATGGTCCATGGCCCATTGGATCCCGGCAATCACGTCGGACAGCCGTCCGTTCCCGTCCTTATCGAAGGCCTTTATGCCGATCAGTTTCGCCTCGGACAGGCCATCGATGCCGATGCCGTTCCATTCCGCGCCGATGATGCCCGCCACCTTGGTCCCATGGCCATTGTAGTCCATTTCCGTGGAATCGGCGGCTTCTCCCCCGATGGAATCGTTCTCGGGCTTGGCGTAGATTAGGTTCACCCCTTTTTCCACCGCGTTATCCAGATCCGGATGCAAGTAATCGATGCCCGTATCCAGCAATCCGACCCGGACCGTCTTGGCGCGCTTGCCAGACCGGGGGAGCCTGGCCGTTTTATGTTGCGCGGCGGTGAAGTCGATGTCGGTCGATTTGATCTTCGGCTCGCGGATCGAGGAGGAGCGGACCCGGAGATCGGGTTCCACGCCGGCCACTTCCGGATCTTTCTCCAATTCCAACTTCAAAGTTTGGAAATCGACGGAGCCTTCGTCGAAGGAAACGACCTCGGCGTTCGCGGACAGGGGACTCGACGCCTTTGCGCGCGGGGTAAACGCATGGGCCTTCCCCAGGCGCGTACGGGCGCCGCTCCGAAGCAACAGGATGACGCGCCCCTTGGCCCGATAGACCTTTTTGTCCGCGGAATACCCGTGCCTGACCCATTTTTTCTCGTCAATTCCCGTTCCCGAATCGCGGGGATTCACGATCGAGGCCGCCCGGGAAGCCGGCGTGGGCCTGAGCGGTTGGGAAAGGGTCGGCAGGGAAAGGCATAGGACGGCGAAAACCGGGAGCAAGCGCAGGTTCATAGGCGAAGTGTCCTTTCGTGGACCGAAAGCGGTTGGCGCGAACTTCCAAAGATACAAAGGGCCAGATGGCGCTCCAAGGTCCAAAAATATGGGGTTCACCGAATACTTACGAAGAACCGATCTGCACTCCGCCATGCGCTTTTTCCGAAATAATCTGAAGCGGATGAACTACGCGTGGTACCATCATCGCAATCTGCCCGTGGGCAGTGGAGTGGTGGAAGCGGCCTGCAAAAGCATCGTGAAAGCCAGAATGTGCCAGAGCGGGATGCGGTGGACAAGGGAGGGCGGAGAAACTATCCTATCCCTGCGTACTGTCATCAAATCCAATCGCTGGGACGAATGCTGGCGCGAATTCCAAGCCCTCAGGCTCGCCGCATGATACGTAGATCGGAGTCTTCACCCTTTTTCTTTCGTCCTCCCACGCCAACATTTCAATCATTTTGAAATATTCCCATTTATCACATCGGTGGCCCAACTTGAATGCTAGTGATCGCCCACTGTGTGGAGGAACCTCCATCCTGCCCCCCTATCAACACACTAATTTCCGTACCGGTGGATATCGCCGTTAATTCTACTGTGTCATATAAAAGGAGCGGGGGTGGAGCTTGGCGGAACGGCAAGCTGGGCAGAAGTCCAGGGTTTGCACCAACGAAAACGCCAGGAGGGTGCGTAGCGTTGCGATGGAATAGGGATTATGCCTTTGGGGCCTG
>DATENA010000334.1:0-10297 GCA_035275285.1 Fibrobacteria bacterium | reverse complement strand
GGAGAGGATTTCCGCCAGGCGGGTACCGTGGGCCTTGACGAAGTAGGCGGCGAGCTCGCGCAGGGTCTGGTATTCGAAGAACAGGGTTTTGGACAGCGGGCCGAAGGTCTTTTCCAATTGGCCGGTGAGGTTCATGGCCAGGATGGAATCGATGCCGTATCTCTCCAGGGGCGCTTCCGGATCGAGGCGATGGGCCGGCGCCTTCAGCAGGGCGGCCAATTGGCCCTTGATATAGTCGAGAGCCTTCGCCTCCAGGTCGCCGGCTTCCATCGCCGCGGCGGGTGCCGCCGGGATCGGATCCTGCGCGGGGACCGTTGCGGGAAGGCCGGTTCCGTGCGGGGACGCGGGATCGGCGAGGAGTATGCCCCGAAGCCGCGCCAGCTCCCCTTCCACGGCCAGGAGCCGGGATTGGCCCAACGCAAGGCCGCGATGGAAGCAGCGAAGACCCGTCGTCGTTCGCATGGGATGCATGCCGGCGTCGCTCCTGGCCCGGGCCCGGCCCGCCTCGTCCATGCCCATGCCTCCCTCCTGCCAGAGGGGCCAATCGATGGAGAGGGTCTTGCCGCGCCTTGCGCCCTGGGTAACCAGTATGTTACGGTGGCCGGCGAACCGATCCAGGAAACCGTTGGCCGCCGCGTAATCCGATTGGCCGGCATTCCCGGTGACGGCCGCGCCCGATGAGAACAGGACCAGGAAATCCAGGTCGAGGTCCCGGGTGGCCTCGTCCAGATTGACGGTTCCGGCCACCTTGGGCGCCAGCACCGCGCGGAACTCCTCCGCGGATTTCTTCAGGATGTAGCCGTCGCGGATGATGCCGGCGGCATGCAGGATGCCGTCGAGGCGCCCCCGCTCCTCCAGGATGCCGGCCACCAATCCCCGGGCCTGGACCGGCTCGGCGATATCGGCCTGGCGATAGGAAACCCGGGTCCCGATCCGATCGGGACCCGGGGCCAAGCCCGCCAGGCGGGCGCGCTTGGTCTCGTCCAGGGGCGAGCGCCCGGACAAGATCACCTGGGCATCCCCGCAGGCCTCCAGGATGGCCCGGGCGAAAACCGTTCCCAGGCCGCCCAAACCGCCGGTGATCAGGTAAACGCCGCCGGATTTGAAGGCGAGCGGGGGAGGCCCGGGCGGTTCCGGGATTTCCGCCAGGACGGAAACCCGGCGCTGTCCGTCGAGGTGGGAGCAAAGGGTATCCTGGGGGCGGCGGCGGCCTTCCCGCAGCCGCTCGGCGAGATCGGGGACGGATAGCTCCGGGGGGACCAGGAGTAGCTGACCGGTTACCTGGGGATTCTCCAGGCGGGCGGTCTTGAGCAGACCCTCGAGGCCGGCCAGGAGGTGTCCCTCCGGCGTGCCGGCCACGGCGATTTGCACCAGCGCCTGTCCCGTCGACTTGCTCCCCATCAGCTCCCGCAGCAGCCCGAAAACCTCCAGGGCCGCCCCGGAATAGAGCCCGGCCGCGTCCGTTCCCGCCGGCAGCGGGAAGTTGCGACATCGGCTGCCGGGCAGCGATGCTTCCAGGGCCCGGGCATCCAGGTCCGGGAATCCGAACAGCAGGACATGAACGCGGGAGAACTCGGCAGCGGCCAGGGACGCGGGGGCCGGGATGGCCTTCCAGGTCGGGGCGGCGAGCAGCAAGCCGATGGCCCCGGACCTTTCCTCGGCGGGCAGGCCTCCGGAAGCGCGGGAGGAAAAGCCGCGTAAACGGACGCATAGCGCGCCTTCGGCATCGCAAAGATCGATATCCACCTTGGCCAGCCTGTCCGCGGGACCGCTGCCGGGGGCATGGCGGATCCAGGCGAACATCTCCGGGACGCAAGGGCCCAGGACTTCCAGGTTTTCCAGGGCGAAGGGCAAGGCGGCTTTGCCGGGGGCATCGGGATCGGGAAGCAAGCCGATGCAGGCCTGCAAAGCGCCATCCAGGAGGCTGGGATGCAGGGGCATGTCCCGAAGGCTTTCCACCGGGGCCGGGAGCACCAGGCGGGCCAGGGCCTCGGCCTCGCCCACGTGTATTTCCGCCAGGCTCCGATGGGTTGGCCCGAATTCCGCCCCCACCTTGCGATAGGTCGCATAAAGCCGGGACGCATCCAGCCGCGGCCTTCCCATCCGGCTGCGGAGATTGTCCAGGTCCAGCCTGGCGGAAGCGGGGGCGTCCACGCGGGCTACGCGAGCCACGTGGCCCTGGCAATGCACCTTCTCCGCCGCCTGGCCATCCTCCTCCCTGGAGGCGCTGGAGATCTCGAAACCGATCCCTTCCTCACCTCCATCCGGATCGTCCGCGTACAGGGTGAGGGATACTTCGGTGGGTTCCTCCACCAGGAGCGGGTGCAACCACACGATGTCGGTAAGCTTCAGGATGCCCGCGCCTTCCTCCGCGCGGAAGACCCTCTCGGCGGCGGCCCGGGCCATTTCCAGGCAGGCGGCCCCCGGCAGCACCTTGCGGGCGGCCTGCCCACCGAGGAGGATGCGATGATCGGCGAGGAAAGACTCTTCGCCGGTGAATACCGACGAAAAGCCCAGCCGGGACAGGTCCGACGTATTGGCCTGCAGGAGCGGATGCGAGGAAGCCTGCGGGGCCTCGGACCGGCCCGCGCCGGGAGACTTCCGCGAGAATTGCCGGATCAGTTCCAGGGCATCGGCCCGGGAAAGCCGTTTGCGTTTCAGCTCCGCGACTACGTATTCGATGAAATCAATCATTGTCCCTTTGTCTCCGCCGATGCGGTGAATATCGTTGCGTCAAACCAGGTTCTTGATCAGGATCAGGGCTTGCTCGGTATCGATGGCGTCCTCATCCACGTCCTTGAGGATGTCCTCGACCGATCCGAGGTCCGCGGCGGCCGGGGCCATGCGGACGGCGTCCCCGGAGGCGGGCGTCATGCCCGCGCCTTGGGTCCAATACCGCTCCTGGGCGAACGGATAAGTCGGCAGCCGCACCCTGCGGGGCCGCGATCCGCGGTACAGGGAATCCCAATCCAGGTCCAGCCCCTGGATCCACGCCTCCAGGAGCTTGGGCAGCTTGTTGCGGGCGATCCATTTCCCCACGGCCTCGCGCAGTTCTTCGTCCTGGCCGAACAGGCCCACGGCATCCGGCTTGCGCTTCACCGTGCCCCGGGCCATGCCTTCCGATCCCGGAGTCCCTTCCAGCCAGGCCTGCAACTTGCCGGCCAGTTGGTCCAGGGAGTCGGCGATGAAGCCCACCCGTTCCTCCATGGGCTCCCGGCCCGCTTGCAAGGTATAGGCCACGTCCAACGGCCCCGCCGCCGGGTCCCGCAGTTCCGGGGAGCGCAGCCAATCCAGCAGGCCCCGCGCCTTTTCCCGCAATTGCTCCGGCGTCTTCGCCGATAAGGGGAATATGGCCCCCTGCCCGGCGACGGGAGCGGGAGCCGCGGCGGCGATGGGAGGCAGGTACTCGCGGATCACCAGATGGGCATTGGTCCCGCTATGGCCGAAGGAGTTCAACGCGGCCATGCGCGGGCCGCCGTCGGCCTTCCATTCCTCGTCATGGGTGTTGATGCGGAAAGGCGAGCCTTCCAGTTCGATCAGCGGATTGACGGTTCGCAGCCCCGGCAAAGCCGGGATGCGGCGATTCCGGAGGGAGAAGATCACCTTGATCAACCCGAGCACGCCGGCGGCCGCGGCGGTATGGCCGATATTCGCCTTGGCGGTGCCCAGGGCGCAATAACCTTGCTTGGAGGTGAAGCCGCGGAAGGCCCGGATCAGGGCATTGGCCTCCACCGGATCGCCCAGCTTCGTTCCCGTGCCGTGGGCTTCCACGTAGCCGATGCGGGAAGGATCGATGCCGAACTTCCGGTACACCGCGCTGATCAACTTTTCCTGGGCCGCCCCGTTGGGGGCCGTGATGCCGTTGCTGGCGCCGTCCTGGTTGATTCCCGATCCGCTGATCACGGCATGGATCGGATCCCCGGCGGCCACGGCATCCTCCAGCCGCTTCAGCACCACCATGCCGACGCCCTCGGATATCACCGTGCCATCCGCCTCTCCGTCGAAGGCCAGGCACCGGCCGGTGGGGGACAGCATTTCGATTTCGTCCAGGCGCACCTGGGTGTAATGGCTCATGGCGGCATTGACGCCGCCGGCCAGGGCCAGTTCCGTCTCTCCATGCCGGAGGCTTTCGCAGGCGAGGTGCAGGGCCACGGCCGAAGAGGAGCAGCCGGTATTGACCACGAAGGCCGGCCCGTTCAGGTTGAGGAAATAGGACAGGCGCGAGGCGACGATGGCATCCGAGAACCCGGTGAAGCTTTCGCCGACATAGCCCGTGGGCTCCGCGCCGACGAAGATGCCGGTTTGCGAGCCGGCCAGCTTGCGCGGATCGTATCCGGCATCCTCGATGGCCTTCCAGCTTTCCTGCATCACCAGGCGCTGATGCGGATTCATCGACTCGGCTTCCTTGGGCGAGATATTGAAGAACAGGGGATCGAAGCAATCCCGCTTCTCGAGAATGCCGCCCCATTTGCAGCGGGTCTTGCCGGCCTGCTTCCGGGGACTGTAATAGGCCGGGTCCAGGTAGCGGGCCGGCAGCGCTTCGATGCACGAAACGCCTTGCGACAGGTTCTTCCAATAGGCCCGTGCATCCTCCGACTTGGGCGCCATGCCCGACAGCCCGATCACGGCGATTTCGGGATGCGCGGAGGGAGCCTTTCCGGGCCTTTCCATGCGCCGCCCCCGCGGAACGGGCTTGGCGGTGGGGCGAGCGCCGACGGCCCCGGCCGGGGTGGCCGAGGTAGCCGCAGCGGCCGCCGCTGCCGGGGCCGCGGACCGTAACCGGGCTTCCACCTGCTCGCGATATGCCGTGGCCACATGCCGGCTCAAGGCTTCCAGGGAGGCGTAATCGAAGATCACGGCGGTATTCAGGTTGATCCCGAGGCGTTCGTTCACCTGCTTGATGAAATTCACGCCCAGGATGGAATCCACGCCGTAGTCGGAGAAGGCCGCATCGGGCCGGACGATTCCGGGAGCGATTTTCAGGACCCCGCAAAGGCAGGCCAGGATTTGGGACTGCACGATACCCGGCAAGGCCTGGCCAGGCAAAACCAGGGCGGAACCGGCGGGAGCGGTGGCGGCGGGCGCCGACGGGCGGGGCTCGGCAATCGCGGCAGGCGTCGGCGCGCGCTCGGCAACCGGTGCGGGCGCTGGCGCAGGAACGGCGGGATCCGCGGCAGTTGCGGCGATCGCGGGAGCGGTGGGGAAGGGGACGGGCTTGGCCATCGGGGATCCCGGCTGGCGGATGATGCCGTCGCTGAAAGCCACGATGACCTGGTTGCCCAGCCCATGACCTTCCCGGGCCGGGAAGGCCACGGCGCGGAAGCCCTCCTCCTCCAGGACCCTCTGCCAGCTTTCGGGCGCGAGGCCCGGGCAACCGGGGATGCGCAGCTCCGGATCCTCGAAAAGCCACCACCCGTCCAGCAACCCGAAGGTCAAATGGGTGGACAGGGAATCGCGGCTCATCTCGTTCAGCACCAGCATGCCTCCCTGGCGCAAAGCCGCCTTGGCATTGCGCAGGGTACGCCGGATGTTACGGGTGGCGTGCAGGACATTGGTGGCGATGACCATGTCGTGGCCGCCCAATCCTATGCCCTGGGGTTCCAGGGGCCGCTCGACGTCCAGCAGGCGGCATTCGAGATAAGGGCAGTCGGGGGCGAAGGTCTTTTCGGCATGGAAGAGGAAGGCCTTGGACAGATCGGTGTAGGTGTATTTCCCCACGGCGTCCCGGTATGGCCTGAGCTTGGCGAATACGAGGGCGGACGTCCCGCCGGTGCCCGCGCCGATTTCCAGGATGCGCAGGGGAACCGGGGGCACCTGGGCCCCCGCCGATCGGGCGCAAGCGGCGGCGGTATCGGCCACGATCCCGTTGAAGACGTCGCATACGGCGTTGTCCCGGTACACGCCCTCCACCTTGGCCATCGAAGAGTCGGGGAAGACGATGTCGGTGGCCAGGGTGCGGCCTTGCAGGATGTCCGGGAGATGGACCAGGCAATCGTCCACCAGGCCGGCCAGGGCCCGGCAATCGGGATCCTGCTGGAAGCTCCCCTTCTGGATGCGCCAGGCGTCCCGGAGGGTATCGTCGGGGTTACTCCAGCCCCGGAAGAGGCCGCCCTCCGGATCCACGCAGCCCGCGTCGGCCAGGAGGCGCAGGGCTTGGGCCCACCAAGCGGAGTATTTCCCGAGGACGCGGGCCTCGGAGCGCAAGGCATCCGCCGTTTGCGGCATGGTCCTGGCTGCGTCCCCGAGCATTCCCACCACCTGGGCATGGAGCAGCCTGATGAACCAGGCCTCCAGGGCCGCTTGCTTGCCGGCCCGCTTGAGCTCCCCGATCGTCTCCGAAGGCACCGCGATCCGGATCCCACGTCCGTCGCCCCAATGGGCCGCCGGCCCGCCGGCGAGCACCATGGCCTCTTCGCGGTTGCCATGCATGAGGGCCTCGATCTGCGGCGAGGCCCTCATGCCCAGCACCTGGTGCAGCCGGCCGCGGCCCAGCTCGTTCACGAAGCGCTCGAAGCAGGCGAAGCCCTCCCGGTCTTCCAGGGCGTCCAGATTATCCATCGACACGCCCGCGGGCATGGCCTTGATCTCCGCGACGGAGGCTTTCCAGAAGCCCCAGTTGATGATGCCCACGGGGAAGGCGGAAACCCCGCGCAACGAGCGCGCGAAGCTATCCGCCGCCACGATGCCTGCCGAATAGGCGGAAAGCTGCGCGGCCCCGGAGAAGGCGAAGGCTTGTCCCGAGGAGAAATAGCACAGGAAATCCAGGGGTTCTTCCGCCAGGGCCGCGAACACCGCCCGGCTGCCCTTGATCTTCACCTCGGCGATGGCGCGGAATTCCGCCTCGGTGGTCTGATCGACGGAGTTGCCGAAATCGAAGACCATGCCGGCGAATACGGCCCCATCGATGCGTCCATGCCCGCGCTTGATCGTCTCCACCGCGCGGCGCATGGCGGCAGGATCGGTGGCATCCGCCTGGACATACGCCACGCGTTCTCCGGCGGATGCGAGGGCCTTCCGCACCTTGTCGGAATCCTCGGCGCTGCGGCCGGTCCAAATCACCGTGGCCCGGTACTTCCGGATCAGTTCCCGGGTGATGGTCCGGCCCACGATGCCGCTGCCGCCCACGATGAGATAAACGCCTTCCTGGCGCAGGGCCTGGTGGTCGGGCGCATCCCATTTCAGCGGGAAGAAGGCCTGGCGATAGCGGCGGCCCGCCCGGAGCCGGAAAATCTCCCCGCGATCCGAGGCGGGCTCCCGGAGCAGGGCGGCGACCAGCTCCCTCCGGGATTCGGGCGTGCCCAGGTCCCGGGCGGAAAGATCGAGATTCCTCACCTGAAACCTTGAGCTGCCCTGGGCCAGGGAATAGCCGAGGCCGGCGGCCGCGGCCCCGCGAGGGCCCGTCGACCCGCTTTCCGAGCCCTGGGGGCCCTGGGCATCCAAGGTCAACACATAGGTGTCGATGCGGCCGCCGGCCCCTTGCTTGAGGTGCTTGGCCAGGCGCAACAGATGGACTTCCGGGCCCGCATCCCCCGGCTCCCGCATGGACGCCGATTCGGCCGCGCCGTCCAGGGCCAGGAAATACAAGGCATCGGGCGCTTCCATTCCCTCCAGGCAGCGGGCCAGGGACCCCGCATCCCCGCTCTCGCATAACCAATCCTGCTCGGAAGCCCGCTCAGTGCGGTCCGAGAACCGGAGGATCCGGATATCGGTCGACCCCATGTTCCGATAATGCTCGAGCAAGGCCGTTTCGAGCCGGAAGGAAGGGCCGAAGCAGGCGATCAGGACCTTCGCATGGGAGCCCGCCGCCATCATCGCCATCGCAGCCATTGCGGGCTGCGCTTCCCAATCACAGGCGTAGCTGATGCCGTCCCAGGCGCTTGCATCCGCCGCCGCTTCGGCGCCCGCCGCCTCGGCGTCCGCCGCTTCGGCGTCCGCCGCTTCGGCGTCCGGGACGGCCGCCCCTGCCGACAGGGCCAGGCCCCGCAGGCTGGCGCATACCGCTCCGGCCCGATCGCAAAGGTCCACATCGAAAGCCGGGCCATGGCGATTTGGATCGGCCGACCCGGCGGGCCGCACCCAGGCCAACGTCTCCCGCGGACAGGGCGCGCTCACCCGCAACGAGGCCAAGGTCGCGGGGCCCAGCCGCGTATCCGGGAGGCCGTCGGGTCCTGCGCACCTGGACATGCAGGCGCGCAGCACGCCGTCCAGAATGGCGGGAGGCAGGACATAGGCGGGATGGGCATCCCCCTCGCCGAGGCCGAGAACGGTGAGCCCGCCCGCGGCCTCCAGGCCGGCGACATCGAGGGCGGCGATGTCAAGGGCGGGGAGGTCCGATGCGTCCAGGCAAACGCCTTCGCCCCGGAAATGCACATCCGGAGGTTCCCCTTCCCCGGCGCCGCGGGAGCCGACTTCGAAACGGACCTGGCCGGCTTCGCCGACGGAAAGGCGGATCACCGCTTCCCGGCCCGCCTGCACGGCCAAGGGGGCTTCCCAGGCCAGATCGCGGAGCTCCAGGACCGGGCCCGAAGCTTCGGCGGGGAGGGCGTCCTCCAGGGCGGCCCGTGCCATTTCCACGAACGCCATGGGGGACAGCATGCTTCCGCCCCCGGTCCCGGCCTGCAGGAAGGGCTCATGGCCCGCGAATCCCGTCGCATACGCCTGGCCCGCCAGGTCCGACACGTTGCGATGCAGCAGGGGATGGAGGGATCCGATGGTACCATTTATGTTACCGATACCTGATTCGTTACCGTAACCGGCATCATTCCCGATCCAGTACCTTTCCCTGGCGAACGGGTAGACGGGCAGGGGAATGCGCCGGAGCCGGGTTCCGGCATAGAGGCGGTTCCAATCGAAGGCGAGGCCCTTGACCCACAGATCGAGGAGCTTGCCGATTTTCTTCCGGGCCAGGAAATTCTCCACCACCGCGGCCTGGATGTCGTCGGCGGCCAGGAGGCGCATCCCCTCCTTGTTGGCCTGGACCTGCCCGCGATAGGCCGCGGCCGTATCGCCGCCCAGATAGGCCTCCAGCTTGGCGATCAATTGCGCGATGGAGTCGGCCATGAATCCCAGGCGCTCCCCCAGGGAGTCCCGTCCCGTTTGCAGGGTATAGGCCAGGTCGGGCAGGTCCAGGGAGGCGCCGTCCCGCCGCAGGGCGGCGAGCAGGCCGCGGGCCGCTTCCTGGAGCTGCTCCGCCGTGCGGGCGGACAGGGGAACGGCGTATTTCCCGTTGTCGAGGACGACGGAGCCGTTCCCGGCGGGAAGGGGAGCGGCATACTCGGACAGCACCAGGTGGGCATTGGTCCCGCTGAACCCGAAGGAGCTGACGGCCGCGCGGCGCCCGCCTTCCGCCGGCGCCCATTCCTGCAGGCTGCGGTTCACGAAGAAGGGGCTGTCCTGCAAGGCAAGGTGCTCGTTGAGGCGATCGAAGTTTATGGTCGGGGGCAATTGCCGGTGCTTCATGGCCAGCAGCACCTTGATGACGCCGGAAACCCCGGCGGCGGTGAGGCAATGCCCGATATTGCTTTTCACCGATCCGAGGGCGCAATAGCCGGTCCGGCGGGTGTATTTGCGGAAGCTTTTCTTGAGGGCCTCCACCTCGATGGGATCGCCGAGCTTGGTGCCGGTGCCGTGGGCCTCCACCAATTGGATGCCGGAAGGGTCTATGCCATGCCGGTCGTATACCTCCATCTCCAGGCGCGCTTGGGACTCGGGATTGGGAGCGGTGATGCCGTTGGTCTTGCCGTCCTGGTTCACGCCCCAGCCCTGGATCACCCCGAGGATAGGGTCGCGATCGCGCTCGGCATCCGCCAACCGCTTCAGCACCAGCACGCCCACGCCCTCGCCCGGCACGAAGCCGTTGGCCCGCTGATCGAAGGAGTAGCAGCGGCCGTCCGGGGAAAGCATGCCGGCCTGGGAGGCCATGATATGCAGGGAGGGGCCGGACATGACGAATACGCCCCCGGCCAGGGCCGCGTCGCTGCCGCCGGCGCACAGGCTGTCGCAGGCGTTGGCGATGGCGACCAGGGACGAGGAGCAGGCCGTATCGATGGACAGGCAGGGCCCTTGCAGATCGAGGAAGAAGGAGATGCGCGCGGCGAGTATGGAGGTGGCCGCGCCCGTGAACCCCTGGGCGCTGAGGCGGCGCTCCCGCGACGGCTCCAGGTAATCGCTTCCGGAGCAGCCCACGAAAACCCCGCAGCGGCTGCCGGACAGGGACTTCGGGTTGTAGCCGGCGTTCTCCAGGCCATGCCAGCAGGTTTCCAGGAACAGCCGCTGCTGCGGATCCATGCTCTCGGCT
>DATENA010000333.1:0-19643 GCA_035275285.1 Fibrobacteria bacterium | reverse complement strand
CCGCAAGGATCCGCGGCGGACCGATAGGGAACCGAACACAAAGGGGCGGGGCGGCGATCTGAAGGTTGCGGACCGGCCTTCCAAATCTGGGTGTCGAAAAGCGCGTCGTCAGAAGGGGTCTCATCAGTTCGATTTTGTGATTTACATAACATAATATTCACAAACAATGCAAGACATGCCATGTATCTCACGGACCTTCAGTGGGAGCGGATCGGGCTGGAATCAAGCGGGCGGGTGAAGGGCGGGTCGAATTCAGTGCGAGGACCGTTTCCTGTTCCTTCGCGTCGTCGTGAGGCTTAGCCCTAGGCGGCGCAACCGCCGGGTCCGGTGGCGGTTCAAGCGGCCGGTCACGCGCCTGTTGCGTTGGGAGAAGCACCATCGGCCCAGGACGCCGGTGACCGGCCACCGGTCCGGATGCTTTTCCCGGTATTCCTTCAAGGCCAGGAACCGCTGCCGCCACGAGTCAGGCACCGCTCCCGGAAACGGGAAAGCATTTTCAAGTTGTATTCCCAATACTGGTCCAGAACTTCCCCAAGCGGCCATAGGCCGGCAGCCACTTTTCCTCCGCGGGTATCTTGGGGTTCCCGATCTCCCTTTTCTTCAGTTTTCCAGTCATTGCTTTCCGAGGTGTTTCACCCTAATCAGATCGTTAATCTAGGAATTTGCCTCTCTTCGTGCGGCTCTCCGGAAATGCTGAGAGCGGCGGATCGTCCCCGGACCGGCGGGCGCTTGGGGATCCGCGGCCTACGACATGGGGGCTCGAACGTGATCCGGAACAGCCATCGATGTAAGTTTCAGGTAGCAGATCGGGATCCCTATTCGTTTTAACGGGGACAACCCGGCGGCCTTTCAACCGCCCTTTCATCCCAGGAGGTTTCATGTTTCAAGTCCTCCGTTCCCCGCTTGCCCGGATTCCGGCGCTCGCCTTCGCGTTAGCGGCCCGCGCGCCCGACTCCACCGGGCCGTCGCTGACCCAGGATCAAAGCCACACCGATCTGATGACCATTTCCGCTAAGGTGAAGCACCTGAGCGCCCTGCCCACCGGAGCCGATTTTAGGGATGCTGGACAAAGCCTGGCCAACACGCAGCGGGCGCTTGCGTCCAAGAAGGTGAGAGAGCACGGGGAAACTCCTGCGTGCAGCATCACCTGGAAAAATCGTTAACAGCTGTAAGATCTGTATGAATTGGCATCTAATTGTAACTATTTTGTAACAATTTTAAAACTATGGGAATAAAAATTCCGTTTCCATTGAAAAATATTTTTTGTATCTACAGTGTGCATTTGATCGAGTAGTAGTAAGCAATTTCATTCCTAGGAGTACACCATGCAGTTTTCCCGAAGCATCCCCGCTCGTTTAACTCTCTGGTTTTCCCTTGCCCTGCCCTTGGCAAGTCCATTCGTTCAGGCTCAAAGCCTGAACGGAACCTACGTGCTACGGAATCAGAAAAGCGCGAAATGCGTGGAGGTGGCCAAAGGCAGCACGGACGACGGCGCGCTCGTGCTGCAGAACGAGTGCAATGGCACCCCGGAGCAGAAGTGGGAGTTGGCCTCCCTGGGAGGCAGCAATTATAGCGTCAGGAACGTCAAGTCCGGCAAGCTTTTGGACGTGAGGAATAATGGGCAAACGGACACTGTGCAGCAATGGGGGACCATAGCCGGCGCACCTTCCAAACAGTGGAGCGTCCTGGCGGACGTCAAGAAGATAGCTACCCTCAAGGCCCTGAGCGACCCGAAAGAATGTCTGGACGTGGTCGGGGGCAGCATGGGCAACGGGGCCAGGCTCCAGACCTTTAGCTGCAATCCCAGCGGGGCCCAGAAGTTCGAACTGATCTCCACCCCTAAGGTGTCCACATGCTGGGCCGGCGAAGCCCCGTACGCTCCGTTGGTGCCCGAGGATTACTGGCCCGGCGTCAAGTTCGCCAATCCGCTGGAAGTCGTGCAGGAGCCCGAGAAGGCGGGCAATTCCTTCATTGTGATGGAGAAGAAGGGAAAGGCGTACATCATGCTCGGAGGAGTCAAAAAGGAGTTCTTCGACCTGGGGGAAAAGCTCCACCTCGATGGGGAATCAGGCTTGGCTTCCATGGTCTTCGATCCGGACTACAAAACCAAAAACCGCTACGTGTATGTCACCTATATCTCCAAGGAGAAGGAGCTGCGCCTATCCCGCTTTGAGGCACCCAAAGGGACCGAGATGGATACGGCCACCGAGGTAATCTTGTTCCGCGTTGAAGGGTCTTCGAGCATACACCGCTCCGGCGCTTTGACCTTCGGGCCGGGACCGCAGGGCAAAACCTATCTCTATATGGCGGTGGGGGACGACGGGTTTCTCACGAATGACGATCCGAACCGCATCAAAGCCGCCCAGATGGAATATCCCAATGGCAAGCTCTTGCGGCTGTCCGAGGCGGTATACCACTCCAACAAGGAGTTGCCCTGGGACTTTAAAGACAAATCCGGGACGAAAAATCCCATCGTCGCCAAGGGCCTCCGCAATACCTGGCGGATGAGCTTCGACGGAGACATGCTCTGGATGGGCAATGTCGGGGACAACAGTTGGGAGGAGGTCAACCGTTTCAATGTCAAGACTGTCAAGGCTGATTCGGTGATCGACTTCGGCTGGCCCTTTTGCGAAGGCGTTCACTGCTGCGACGACAAGGGGGGAAAAAAATGCCGGTGGAACGACATCATGACCCGGCCACCCAGGTCTACAATGACGTTTCCCTTCTATGCGCTTAACTACCGCGAATTCAGCGGGCAACATGCCGTCATCGGCGGCTTCGTCTATCGCGGCAAGGCCCTGCCCGAACTCTATGGCAAGTACGTCTTCGGCGACCATAATGCCAGGGTCATCTATTCCCTGGATGCCAACGCGAACCGCTCCAAATTGCTGAGCAATGTGAATGTCTCCGATTTCGGCTTGGATCGCAACAAGGAGATCCTCATGACCGGTTTTGCCGAGGGACAAGTCTTCCGCTTAGCGCAGGGCAAGGGCGGAAACACCAAAATGCCGCCTGCCAAGCTGGACGACTGGAAATGCTTCTCCTCGCTCAAAAACGGCAATCCCGTGCCGGCCAAGGACGTGCGTCCCTACGATATAGCCCAACGCTTCTGGTCCGACAATGCCGACAAGAAACGCTTCTTCGCCCTTCCCTCCGGGGCCCGCCTCAATGTGAACAATCCGGAAGACTGGATCTTGCCGCCGGGCGGGGTGACCATCAAGAACTTCTTCTGGAATAAAAGGATCTTCGAAACCCGGTTCTTCGTACGGCATACCAATGGCCAGTATGCCGGCTACACCTACCGGTGGGACGGACCGAACTCGGCCACCTTGGTCCCCACCTTGGTCCCTGCGAATGGCGGCACCAAGGATTTGGGCGACATCACATGGGAATATCCCACTCGGGACCAATGCATGCTCTGCCATAACTCCTCCGCGGGCGGCACCCTCGGCCTGGAGGCCCGGCAGTTCAATAAGGTCGTGAACGGGAAAAACCAGATTTCCAACCTCGGCGATGCCGATCTGTTGACCAATCCCCATCTCAATCTCGGGGACTATCCCGCATATGCCGCCGATCCCGATGACCTGACAAGGGACCTCCCCGATCGCGCCCGGTCCTACTTGCACGTGAATTGCGCCTCATGCCATCGTGGCCCCCAGGCAGCGGCGAGCCGGGCCACTTGGGATGCCCGCTATACGATTAAGTTGAAGGACATGGGGGTTTGCAATGAGCAGCCGTTTGAGAAGGTGAGCGGGAAGGACGAGGAGCGCATCATCGCGCCGGGCAAGGGTGGCCTTTCCACCATCTGGCTGCGGGCCCATGTGCGGGATACCTCGTTCCAGATGCCGCCCATCGCGAGCAAGGTCCCCGACACGGTCGGCACGGACATGCTGAAGGATTGGATAGGGACGTTGGATCGCTGCCCTTAGAGCGGGCGGGTGAAGGGCGGGGCGGACTCAGTGCGAGGACCGTTTCCTGCTCCTTCGCCTCGTCGTGAGGCTTATTCCCATGCGGCGCAGCCGCCGGGTCCGGTGGGGCTCCAAAAGGCCCCGGCGGCTGCGGTTCCTTTGGAAGATCAACCAACTCGACAAGATTCTCTCGGATTCAACCGGGCTGCTCGCCCTGGGCAGGCCGCCCCCATGGCGGAGCATGTAGTCGGCCACTTGGTCACAGCGTCGGAACCATTGCGTCTCCTTGGTATTCCAGTCGAAATCCATTTTGTTGAGCAACCCGGTCCGGTGGCGGTTCAAGTGGCCGGTCGTGCGCTTGCTGCGTTGGGAGGTGCACCATCGACCCAGGACGCCGGTGTCCGGCCACCGGTCCGGATGCTTTTCCCGGTATTCCTTCAAGGCCAGGAACCGCTGCCGCCACAGGTCATGATGGCGAGTGATGGGTTTCAAGGGGAACCCGATGGACCGGAGCCGGGACTGGAACTGCTTCTTCAAGGTACCCCGGGTATGCTTGATCCTCTGCTCCCGGAGCCATCGACCCAGCCTGTTGCCTTTGGGGTATTCTTCCGACACGTAGGGCCAGCGGTCCGGGTACCGCTCCCGGAAACGGGAAAGCATTTTCAAGTTGTATTCCCAGTACTGGTCCAGGTACCGGATGGGATCCAGGGGACAGCCGATCGCCTCCAGCTTGCGCAGCCGATGGGCCGGTAAAGTTTGCTTGAAGTATTGGCAGCGGTTCTTGTACATCCACTGGCCGAGTCCGAAGCGGCCGGGATACTTCTCCGTGGGCCTGGGCCAGTGCCCGAAAAGCCTTTTGAACTTCACCAAGCGGCCATAGGCCAGCAACCACTTTTCCTCCGCGGGTATTTTGGGGTTCCCGAGCTCCCTTTTCTTCAGTTTTTCCGTCATGGCTTTCCGGGGTATTCCATCCGAATCGGATCGCTAATCTAGGAATTTGCCTCTCTCCGTGCTCTCCGGTACAGTGAGAGGTGGGAAAAAGCCTCAAAACCAAAAATTAATCATAAACGCATTTAGGGTTTGCATCTGCCTCAGTTTAGTTGTATCTTTTTTTCAGGAGAAATAATACAGCCATGGCAACGTCCGCCAAGCCTCAACTTGAACCGGGCCGCGTATACCGAACACGCGATCTTGCGGCTTGGGGCATCAATGCTCCCCGGCTTGCCAAGCGATTAGTGCAGGAAGGAAAGCTCGTTCCGCTTGCCCATGGCCTGTTTGCGCATCTGAAGCGGAGCCGCTTCGGAGCAGTACCCCCGAGCGACGAGGAACTCATGCGCGCCTTTCTCGAAGGGGCGCCCTTCGTTTTTACGGGCCCCGATCATTGGAACACGCTCGGCCTAGGCACGACCGCCGTTTTTGCGGCTCCGCTCGTATACAATACCAAGCGATCAGGCACGTTTCATTTCGGAGGACGGAGATTCGTGCTTCGGCGCATTGCCTTTCCCGAAAATCCGCCACCAGAGTGGTTCGTGGTCGACTTGCTCGAACATGCTGATCAGGCCGGCGCTTCGCGTAGCGAGCTTGCGGCGTCGCTCGCCCGAGCCTTGACGCGGGGAATCTTCAGCCGAAAACGACTGCTGGAAATGGCGAAGCGCTATGCGACGAAGGCAACGCAGTCGCTTGTGGCTTCCACGACGAGTGCATCGTGAATTTCGTTCACGAAGATCCCGAGTTCGATGATCTCCTGCAGATTGTCTCCGAGAAGCGGAAATTTTCGCGCGGGATCATCGAGAAAGACTATTGGGTCACCCACGCTCTATGGAGCCTGCATATGGCAGGATTCGAAGTCTGGTTCAAAGGTGGCACATCGCTGTCAAAGGGATTCAACCTTATCGAGCGCTTCTCGGAAGACCTCGACCTGAAGATCGAACCTGGCAGCGTCGGCACCTTGCCCAGAGTTTCAAACTGGAAAAGCGCCGGCTTGAAGGCGGTGAGCGAACGCAAGACGTACTTTGAAACACTTTCCGATTTGATCTCAGTGCCGGGCGCGCGGATTGCCCTCGATCCCGGTTCAATCGACCGTGCATGGCGAAGCGCCGATATTCTCGTCCATTATCCCGGACGCCATCTCGCAGAACTTGGCGGCGCCATGTCCCCGTTCATCCGGCTTGAGGTAGGCAACGCCCGCGTGATCCCGTTCATTCCGCGCGACCTGAACTCGTTCGTCCATGAAAGGCTGGCCGAAGAGAGCCAACTCGGCGACTTCATTGACAACCGTCCTAAGGAAGTGCGTTGCGTTCACCCCATCGTGACATTATTAGAGAAGCTCGATGCCCTGCATCGACGCTTCCCAAATGAAAGTTCGGAACCTGCGACCTTTATCCGGCACTATGAAGACGCGGCGCGCATCATCGCGGCTACCGCCCGGCTTCCTCCACTCAAGGGTTATGCGGACTTGCAGTCCCTCGCCGAAGAGATGCTGGCACAAAAGCAGATAGCCGTACTTCCTGCTTCTTCAAACCCCGCGCTTGCACCAGTCGATGGACTTCGTTGGGAGTCGCTCCGCTGCGCACATGCGGCCATTGATTCTATGTTCTGGGGATCCCGAGTCTCCCTGGAAGAGGCATGCGCAACGATACGCACCTGGGCCAAGACCGTCTTCAATTAGGCATAGCGGTTGCGAGCATTCGGTCACGTCCGTATTGAACCGGTGAGGTGCGCTGGGATAAAATGTATCCGTACCCCCTACCCGGAATGGCGCCTATAGAGTAAAGAGAGATTTCGTGAAGAGGAAGGGATCAGAACCAACGGATTCCCATGCCGGTCCACCTTTCCGGGCAGCGTCCCAGGGCATCGATCCGGGGTGGACGGGAAATCTCCGTGATCGCGCCTGGCCTGGCGGGGCGGAGCCTGATGGGCGTGGTATCCTGCCGTTCCAACGGTCCCAGGTCTATACGGCCTCCCGCTACCCGGGCTTCGCCCGCCAGGTCCACGGCAGGGAGGTCCAGGCTCGAAATATCGGGAATCCCCTTGTTGAGGGCCGGTGAACCGGCCTTCAATTTGAAATTGGATTTGGAGGTGTCTTCGAAAACCGGGTCTGCGTCGATATTGTCGGAGAAGGTGCCGGTATAGCTCGTGCCCGAGCCGTCTCCCGTAAAAGCCGCCTTGCCTCCCTCGATCAGGCTGTAGCTGAAGGCGGGTTCGGAAGGATCGTCGTGCAGGACCACCTGCCCTTCGCCGGCGGGAAACAGGTGGTTGCCCCAGATGATGGTATTCCGCACCGTCGGGCTGGAGGAGAAGCAACGCAAAGCGCTCCCCGTCACGGCGGAATTCCGGGTGGCGAGCACATTGGTGATCTGCGGCGCGGAGTTCTGCAGGTCTATCCCTCCTCCAGTGCGGGCATTGTTCCGATCGAACAGGGAACCGATCACGGCCGGGTTCGAGTAATTGGCGAGCAAGCCACCCCCATAAAAATCCGCGGTATTGGCGACGAAGGCGCAGTTCACGATCCGGGCATGGGAGAACTGCAAATAAATACCGCCGCCCGAGCCGGCGGTATTTCCGAAGAACAGGCATCTGGCGATGGACAGCTTGGAATATTTGTTGGCGAAGATGGCCCCGCCATAGCCGGAGATTCCCGTGCCGGTGGCCTTGCCGTATCGGAAGCGGCAAAGGGAAAGGCGGCTGGAATCGACCAGGGCCGAATCTTCGGAAAAGCGGATCCCGGCCCAGCCCGCCACGGTGTCCTTGGACTGGAAGCGGATGGTATCGCCGGCGGCTCCCTGGGCCGATAGCCTGCCCTTGACTTGCAGGGAGTAATGGGCCTGGAATTCGACCAGGGCGCCCTTCCGGATAGTCAGGGTTGCGCCCTTGTCCACCACGACGTCGGAGACGACCTTAACCGTATCCACCGACCAGGTCGTGTCCGAGGCGATGGTTCCGCCCGCTTGGATGGACGTTGCAGCGGCATCCGATCCAAGGGCAACCGATGCGCACACCGCGCTTAGAAAGATCCTTTCCCTCATAAGATCTCCTCCTGTCGAGCTGCTTCCATCATACCAAGAAACGGGATCGGATTCACGGCCCGAATGCCTTTAAAATATTACCGGCCCTGGCCTTTCCCCTTCCCGGGCTGACTGGAACCGGGAGGTGCGGCAGGGGGCTCGGTTTCCCCACCCGAGGATGGGGGCTGGGGGGAGGCCGGCGGCATGGGGTCGCCCGAGTCCGCCAGGTAGTTGATCAGCCAGGGATTGGCTTCCAGGAGGTCGCGCAGCCGCTCTTCCGGACTCCCACCGGCCAAGGTGAAGCCGCTCCCGGAGCCGGGACCGGAGGAAGCGGCAGGCAGGCGGCGCTCGCTTTCCGCCAGGGTTTCGGCCATGACTCCGGAGGTCCCTGAGGACGCCGCTTCATGATCCAACCCGAACGCGTGGCCGACCTCATGCAAAAGGACGGTCAAAAGATCGATGTTCTGGCGGGCCGGGCCCGACCTTTGCGCGACCAGGGCCCCGCTGCTTTGCCGGGTGAACTCGCTCTCCTCCCCCGGAGTAGGATCGACGAACCAACCATGGCCGGCTGCGTTCACGTCCAGCAAGATGGTCTTGCCGACCGTGAGCGCCAGGGTCGCCCCCGACAGGTCGGTCACCACTACGGCCGCGCCCGCCAGGGCCTTCTCCAGGGTCCCTCGGGCGACGCCTGCGGACAGCCAGCGCTTGACCGCTTCCTCGAACACCGGAGCGACTTCGGATTGGGCCAACCCGCGCTCGCTTGCCGTGCCCTGGATCTGTTCGGATACGGCTTCGAGGGCCTGCGCGCTCTCCGGGACCTGGAAGGCGGGATCATTGGTCCGGAGGCGCACATTGTCGAAAGAGGCCGGGCCGTCGAGGGCGAGCAGTCCGAACTTGCCATCCACCCCGGTGGCGTTGAAAACGGCGCTCAAGACAAGGACGCCGTCCAACGATACGCTCAAGGTGGTGCCCTTGACCGCAATCATCAGTTCGTAGTTCAGGCCGGCCGCGATGACCTTGCCGACGGAAACGTCCGCCACCCATCCTCCCCGGGGCGAACGGTGGCCGGCGACGATGCGGTCCCCGGGCGCGTCCAGGTAGACGTACTTGAAGTCGTTCTCCCCGTAATAGTCGAAGACCAGGCCGGCGCGGTTCGCGGTGTTCAGCACGGCGCGGAAGTCCAGGAGCGAGTTCTCTTCCAGGCCTTCGGTCTGTCCCAGGGACACCAGACTCACGGCCGGCGCGGATCCGGGGGGAGTGCCGGCATAAGCCCCGCCGCTTACGATCCAGGCGCCCCGGTTGGGACCGGGGAACAGCTCCGCGACGCCGTCGGAGAAATCCTCGGTGGTGTCGAGGGTGATTTGCGGCGGGAGCGCCTGGACGAAGACATTGTCGAAGCTGCCCCGGCTGTTGTCCGAACCCATGCCCACCATACCCTGGTTCAGCCCGTAGCTGCGGCCGTCGATGACGCGCGACGCGAACACGTGGCTGAAGGCCTCCACCCCGTCCACCTTCATGACCACCGCGGTCCCGTTGATGGAGATGAGGACGTTGTATTCCTGATCGGACCGCAGATTCTTGGGGGTCTGCGCGTCGACATGCCACCCGGAAGCGTCGCGGTGGCCCATCTGGAGCTTGTTTACGGATATGTTGAGGCCCGCGAACTTGAAGTCGTCGGGGCCGAAGTAATCGAAGATGATATAGGCATTGGCCTTCCAGCCGCCGGTGGGTTTTTGCGCGGCAACGTCGGCCATGATCTCGAAGTAGGCGGGGAGGTTTTCGCCCACGTGGAAGACGCTGACGGCATCGGAACCCAGGGAGGCGGCGGAGACCTTCAGCTTGCCTCCGGCGGCTTCCCAGGTCCCGGAATCCGGGGCGAAGGCCTCCATGGACCCGGCGCCCGAGTTGAAGGTCGCGGACCGCAGCACGTCGCGGCGGCCGCCGGGGATATTGCCCGGCTGCGGATCGTCGGGCGATCCGGTCTGATCGTGCCAGTCCGGATCCTGTTGCATCACCAGGCCCAACTCCCCCTCCGGCTCGCCGCGCCGCGCCGCTTCGGACCCGGTGTCCGAGGCGCGCGTGGGATCCGCTCCGTCGTCGGCGGACAGGGCGTACAGGAACTCGCGGATGAACGGGGCCGGGGCCCGGCTGATGGTGAAGTGCCCGAAGGGCGAGAACGGTACGATATAGCTGTTGAACTCGCCGGCCCAGTCGATGAGGCGGTCCCCGCCGGTATTGGCGATGAGGACGTCGCGCCCGGCGCCGCCGTAGGCATAATCCTCATAGGTGGCATGGGTGTCGGGCGCGTCGTTGCGGCCGCCGTTGGTGTCATGGTCGTCGTCGACGTTGAGGAGGTCCGAGCCGTAGCCTCCGTACAGGGTGTCGCGGCCCGTGCCGCCGACCATCCAGTCGTTGCCGAGGTCGCCGAAGAGAACGTCGTCTCCGTCGCTGGGCTTTCCGGGCGCCCCGAAGCGGATGTCGGCGGGGCCTTCCGAGGCCTCGAAGTTGAGCAGGAACGGGGTCCCGGAGGAAGGATCGGTGAAGACGCCGTTGGCATCCACGAAGACCTTGGACCAGGGATCGTATTCGTTATAGGCGGCGAACTCGCCCGCCCTTTCCCGGCCGAAGCGCAGGACGTTGCCGTTGTTCGCCGGAGCCGCGTAGAAGCCGGCCATGGCCTCGGCGCCGGACAGGGCGTCGTCGCCGTCCCCGCCGTGGATGAAGTCGTTGCCCCAGCCTCCGTAGATGACGTCGTCCGCCAGGGCGGGTTGGAAGTCATCATGGGCGTAGTCGAGGTCCTCGGGATTGCCGAGCTTGAAGGGCGTGAGGTTGACGGTCTTCTTCAGCTCCCCGGCGACATTGAGGGTGGCCGAGTAGATCTGGCCCGGGGTGGTCAGGAGCTGGTTGAGCTGGGCGCCCGGGATCCCGGCGATGCCGTACAGGGGCTCGCCGGCGGTGGAATTGCGGCTGGTATAAACGCGGCCGTCGTCGCCCAGAATGCCGTCCTGGCCCGAGCCGCCGGAAATCCAATCGTCGCCATAGCCGCCGATGAGGTCGTCGTCCTGCCCCTCGCCGAAGAGGATATCGTTGCCGACCATGCCGTAGGCGGCATCGTCCCCGGACTCGCCGTGGATCTCGTCGGCGGCGCCGATGTCGTCGGCGGAAGGCCCGGCGGAAGGCAGGTAATCGGGGCCGCCCGGGCTGTAATCGAGCAGGGCCACGGCGCGCGGCACGATGCGCAAGGCGCTGCTGTAATTGTCGTAGTTGAAGGCCAGGTAGCCGCCGGTATCGGCCCCGAAGGTCCCCACCAGGCGGTAGATGGCGGCATTGTCGCCGGCCAGGACATCGGCGTCCTGGGCATGGCCCATGGTGGAGGCGTCTCCCGGGTCGTTGCGGGCCAAATCGACTCCCGCGCCGCCGAAGAGGAGGTCGGAGCCGTCGGGCCGCAGGCCGCGGTGGGCAAGACCGAACAGGTCGGAGCTGCCGCCCACGATATCGTCCTGGCCCAGGTTGCCGAAGATCAGATCGTTCCCGCCATTGCCCTCGATATAATCGTCGCCGTCGGTGAGCGCATTCTCCACCGAAGGATCGACCGCCAGGAGACCCGCGCCGTCGCGGCCCGCCGAGACGGTTTCGGCGATGCTCCCGTCGCCTTGGATGGCGTCGTTGCCGAGCTGGCCCAGGATGAGATCGTCGTCGGGCCCGCCGGCGATATAATCGGCGCCGGAGGTGCCGGCGGCGGGGGTGAAGGAATGGTCGAACAAGGTGATGGTCCGGGTCTCCACCCCGTCGGGATTGAAACGGGGCTGGGCGCCGACCAGGGGCTCGCCGTCGTTGACGCCGGGCACCTGGCCGTAGAGGGCGGCGCCTTCCAGGGACCGCATGCGGGGGCTCAAGGCGTCGCCGCGCCGCAGCACTTGGGCATTATCGCCGGCAATGACGTCCTGGCCGGACCCCCCGTCCAGGCGGTCGCCGGCGTCATGGCCTCCGGCCACGTTATGGCCGCCGATGAGATCGTCATTGCCTTCGTCGCCGTACACGGTGTCGGAGCCCTGCTGGCCGAGCAGGATGTCATGGCCGGCATCGCCATGCAAGGTGTCGGAGCCGCCCAGGTGATGGTTTTGGGTGTCGATGGCCCGGAAGGCGAAGGCGTCCGCCAGGCCGGAAAGCGGCAGGTGGATGCCGTCCACGTCGCCGGTCGCCTCGCCATGGTCGCCGAAGATGAGATCGTTGCCGTTGCCGCCATGGACCGTATCGCCGGCGGTACCGGCCATGATGATGTCGTTGTGATCTCCGCCCTGGATGGCATCCGCCCCGCCGATGGTGGGATAGGTGGTGGCCGCGCGGTCCACGTCGGCGAGGTCGCCGTCCGCGCCGGCGAAGTCGATGATGCCGTTGTCGCCCAGGAGGATGTCCCGGTCGGCGTCGCCATGGAGGCTGTCGCCGCCGTTCCCGCCCAGGATGTAATCGCCGCCGGCATCTCCGTGGATGGTATCGCCGGCTCCATTGGAGGGCTCCACGGTGAAGATCCGCTCCACCTGGGCGGTGGACGCGAGGCGTTCGGCGCCGGGCGCCTGCTCGATGACGCCATGGTCGCCGAAGAGGTAATCGGCGGCCCCGTCGCCCCGGAGGGTGTCGGAGCCGGCGGCCAGGGCATCGCGGGTATCGGCATAATCCCCGCCGGAGGGGGCGGTGACCACGGTCAGCACCTGGTGGGCGGGATCGGCGATGGAGAGGTCGAGACGCCTGCCCAGGTCCAGGTTGAAGGCGGAATCGCCGTAGATATGGTCCGCCCCGCCCTGGCCGGAAATGGAGTCGTTCCCGGAGCCGCCGGCGAGATGGTCCCCGGCCTGGCTGCCCACCACGGTGTCGTCCCCGCGGCCGCCGTAGGCGGTCACGGACAGGGTGGCGGCGCTCGCATCGATGAGATCGTCGCCGTGGACGAAGAAGGCGCGGCTCTGGCCGGTGAGCGCGGCGGTGGTGGAATTGTAGTAGCGGCCGTCCTGGGTCGTGTCCCCGAGGAGGACCAGGGGCGCGGCCGCCCCTCCCCCGCCGGTGGCGATCAAGGTATCGCCTTTCAGGGTCACGGTGGCGTCCGCGGTCATGCCCGCGAAGACGGCCCCCGCCAGGGTCAGCTCATTGCCGCTGACCGCGGCGATGCGATAGGTGCCGGCCACGGAGGGCGGGCCCGCGACCGCGATTTGATGGCCGGCCAGGAAGCCGAGATCGGCCCAGCCGATGGGATCGGAGAAGCTGAGGACGCCGCCTGCGAAGGACATGGACCCGCTGCGGACCTGGGCCCGGTTGCCGCCGCCATGCACTACGGTGATCACGTTCTCTATCGTGGTGGTCACGGTGAAGACGTCGTTGCCGCTGCCCAGGCGGATGTCCACGACCTCCAGCCCGTGATAGGACACGCCGCCGTCGAAGAAGCGGACGTCGGGGCTGCCGGGCGTGCCTACGTCCAGGCCGAAGTCTCCGCCCATGCTGAGGCCGGAGACGTTCCCGAAGCGGCCGAAGTCGAGGGCCGGGCCGGACAGGCCGTAGACGAAGCCTACCCCGCCGGCATGGACGGGAGCATCGTGCTCGCCGCGTTCGTTCAGCACGCTGCCGTCCCCGAAGATGCGCAGGGTGTCGGTCTGCTTGGTCTCGTCGGTCTCGATTTGCAGGATCGGGAGCGGACCGTCGCTCTCGGTCGGCAGCATCACCGCCCGGGTCAGGGACCGGTCCTTGGTGGGGATGGTTCCGCCTTCGATGATGAGCGGCCCGCGGATGTCATTGGTCAGGTGGGGCTGGGCCGGGAAGGCCTGCACCACGGGATTGCCCGGCTCGGCGGCCGGGTTGACGTCCACGCGCACGGTGAAGGGCACGTTCCAGTTGGAGGCGTCGAAGGTCAGGGTGGGCGCGGCGCCGGAGCCGTCGAAGCGGCCGAGCGGGTCGCTGTCGGCGGATGCCAGGGTCTGGCCGTCGGTGAGAATGGAGACGATGACCGGAGCCGTGGGGGCCTTGGTCAGGACCAGGTCGTAGGTGTCCGGGTGGCCCTCGGAGACCAGGGTTTCGCCGTTGGACTGGGTGACGAGGACCCCGGCGGCGTCATTGTCGCGGACATCGATCTTGATTTCCCAGGTCTCCTGCACGGCCCCATAGACGGCACCGTCGCCGGTGACCACGTGGGTGATGCGGGCGCGGGTGCGGTTCTCGATCCGGGGATCGTCGATGGCGTTCACGCGGACCGTGAAGGGCAGGTACCAGTTGCTTCCGTTGAAGGTGATTTCCCGCGTGACCGGATTGAAGCGCGCGGCATCGGCCGGATCGGCGTTCACCACCTCGATCTGGGCGAGCCCGATGGCGTCCGGGAGGAGCTGCACGGTGACGGTCTCCCCCGCCTCGGGGGCCCGGGTCAGCGCGATGGCATAGGTGTCCCCGGCATCGCCCTCGCGGACGCGGGTGCGCAACTCGGTCTCCCGCACGATGAGGCCGGGCTTGTCGTCGTCGATGAGCTTGACCTCGACATTGCCGATCATCAGGTTGTCGAAGGCGGGATTGGCGCTCTGGATGGAATGGCTGATGACGACGGTGCGCTCTCCCTCTTCGGCCGTGTCATAAGTCCCGCGCACGTAGAGGGTCCGCACGGCATCCCAGGCATTCGGATCGGCGGTGCCGGCCAGGTTGGAATCGAAGGTGAGGACCAGGGCCTCGAAGAAGTGGACATTGTCGGTGGACACGAGCAGGGACTTGCCTCCGGCCTTCTCGTCCTTGTAGGCGGCCTGGGCGGCGGACACGGTCACGTAGGCCACGGTGGGGACCCCGGGCAGGGCGGCCAAGCGGAAAGTGTAGGAATCCGTCTCGTCCGCCTGGACCACGCCGTCATTGTCGTCCTCGACGACCTCGGTGTCGCCCGTCTGCTCCAGCACCGCGATGCCGGTGTTCTCGTCGGCCACGTGGAGCTGGAGGCCCTCGACGAAGATCCCGTTATAGGCCGGGTCGAGGCTGCTCACGCTGTGGTTGATGAAAGCGGTGCGGCCTTCCACCTCCAGGGCCGCTATCCGGGCGGTGACGTCGCCGCCCACGTCGAAGGTGTCGGTGCCCAGGCCGCCGATCACGGTGGTGACCATGTCGGGGTTGGTGCTCAGGATGAAGAAGTGGTCGTTGCCCTCCAGACCGTCCACCTCGAGCAACTCCACGGCGGTGAAGTCCACGTTGAGTCCCGCCCCCTGCACGCCGTCCTCGGTGATGACGAAGTTGTCGTCGATCTCGGTGCCGAGGATGACCACGGTATCGGCGCCCGCCCCGCCGTCTATGCTCACCGGGGCGTTGATGTTGTACTGGATGTGGTCGTCGCCGGTCCCGCCGTTGACCTCGGTGTCGGTGGAATTGAGGTCCCCGGTGCCCACCACCACGAAGGCGCGGATGACGAACTGGTCGTTGCCGTCTTCGCCGAAGAGCTTGAGCAGGGCCTTGTTGCTGTAGACGGAGATCTTGTCGGCGCCGTCGCCGGCGAAGACCACCATGGGGAAGCTGATGCCGCGGCTCAGGAAGCCGAGGGTGGTTTCCACGGTCTCCACCTCGTCGCCGGGGGCCACCGTGCCCTCGGCGGGCTCGCGGGCCAGGCCGAAGACCTGGCCGATCTGGAAGAAGTCTTCGCCGGGACCGCCGTCCAGGGTGGTGATGGCGCTGTTGTCGTCGGAATAGAAGCGGTCGTTCCCGCCCAGGCCGTTCAGCCTCAGGCGGCCGTTGATGGCTTCGTCGTAGTTGATGCGTTCCACTTCGGGATGGAGGTCCTGGGGGGAGGAGTCCGCGTTGAGGAAGGCGGCGAAGTTCCGGCGCAGCAGGAAGAGGTCCTCGCCGGAGGGGTTGCGGGAATCGCCGGGCTCCGTGCCGTTCAAGGTCAGGGTGTCGGCGCCGTCGTCGGGAGCGCCGGTGTCCAAGGCGTTGACGAGGTAGTCCGTGCGGGCGGTGGCCAGGTTGACGATATAGGTATCGGTGCCGCCGCGGCCGTCGAGGTCCACGGTGTCTCGCACCGGCCCGGCGATGCCGTCGTCAGGACGGTCGTGGGACGTGATCACGGAAGGCAGGCGGTCCAGGATGATAAGGTCTTCCCCGCCCGCCAGGCCATCGGTGTCGCCCAGCACCGTGGTATGGCCCACCAGGGAGGACGGATGCAGGACGATGGTGTCGTTTTCGCGTTCGCCGGCGATCACGATGGTGACCGAGGAGAGGGAGCCGGAGACGTCGATCAAGGTGCCGCCGGCGTCCTGGTTCCCGGTATCGCCATTGTCCCCGAAGATGCGGATGCGGACCCCGGCGCTCGCCACGCTGCCCTGATCGAAGACGGCATTGTCCGCGGCGTCGAGGCGGATGGAGCCGGCGGGCGCCGTGATCCGGGCCGCGGCGTTGAGCAGCAGGTCCTCCCCGGCGACGGCGGAATCGCGGACCTTGAGGCCGATATCGCCGGCCACGGAATGCACGAGGCCCACGCGCAGGGCGCCCGCCACTTCGGTCAAGTAGGCGTCGGCCTGGGCCGTCACGTTGAGGAAGCCCGGGGCGGAGCTGGAGGAATCGATCTCGATAGCGTCCGCCGCCGTCCCGATATGCCCCGCCGACGCGGTCAGATTGACGTTGCGGGCCCGCAGGTTGAGGTCCGAGGGGACGAGGGGCGCGGCGATATGGAAATAGGGCAAGGTCAATCCCGGCACGCCCAAGGCGAAAAGGGCATTCCCGTCGGCCATGCCGTCCGGCGAGGCGATGTGCAGGTCGCCGGCCAGGGAGACCAAGGTGTGGATGCTCAGGAGGCCCTGGGTCTCGCGCAGATGGATATCGCCCTGGGCCTCGGCCGTGACCGTGCCCGCGGAGGCATGGGAAGAATCCACGTCGAAGGCATTGGCCGCCGAGCCGATGACGGTCCCGGAGCTTAAGACCACGGTGGCCGCGGTGACATTGGCCGCCGCATCGTCGCGGCTGTCCACGATGCCGCCCTCGGCGTCGATCACGGCGGTGCCGGCCTGGGCCTCCACGGTGTCGATGAGGGCATCCCCCTCCACGGTCAAGGCCACGTCCCCGCCCGCGGAGACGGCCTCCTCCACGCGCAGGGCGGCCTCGCTGTGGACAAAGGTGTTCCCGCCCGAAGCGCTGAGGAGGGCCCCGCTCCGGATCTCCACGTCCAGGAAGTTGGAGTTCTGGCCGATATGCCCGCCGGCGGTGAGGTAGACGTTCCCGGCGGCCGGCGCGGCCACCACCGGGGTCAGGATATTGACCACGGTGGCGGCGGCATCGTCGAAGGCGTCGAAGATGTCGCTCTGGGCCTTGAGGTCCACGGAATCGAGGGACACCACCTGGCCGACGTACATGTCGCCCTCTTTGACCTCGATGACGACCTTGCCCTCGGCGATGGCATTGGAGACGTTCAGGTCGGAGACCGCAAGGTCGAAAGCGCGGATGGTCGTGTCGGCGGAGACCTGGTCGATATCGATCCGCAAGGCGGCATTGGCGTCGAGGCTGCTGGTATTGGAAAGCTGGATGCGGAAAGGCTGGCCGGCGGCCTGAGCCTCGATGGAGCCGCCCGACTTGAGCAGGAGATCACCGAAGGCGGCCACGGCGGCCTGGCCCGCGCCCAGGTCGAGGATGTCGCCGGCGGAGGTGAGGCGGACATTGCCGGTGGCGGTGACCCGGTGGACCCGGATGGCAAGGCTGGAATCCACCGCCACGCCCGGGCCGGCATCGACGTCCAGGTTGCCGGTGGCGTCTACGTCCACGTCGTCCGAGATCTGGATGGCCAGGCGCTCGATGCGGCGCTTGTTCGCCACCAGGCTCCCGGTCTGCAGGGTCACCGGGTCGTTGTTGTCGGTCCAGAAATCGGCGGTCACCTTGGACCAGCGGCCGGCCAAGGTATAGTCCTCGTCGGTCAGGTCGGAGGTCCCCGCGGAACCGTGGTATTGGTACAGGCCGAAGACGTCCTTGTCGTACTGCACCAGGACCAGGTCCCCGGCCGCGAGGGCGGCGTTCTGGGTGCCCACCCGGCTCACGCCGGTGATGTAATCCGGGGAGACTTCGGTCCAGAGCGAGCCGTTGCCGAAGTCGGCGGCGGAGAGGTCGTAATTCGGCGTGGAGGCGCCGGTGAAGCGGAACAGCTCGTAGTGGACGCCCACCACGTCTTCGACCGAGGCCAGGGAAAGGAGCTGTTTCTCCCCGTCGGTGAGGCCCGCATGCCCATTGCTCAGGTTCAGGGAAGCGGCATCGGCCACGGATCCCACCCGGCCCTCCTCCCCACCGGCGATGAGCTCCACATGGCGGCCCAGCACATTGGGCGTCTCCGCGGGAGCCGGACCGGGCTTGAGGCCGATGAACTCGGTATGCGGGTAGAGGAAGGCCATGAGGCCCGGCGCGACCAGGTACTTGCGGGCATCGGCGGGGATACCCTCGAAGAGGAGGACGCTGTCGATCGGCCCGGCGCCGCCCTGGAGCACGGGGCGGAAGACCTCGAAGGTCCCGTCGAGGATGGAACCGGAAACCGTGGCCAGGTGCACGTCCCCATCGATGGAGGCCACCGAGGCGGCCGGGTCGGACCAGGTGGTGGGCCTCAGGAGGTTGAGGTCCCCGTGGACCTCAAGGATATGAATATCCCCTTCGGCGCGGGCCGCCAAGCCTCCGGGGCCGTCGAAGGCGCTGTCGATGCGAAGGGGCGCACCCGCCGCGCCGATGCCGCCGTCCCGGGAATTGAGCTCGATGCGCCTGCCCTCGATAACGCTGCCCGGGCCATGGGCCTCGATGCCGTTGACGGCCCTCAGGAAGACGTCGCCGCCGGAGCTGGACACCTGGTCGATCTCCAGGATGCTGGTGTTGTTGGACCTGGAGATGGCGGTAAGTTCGACATCGCCTCCGGCCGAGACTTGCAGCGCGCCCTTGTCCCCCTCCAGCAGGGCCTTGACGTTTCCGCCCGCGTCTATGCTGGGCGATGCGCCGTAGATGGCCATGGCATCGGCCATCAGGATATCCCCTCCCGTGCTCCCCAGGTCGATGGTCCCATTGTCCGGCGCGAAGATGTTGCCGCGCAAGAACAGGTCATGGGTGGTCTTGACGGAGATGCCCGGCGAGGAGGACCCCGGCAGGAAGTCGATGCGGATGGGGAAATCGGCCTTGAGAGTATGGGTGTAATAGTCCTTCTTGCCCTCGATAACGGTGACCAAGGTATGGTGGGTCTTCTTGCGCAGCCAGCCGCCACCCGTCGTCCACTGGTCGACGTCCACCTGGAAGTTGAGGAAGTCGCTGCGCCACCGGTTCTGCACCGGGTCGGTGTCGAAGTCGGCGGGGTTGCCGCCGTAGCCTATCTGGGGCCCGGTCACGCGCTCCCAGTCGGGCCGGTTGCCGTTGTTGTACTCGGTCTCGAAGCCGGCGTTGAACAGGGACGGCAGCACCACCTGGACGGTCTGGCTCTCCGGGGTGACCTGGCCGTCCTCGATGATGCCCTTGTACCGGTAGAAGAGGTTGGAGTGGACGTTGAGGACCACCGAGACGCCGGCCTCCATCTGCACGTCGGAGTCGTCCTTCTGCTCGTAGGTGATGGTATAGTCCTGCCCCGTCGCGAAGCCGGGGACATGCGGACCGCCCGCATGCACGAGCACCTCGGAGATGAGCAGGGGGCGCTCGTCGGTGAAGTTCACGTCCTTCCAGACGTAGCTGCTGTCCGGCACCAGCCAGTCGGCGAAGGCATTGTCGCCGAAGAGGTTGAAACTCT
>DATENA010000332.1:0-23306 GCA_035275285.1 Fibrobacteria bacterium | reverse complement strand
AAAGGAAAGATATCTGAAGCAGCAGGAGTATGCACGCCACCATGATGCCCTGGGTCGCCCCCTTAAGGACTCGACCCTCGAGAAGGGAAAGCCGGAGCCGAAACCGGCGAAGGAAAAACCGGCGCGTTCTTCAACATGGGTGTGGTGGACCGCGGGCGGCGTGGGCCTGGCCGCGGCCGTAGCGGTCACCTATTACGCGCTCCAGGACGATTCCAAACCGCAAGACCCGGTTCAAGACACAAAACCCTAAGGGCATGCCATGAAACATTCCACCGTCCTTCTCTTCGCTTTTCTATCCTGCGCGGCCCTGTTTCTCCTCGCCTGTACCACGGCCGAAGAGGGCAATCCCATACTGCACGTAACCATCGACAAGGACAACGACAGCCTGTTGACGTTCGATTCCTTGATTATCACCGTGCACAGCAAGGACGGTTCTTTTTCACAGGATGCCTTTCATGGGATCCTGCGTAATCCTGACCAGGTGGCAAGGCTGGTGCTCGATCCGCGCGTGGGCGACGCCTACTCCATTACCCTGATCGGGTATAAAAACGGAAAAATAGGCGTTCACAAGGAAATCACCTTTATCGGCAAGATCTCGAAGTCCACGGATGTGCCGATCAAACCCGATACGGTGGTCAAGCCCGATACGGTAGTCGCGCCCGGTGCGCCGGAAATCCTGGCCCTGTCCGACACCTCCATCGCAGAGGGCGATTCCTTGCGCTTCCGCGTCAGCGTCCGCAATCCATGGAGCAACCCGACCACTCTGACCCTGAAGGACGCCATTCCCGGCGCGGCGCTCGACACCGTGGGCCGGGACCCGGGCGACGGCTATTTCACCTGGCGGCCGAACTTCGACCAGGGCCGAAGCGAGCCCTATGCCGTGACCTTCGTCTACTCCGCCTCGGCGGACAAGAAGGTCGCGAAGATCATCCGCGTGAAGGTGCTGAACGTGAACCGGCCGCCCAAGCTCACGGCCATCGCGGACCAAAAGGCCAAGGAAAACGAAACCGTGTCTTTCAAGATAGAGGCATCCGATCCCGATCAGGATTCCCTGACCCTGACGGCATCCGGACTTCCCGATGGCGCGGCCTTTTCCTCGGGCACGTTCACCTGGAAACCCGCGGCGGGCCAAGCCGGAAACCATTCCGTGAAGTTCAGAGCCTTCGATGGCAAGGATTCGGACCTGGTGGCCGTTCTGATCACCGTCGGTAACGTGGATGTTTCCCCGCTTCCGGAAGTCGAAATCACTTCGCCGGCGCGGGATACCCTGGTCAACGTCACGCCCATAACCATCCTCTACACGGTGAACGGAACCCCGCTCCAAAGGAAATTCCCCCTCAAGGACGGCAAGAACAGGATTTTCATCGATACCACGGTGGCGGGCCGTACCGCGCTGGATACGATCACCATCACCCTGGACACGGTGCCGCCCGGAAAGCCCGCCGTCAAAGGCCTTTCGCCCGTCAATACGCGCAGGCCCACCTGGACCTGGAGCAGCGGTGGGAATGGAAACGGAATTTTTCGTTATCGCCTGGACGACGGGGACATGGCGTCTTCCACCCTCCTGGCCGATACGCTGTACACGTCGTCCAAGGATCTGGATCCGGGGGGACACACGCTCTACGTCCAAGAGCGGGATGCGGCGGGGAATTGGTCGAAGAGCGGTTCCTTTACGGTGCAAGTGGATGACAAGGGGCCTGTCGTGATCATCACGACGCCTTCCCCTCCCATTTCCCTGAACACCGTCCATATTGTCCTGTCCGGCACGGCCGACGACGGTTCGGGAGTCGGGCTGCAGTCCATTTCCGTGTCCGGCCAAAAATCGGGCCCCGCAACGCCCACGGGGTTGGCATCCTGGACCACGGGGGATTTGGTATTGCGGCAGGGCCGCAATACCTTGACGGTGACGGCGGTGGATAAGCTGGGGAATGTGGGGACGGCCAAGCTGGACGTGGAGGTGAAGGTGCCTGCGCCGACGGTGGAGTTCTTGCCGCCGACGCCGCCGGACGGGACGGTGACAACGGCATCGACCTTTGTCATAAAGTGGCGTGTGAATAGAGTCCAAGAGTTCGGAGAATCTTTGTTTCTGCAAACGAATGAGACCCGGACAATCACAAAATCAGCCCTAAATGAGGCTGGGGATTCCGCCTCGTCGTCCGTTACCATCACCAGAGTGAGCAACAATATTCGATTCGTTAAAGCGGATGCTAGGGGAAACAATGATGGGAGCGGTTGGCTGGATGCCTATCGCTATTTACAGGACGCGTTATTCAATCTCTACCCCGGAGTCCAGGTATGGGTAGCCAAGGGAACTTATTATCCTGCGGATAGTTCACTCACAAGCGCAAGAGCGTTTTATCTCGAACAAGGGGTAGGCGTGTATGGCGGTTTCCGTGGAAATGAAAAAAGGGTTGAAGATCGAACTATGGATACCACGATTTTAAACGGGATGAGGTTATACAATATCGCATTCATTTATGATTCCGCAGTATTGGATGGATTTTATATAACCGGCACACACACCAACAATCCAGTTACCATCCAAAACACGGATATAAAAGTCACAAACCCAACCCCAATCATTCGCAACTGCAAATTTTTTGGAAGCGAACAGGGCGGGAGTCACCAATTGTCATCCGTACTATTTACGAGTGGACAGACGCATCCAAAGATTATTAATTGTTCATTCATAGGTAATGCTACTCGGGCTGTCGTTGTTAATGCTCCCACTCATTTTATTCAATGCAAATTTCAAAACAATAGTTTCTATACGGAAAAATATTCAGATGTGTATGCTGATGGACCAGGAAGCGCGATTCTGGAACGATGCACTTTTGACCCACTTCGATCCGGTCCACCAGAAATGATTACAGTGATCCCTTAGAGAAGGTTTTCTTTTCAAAAAAAAACTTGTGATGATGCTCGCGGCCAAGGTGATGGACTCGGTGATGGGGATTGACATCCACATCATCCAGCCACCCGGCCCCGGGCCATGGGATTCAACGTCATTCAAGACTCCACCCCGAATGAGGTGAGTCCCATGCCCGACTCATTCACCCCGAAGGCGAAAAAAGGTTCACTCCCGAAAATCTCGAGACACTCTCCACTATCCCCGTTCCGGTTCACGCCAACATATGAGTCCAAAAGAAGAACATCATGAAATCAACCTCGGGTTCGAGGGCGAGGGCTCCAAGGGGCATTTCTTCGCCACGGACCGCGTGCACCGAATTGCTCTCAAAGGGCCCGTCCTTCTGCTCCAGCATTCCTACCACGACGATGTCCCCGTAGCCGATGCCGAGTACGAGCTTGATCTGAGCAATGGTTCGACGGTACGCGGGCATCTCGACAAGGAGGGGAAGGCGGAAGTCCGCGGCCTGCGCTCCCGGCCCATTCGCGTGCGCTATGGAGCCGACCCCCGGGAATACACAATCGCCGACGACGGCACCAATCCCGCTTACCTCGCCCATTTCACCAAGGCCGATGCCGACTCCCTGACCGCGCCGCCGGAAAAACGGGGCGTCGTCCGGCCGCCCGATGCCATGACCTTCGGTTTGGAAGCGGTGGATTGGATTTGGGGCACAGTGAAAGGCGGCTTCAACGAAAAGCAGACGGTCAGCCAGATCCTCGTCGATGCCGTTATAGGGATGATTCCCTTGGTGGGGGATGTCACGGCGGTACGTGATCTCCTCGCCATTCTCCTGGGCATGGCGCGTGACCCGGAGAAGCGGGAAAGCAAGCTGGAATGGCTGGGGCTGGTGGTGCTTTTGTTTGCCCTCCTTCCCGTGGTGGGAGGGGCCATCAAAGGCGTGGGCAAGCTGCTGCTCAAGGGCGGTCGCGGGGCGGCCGAGGCCTCGACCTCTCTCCGTGACATCGTGGCCGTGCTGAACCGCCTCGGGCTGGGCGATGCGCCTGCGTGGTTCAAGGCGCTGAACCTGGAAAGCCGCCTGGGCGACGTGCTGGGCCGCTGGCGCGAACTGATGCATCGCCTGGAAATGGTACTGGATGCCGTGGGCACGGAATTCAAAGGCACCTTGCCGGAGGGGATGCTTCGTTCCCTTTCGGAATTGAAAGGCAAGATCCAGGCCCTTGCCCGGAAGGGCGAGGAGATGATTCCGAACGCGGTCAAGGAATTGGACGAGCGCTTGAAGGCGGCGCAACGGCAGTTGTACGAGGGGGAGTGGCATGACATCCCCAAGAATCTGGCGTCCTCGACGCGCGAGGTGGAGGCGCGGCTTATCGACGTGCCGGGTGGGAAGAAATGGACCGTGGAGACCATGGCGTTCAAGCCCAATGGGAGAGAGGCGTTTTTCAAACGCGAGGGGTGGCCGGATCTGTCGGATGGGAAGTACGTTGATACCAGTGATTCGGAAAACCCGATTTATCAAATCATCCCCTGCTTCAGTGGTCCGATGCGGGCGGTGAGAATCCCGCCGGGGACCAAGATTTATCGGGTTGTAGATAAGAACGGGATTGCCGCGGGAGATTGGTGGGTTTATGCACTGCCGGAATCCGGTAAGGAATGGCGCGAAGGTTTGGCCGTGTTGGACTTTTGGAACGAAAATGGATTTTTCGTAGAAATGATTGTTCCGGAGGAAGGTCTGTTGGCCTGGGAGGGAAAGGCCGCAAGCCAGATTGAAAACGACCCGGACGCCGTCAAGACCCTGGGCCAATACCTGCCTGGCGGTCAAATCCAATTGTTCATCGACTTGAAATTCGAGGCGAATGCCAAGGCCATGGAGGCTTTGTCGAAGAAATTGAATAAGCCGCTAGATCGGATCCTGGAGAAAAAACCCACACCGTGGACGGACAATTACTATGGGCTTCATGTTCCTGAGAAGGAAACAGAGGCCGACTTTCTGGGGCCCTTTGAAATCGAAAGCAAGAACCGGCTTCCGGCCACCTTGATTGAAAAATCCACGCGCCGAAGGCGACAACAGGAAGAGTGAGAGGACCTATATGCGAATTCCCGTTCCCTTGAAAGACGGCGCCTATGCCGCGGATTATGAGACCTTGCGGAAGACGTTCTGGCTGCATTGTCGCCATACTTCGGTAGCCTATATCGGAAGAATGACCGAAATGTTAGAGGCGTTCACCAACGGGTTCGCGGCTTATTTGGCCAAAGATTCAGACCCAGGCAGCTTTGCTAATTTTCTGCGGTCCTGTTACCGCTGTCTCAATGATCATCAGGAAGGGCTTGCACGCCTTCGCAGGGCCGATCACTCCGGATTCAAGCTGATCCGAGGAGCGATGAATTTCCGGGATCCATTCACCCTTCGAGTCAACGAATACGAATTCGGACCGCTGGGCTACAACGGATATGGTCAACCTTGTCAAGCGCTGTGGTGTTGGATCGATAAGGTCATCCCAATGTGCGGAAAAACCAAGGCTGTTCTGGGCGGTAAGATTTGGTATCCTTGGCTCGACGTTTCACAATACGAATTCCCCGCCCAGATCGGCGGCTACCCTCTGCTCCAAGACGTATTCATTAAAGACGGAGAGGACATTCCCATCACCGGGGTATGGCAGCCCCAAAACCTGAAGGGAGGGTGTCCGAATTTCCTCATCCAAGGCGAGAAGGCGCCCAAGGCGAATCTGCCCGTTCTGCGTTACGACACGCCGGAACATTACGACCGTATCGCGAAGATTCAATACCCCGCCCGTACCGAGTTCGACTTGAAGGGGTTCCCCACCGTGTGGCAATTGGTGTGGGAAGACGACCGTTGGCGCGACGGGCGGGAACCCTTGGGCGAATACGAATACATCGCAGGCCCGGATACCGAATTACCGAAGGATCCTCCGGTTGCCCTGCGGGATCCACCGGAAATTCCATAACAACAAATGCAGCGAGTGGAAAACAGGAATGGTGAGTTGCAGGCTGAAAATAGAATCCCCTATCATCAATACCGTTGATCATGTCCATTTTCCGCTATCTGGCTGAGGGCTGTTTAACCGATAAAGACTCGGTAGGCCCCTACTTCTCCACCAGCAATTTCTGCGTAAAGACGCCTTGGCCATGGTTCAAGCTCAGAAAATACACGCCTTTCCGTTGCATATGCCCAAAAGCGACTTGGCCATAGCCCCGGCTATCACATCGGCCGGACCCGGCGAATACGGTTTTGCCGTTCAAATCGTTCAGGCGCACCGAGTACGGCTCCGCGGGGGCGAGCGTGAAAGACAATGCATTGCCCTTGGCGTCGAAGGCGAAACTTTTATGATCCGTATCCTTCCCCACAATGGGTGTGGCCGAGCAAGCCGCGGCGCTGTCCTTTACGAAGTAAGACCGGTAATTGGGCGAGGCCGGATTGCTTTTGCACCCCACCAGGTTCACCAAATCGATCTTGCGGAAACGCGTGGGCGCGCCTTCGCTTTGCAGCCAAATATAATGGTCCGCTGCCGCGCCTTCCGTAATGTGCACGCCCGTACCGCTAACACTACCCGGGCTTTGGACCAGCTTTTTGTACGCGAAGACGATTTTCGATCCCACGTAATGGCGGGTCAGGGAATCTCCAAGAACTTCCACGGCCACGGACATCCATCCGGGGCTGTCATAAAAGTAGGTCGCGTCCAACTTAAGAGTTTGATCTTTCCAGCAATGGCCGCTCTTGTAATTGCCGAGGGTATCGTAGTAATTGGTGCCTGGCGTGCAAAGCTGCATGCTGCGATCATCGCCCTTGGGGCCGCGCAATTGGGACTCGGCGCTGATCGGGAAATCCTGATCCTTGACGACGCTCTCCGGGGATTGGGCATGAATCATTAGCCCGTTGTTCTGGGGACTCCAAGAGGCATAGTCTTTAACCGGATTCCCGTAAAACTGATATTCGACGCGCATCAGGTAATGTGTAAACGGTCTTTTATAGGCCAAATGACCGAAGTAGCCGGTGCCATCGCCGCCACCCGGGCTTTTGGCGAAAGTGGTGTACTTATCATAATTCACGTCCAGGCAATTGCCTGTCGAATTGACGCAGGGATCCACGCGAAAAGTATTCAGGGAATCCCGCCCCAGAACGCTGTAGCGGATCTTGGGAACCCAATCGTCCAAATCCTTTCCGTTGAACAGCGGCGTCCAAATCGTGTCGTTCGCTCCCCCCTGAGCTCCTGCCACCGCAAGCAAACAAGCAAGGAAAACAGTCTTAAAAGCCCCATAAGTCATGCACAGCTCCTTCTATTTCCGGGAGCCGGAACAGGGGAGAAAGCATCCAGACGGGATGACTCCCGAACGCTCCTGCCCCTATCCGGCTCCATGTTACTCTTGAATCGGGCGCTCTCCTCGATTGAGGAGGCGTGCCCCGGCACGCGTAAAATATAGAACGAAGCGCCGATTTTCGCCCTGTAAAATCATGGTATCGGCACGGCTTTTCAAAACAAAGGAACCATCCTCACGGCCCGCCCCAAAGGGGTGAGCGCGATTACCGGATAGATGCCCGGTTCCCTGGCCACGTAGGAAGTGATTCCCGACCCGCTTTCCGGGAACCGCTGGATCAAAACGCCATTGGCCTTGTGCAATTCGATGAGGTGCATGCCTTCGCCCCGCAATTGCAGCCGCCCCCCCTGATGCCAGCCGACCGGCGGGCCCCCGCGACCGGCTTGCGCGCTGCCTGACGGCGCGCAAGGGCCGCGGTTTCCCGCCGGTGGTTTTCGGTTCACGGAAACCGGATGCGCAGCAGGCCTCCCGCCAAAGCGGAGGGCAGGTTCACGCGCAACCCGCCGCGCAGACCTGCGCACGGGCCGGATCCGTAAACGGGCAAGCGACGGCCCCCGGAGCCGGACAGGCTCCGGCGGCACCCCTCGAGGTCCCCCTCCTTGCCATGGGCCGCCGCTTGCGTTCAATCGTTCCGTTCATTTCCAGGATCCCGCTCATGGATTCCCCTTTACCCGGCTTTTCCGTTACGGGCCCGTCAACGCCGGGAATTTCGCCCCGGATTTCTGGTTTTCGAAACTCAACTTGATCCAGTCCGGATCCCGGACCGCCGCATGGACCTGGGCCTCGTCCAGGTCCCCCGCGTACTCGTAGCCCTGCTTGACGTTCCCGTGCTTGCCGAAGGTCACGTTGAGGGGGAATTGCAATCCCACCCCTTGCGGCGCGGCGATGTTCCCCACCTCGTTCCCGTCCACGTACAGCCGCAGGACGGCGCCGTCGAACGTGCCGAAGGCCTGGTGCCAGTTCCCGTCCGTATATTCCCCCCGCCGCGCGTCGACTTCGTACCAACCGAGGGCGGAGGGCGGCGTAGCGGGCCAATACCACAGGTGGACGAGGCTGTCGCTCCGAATGCGCAGGCCGAAATTGTCGCCGATGCTGATCACGTCCCCGCCTGCGGAACCGCAGCCCTTGCAGGTGCTCCGGTACCAGACGGAAATCGTGAACGCGGAAGCCAGCCTCAACCCCGGGGAGGCCTTGGGCGACAGGATGTACTCGCCGGAATCTACGTGGTGCCCGTACCCGATGACGCCCGCCCGGGAGGCATTGGAGAGATGGTCGTCCCCGTCGTTGCCCGCGCCGGTGGCGTCCTTGTACAGGCCCTTGGAGACGGCGCCCGCGGCCTCTTCGGAGAGATGCCAGGCCGCGGAGAATCCGGCCGTGGTATCGAACACGGGGCGGCGGTTCCGGGGCGCGGCCGCATCGGCCTTGCCCCAATGCATGGTGATGAACTGGGTCGCGGCATCGGCGCGCACGGTGTCCACGCGCACCCAGATCTCCGCCCGGCCCGCCTGGGCGTCCCAGGATTCGATTTCCCGGGGGAGCGGCGTGCCGTCCGCCTTGGCGAAGCGCAGGTCCGCGCCTCCGGGAGCGGCCGCGGAGAAATCGAACGCCGGGGCGGACAGGCGGACCAGGAGCGGGAAGTCCCGCTGGTCCCGGGTCGTCTCCGTGCCGGACTTGGAGGTGTTCATCGCCAGCTTGGCGGAATGGGCCCAGGCGGCGTAGGCGTTCACCTGGGAGAGGGCGGATTCGCGGACGGCCACTTCCGTGGCGATCACGAGGGTCCGGGCGTCCGATTCGCCCTTGGCATAGACCACGGAGGGCATGATGCCCGGGGGCAGGGAGTCCAGCACCACGGAACCCGCGATGCGCAGTTCGGAATCGATGCGTTTGCGGTAGGTGGTCCCCGGGATATAGATATAGCCCACGCCCGAATCCGAGGTCTCGGGAAGCGGCACGGACATGGCGCCGGGCGCATGCAAGGTGTCCTCGGGGACGTTGACCGAATCCGCTTCCAGGCGGATGCCGAACAGGATGGAACGGGTCCGGGTCTCCCGATGCTGCACCATGAGGTTGTAACGCCCCTCTTTCAGGCGGGTGAAGCGGTAATGCCCCCTACCGTCCGTGGTGTCCTTCTGGGAGTCCGGAACCGCCGCGGCGCCCAGGGGAATGAAGTCGGAGGGAAGGATGGCCACTTCCGCCCCTGCCATCGGAAGCCCGTCCTCCCTCACGACCTGGCCGGCGACGCGCGCGTTGCCGGTCTCGGTGGCGTCTCCCCCCGACGCCACCCTCTCGCCGCACGCCTGGAACAGCCATGCCGCAAGGCCCAGCGCGGCCGCGCCCAAGGCTCTCCGCAATCCCGGGCGCCTCAATCCCAGGCGCCTCATTTGTCCGCCGCCTTGCCCACGGGGAACAACTGGAAGTTCAATTGGTATACGCGGTCGGGCGCGGACGAAGCCATGGCCAGGTCCATGATTTCCTTGCGGAAGGCCTGGATGCGCGCCTTGATGCGCTGGAAATCCTCTTCGCCGACGCCCAGCGTCAGGGCGGAGATGTCGCGCTCCTCCTTGGTGGAACGGTCATGGGCGCCTTCGGCCAGGCGCGAGACCTGCTTGTGGTAATTGACGACGCTGAGGGAGGCGACCTCGTCCCCCGTGGAGACGACGGCGTTGCTCTGGGTGTATTTGCCGCCCTTGCCGCGCGCGATCAGCCCCAGCCTTTCCAGGAGCTGCACGGATTTTTTGGCCTCCCGCGCGGAAATGGGCGGCAGCAGGCAGCGCCCGAGCTTGGCGAAGTCATGGCCGCCGCGTCCGTCGGCGAAGTCCACCTTGGACACCAAGGAGCGGATCACGGGATGGTGCCACTTGGTGTAATAATCGTACTGCTCCTCTCCGATCTTGGCGATCTTCAGCTTGCGCTTGAGGCCCAGCATGCGCTGGTAGTAATGGTCCTTCACGCCGTTGGTGCGCGCCTGGGTGAACGGCACCATCATTTCGAAGTATTCGGACTCCGCCTTGCCCAGTTTCAGGGCCTTGGACACGCGCAGGACGGAATCGGCGGAAAGGTTCTTGGTGCCCTTGATCAGGTGCAGCAGCCAGGAGGTGGAATTCATCCCCGCCAGGCGCGCGAAGTCGCGGTAGGTGAAACCTTCCGCGGCCTTCCGATCCTCATAGTAATCCTTGAGGAAGAGCCTGTAATTGGTGTATTCGTAGACGGATTTCATGTTTTGCACTGATTTGGTAAACAAACCCAGTGCCCTCAAGATAGCGGCAATCCGCTAAAAGTCAAGCCGTCCGCGAAGAAAAGCGTACCCCAAAAGGGTTGGAAACCCGTTTTCAGGACATTTTATCAAGAAGCTCGGGGGAATGCATCACTCATGCCCTCCCTCAAGCCCTGGGTGGACCGCCCTGCAGGCTGGGCCGGGACGGAAATTTTGATGTTTACCGGTAAACAAAACCGGGACCGCGCAGAGGCGGTAAACGCGCCGGGACGGGTTGAGACGACCGCGGATCGGTTGGGGTTCTTTGCGGAAAAATGCTTTCCGTCCAAGGGGAATCGGTCCCGTTTTCCCCCCTGAAGGGCTATTTCCACCCGAACGGATGCGTAGGGCTGATCCTCGACGTGAACGGATTGATGAAACTCGGATTTTAAAACCGTAATATCACATGGAAAGCAAGGAGCATCCATATGTCCGCTGGAAAATACCTCACCTTCAAATTGGGACCGGAATCCTATGGCATCGGGATCCTCAAGGTCCAGGAAATCATCGGCATGATGACCGTGACCCGCATGCCCCGCACGCCGACCTACGTGCGCGGAGTCGTCAACCTGCGCGGCAAGGTCATCCCCGTGCTCGATCTCCGCCTCAAGTTCGGGATGGAGACGCGCCAGGACACCGATCGCACCTGCATCATCGTCGTCCAGCTCAAATCGGCCGATACCCTCATCACCATGGGCATCATCGTGGACGAAGTCTCGGAAGTGCTCGACGTGGCCGCCGGGCAGATCGAACCGCCCCCCAGCTTCGGGATGGCCGTCGACGTTTCCTTCCTGATGGGCATGGGCAAGGTGGGGCGGAAAGTGGTGCTGCTGCTGGACGCGGACCGCATCCTCATGCGCCGGGAACTGGAAGCCATCGGGACCGGGGAAACGGTGGCGGCCGGAGAACAGGCGTGAAGGCTGCGCTCGGGTTGATGCTGGCGGGCTCCCTGCTGCAGGCGCGCGCCGCCGAATCCGGCCATGACCTGGACGAGAGCCTGCAATTGGGAGGCCTGGTTTCCCTGGACCATACCTCCGGACTGGACGCCACGGACAATCCCGACCTGCAATTGAGCCAGGTGGCCCTGGGAGCCAACGTGACCCTGACCAAGGAAGTCCTGGCTTCCGTGCTGCTCAAGGCCGAAGGGGACCTGGGGGCGATCTTCTTCGACCAGGCCATGGCTTCCCTGCAGCCGGAAGGGACGGGATGGGCCCTTCTCTTCGGACAGCAGACGTTCAACCACGGCCTGCTCTCCACGCGTTTGATCAGCGATCCGGAAATCCTGCCCTTCGTGGAGATCAACCGGCCGGGCATCTCCGCCACCTACGTCCTGGGGGCCTTCACCCTGGGATCGGGCATGGCCGTCCTGGAAACGGACCTCGATGGGACCGCGTCCAAGGATTACGCCTTGCTGCCCAGCCTGGATTGGCGGAACGGTCCGCTCCTGCTGCGGGCTTCCGGAGCGGTCTCGCGTTTCTCCAACGACGCGGACGCGGCCCTTTCCCTGGAAGCGGGCCGGATGCAATTGGACGCGGAGGCGTTCGAAAAGCTGCCCGTCTGGGATACCCGGGAGCGCCTCTCCGGCTATTACCTGGGCGCCGAGTTCCATGCCACGCCATCCCTTTCCTTCGCCTTGCGCCACGACGGCCTCATGTCCGGCGCGTTCTCCGGGCTGGACGCCGTGCGTTTCGCCGGGGGGGCCGCTTTCGTCCTCAAACACGACCTTTTCGCCGCCTGCGAATATTCGCAGCGGGATGAACGGAAATCCGGGATCGACCGCAGGATAGCCTTGCAGGTGGGCTTGAAATCCACCCTGGAACTGCCGGGCTTCCAACGCAAGACGCTCACCCAGGATTGACTCCCGGAACCGGAACTCGTCTTAGAATGCAAACCCAGGAAAAGGACTCCAGATGAATGGGTCGATATGCTCCATAATGTTTTCAGGCGGATCCCTTCGTCTTTCCCCGCTGCTGGCGGGGGCGTTCTTCGCCTCGGCCGCTCCGGCCCAGGAATCCACCGTCATCTTCAAGAGCCTGGACAATCTCGAGAAGCGCATCGTAAAGATGGAAGCCGAGACCGCGAAAATGAAGAAAAGCGGCGGCGCGGTGGCGCCGGAGAAATCCGCCTCGCACCTGGATTCCTCCGTGATCCTCCTCTCCGGCCGGCTGGACTCCCTGCTGCTCCGGCTCAAGGCGCTGGAAAGCGCGTCCCCGGCGGAGAAACCCTCGCCTTCCACACAGGCCGCACCGGCCGCAGCTGCCGCGCCGGACACGACGGCCCAAGCGGCCGGTGCCGAGCTGGCCAGGCAGATCGGCGCGCTCACGACCCTGCTCAGGCAGGAACGTTCAGCCCGGGAAGGCATGACCGGGGCCCCGGAAAAAGCACCCCGATCCGCGCCCGCTTCCACGCCCGCCGCGGCTTCGGCGGCCCCGACCGCCGCGCTCGCCCCCGTTTCCGGGCTGGAGCTGAAGGGCGACATCCAGATCCAGGGAGAGCGGAAATTCTCCGCGCAATCCCAACGCGACAACCTCGACGATTTCTGGGGCCGCCTCAACTTCGGCGCGGAGTACAGCGTGGGGGACTTCCAGTCCAAGCTGAACATCCGGATTTTCCCGGAAGGCTTCGGCTTCGAACCGCTCACGGGGGCCACCTTCGACACCGTCGGCCAGGGCGCCCTCAAGGTGCAGTCCCAGCCCAGCTCGCGCATCGTGATCAACCATGCCTGGGCGAAATACGCCCTGGGAGTCGCCAAGCTCAAGGTGGGACGCTTCGAGACCGTGGAGACCCAGAGCGACAATTTCGGCAACTACGTGGACCTGGGAACCGCCGGGAAATTCATGAGCCGCCCCGCCGTGCACAACGCCTTGGAAGTGAGCCTGCCGCTGGGACCCGTTTCCGGATCCGCCATACTGGCCACCAACGACCGCAAGCTCAACCGCGGCTTCCTCCGCCTCTACGGGAAATACGCCCCCGTTCCGGACCTGGCGCTGGCCGCGGGCTATCGCGCCAACCTGTTCGATCGCTTCAAGTATCCCGATGACGAAATCCTGCAGCGCTACGACGCGAACATCGCCTGGAAATCGCCCATCGGTTGGAAGGCCTTCGCGGAAGCGGCCATCCTGCAGGCCCCGGGCCGCGGGGACGAAAAACCCGTGCTGCTGGGCATCCAGCCCAAAACGGGCAAAGCCCTGGACGTGCTCTCCCTGGAGGCCGAATTCCTGGCCGACCGCAAGGCGGCGGGCAAGGCCAAGGAATGGCTGTTCAACCTCCATGCCCGCAAGGCCTTGGGCCGGTTCAAGCTGGACGCCGGCTGCTATTCGGATCCCGCCGACGCGGACTGGAACGCGGTCTCGCTGGGCCTGCGCATGACTTCGAACATCAAATAGACGGAAACACCGTCAACCCTCCATCTTACTCCAAGAGGACCATCATGGGATTCAGCACATTGAGCATCAAGGCCAAGCTTCTGCTCGGGTTCTCGCTGTTATGCGTCCTCATCGCGTTCGTGGGCGCGCGGGGCATCTTCGCTTCCAAGAAGCTGAACGCGCGCATCGAGGCGCTGGGCAACGGGACCTTCGCGAACACCAAGCTGATCATGGAAAGCAAGGAATTCGAGGACGGCTGGCACCGCGCCGTCCTGAACCACATCCTCTTCGCGGAAGCCGAGGACATGGAGGAACAGGCCGAAAAGATGAAGGTACGCGGGGATTCCATGGCCCTGGTCCTGGCGCTGCTGAAAGACGCCGCGGACGATGCGGAGGACAAGCGGCAATTGGAAGAGGCCGCGGCCCATTGGAAAGCGCTGGCAACCGAAAAGGAAGCCACCCTGTACCTTTCCTCGGCCCAGAAAAAGACCCAGGCCCGGGATTACTGGATCGAAAAAGGCCGCCCCCTGGTGAAGAAGCTGGACGCCGACCTGAAGGCCGTCCATACGCATCAGGAAGAGGTCGTGAAAGCCTCCCTCGCGGATTCTCAAGCGTTGTACGCGAAGACGCGCATCACCTTGCTGCTGGCGGCCGGCATGTCCATCCTGGCGGGATTGGGCATGGGCATCCTCCTCTCCTCATCCATCGGCAAAGGGCTCACCCGCGTCATCGACTCCTTCTCGGCGGGCAGCGAGCGGATTTCCTCGGCATCCGGTCAGGTGAGCCAGTCCAGCCAGTCCCTGGCCGAGGGCGCCGGCGAACAGGCCTCCTCCCTGGAAGAGACCTCGGCCTCCCTGGAGGAACTCTCCTCCATGACCAAGCGGAACAGCGAGAACGCCCGCCAGGCCAACAGCATGGCCGCCGCGGCCCGCTCCGCGGCCGAAGGCAGCCGCGAAGCCATGGACCGCCTGGGCGAAGCCATCGGCCGCATCAAGAAGTCCTCGGACGAAACGGCCAAGATTATCAAGACCATCGACGAGATAGCCTTCCAGACCAACCTGCTGGCCCTGAACGCCGCGGTGGAAGCGGCCCGCGCGGGCGACGCAGGCAAGGGCTTTGCGGTGGTGGCCGAAGAAGTGCGCAACCTGGCCCAGCGCAGCGCGGAAGCCGCCAAGAGCACCTCCGCCTTGATCGAAGAGTCCCAGAAGAACGCCGAACAGGGCGTCACCGTTTCCGGGGAAGTGGCGGAGATCCTTTCCCATATCGTGGAAAGCGTCCAGAAGCTGGCCCAATTGATCAGTGAGGTCTCCTCGGCGAGCGAGGAACAGTCCAAGGGCCTGGTGCAAATCGGCACGGCGATCGCGGAAATGGACAAGGTGACCCAATCCAACACTGCCAGCGCCGAAGAATCGGCCTCCGCCAGCGAAGAACTCTACGCGCAAGCCAAGGAGTTGGGAGACATGGTGAACGTCCTGGTGGGAATCGTCCGGGGCGGAAAAGAAGCGGGCGGCGGGGAACGGAGGGGTCTTGCATTCGGCTCCGAAAACCCATCGGCGTCCCGCCCGGAATCCGCCCGGACCGCTTCGGCCGCCACGGCCGCTTCGGCCGCCACGGCCGCTTCGGCCGCAAGGCCGGTCTCCAAAGCCATTCCCGCCGGCGATTGGGCGCCCCAGGCGGAATCCATCATCTCCCTGACCGACGAAGACATGAAGGATTTCTAGTGCTGTGACACCCCAATTGCGGGCCGCTTTCGCCGGGTCTGGGGGTCCAGGGCTGCTCTGGGGGTCCAGGGCTGCGTTGCGCCTTCCGGCGGCACCATCCACATGAAAACCACCCTGCTGTCGGGTCACGTCTCGCCGGAGCGCTTCACTCGACCATCGAGTGCTTCACTCGACCATCGAGTGCTTCACTCGACGGGACCCGCCTTCTCCCTGGCCCGGTCCAGGACCTCCTCCGCCGCCTTCCCATAGGCCGCCAGGAGCGCGTCCGCGTCGGCAAGCTCGGACTCCCCCACCACTTCATAGTAATAGCGGAACTTGGGCTCGGTGCCGGAGGGGCGGAGCAGGATCCAGCTGCGATCGGTGAACACGATCTTGAGGCCGTCGGCGGCGTTGGTGCGCGCCACCACCTTCTCCTGGGCGCCCACCTTCATGCGATCGCCTTCCCGGACCAGGCCGCCTTCCAAGGCCTTCATCACCGCGTCCTTGTAGCGCTGCCAGGCTTCCACCGTCACGCCTTTGACGTCGGCGCCGCCTTTGCCCGGATAGAACCAGCCGTATTCCCGGCGCAGGTCCTGGTAGAGATCCGAGAGGTTGCGGCCCGAGGAGGCCATGGAGTCCAGCGCGGAGAGGAACCCGGCCAGGGCGCATTTCTCCAGGGTATGCCCGGCGAAGGAAATGCCGTCGCTTTCCTCGTAAGCCATGATGGCCTCGCCCCGGGAGAGGGGGCCGCGGAAATTCTTGAACCCCACCGCGGTCTCGAAGACCTTTTCCCCGCGCTTGCGGGCGATTTCCGAAGCGAACCCGGAGGAGGGCGCGGTGGTGGCGAGCCCGCCGCGCAGGCCGCGCCGGAGCAGGTTGGCGTAGCCGATGGCGCCGAAGCGGTTCATGTCGACGTCCAGGCGGGCGTCCGCGAAGCGGATGCGGTCCGCGTCCGGGTCCAGGGCCACCGCCAGGTTCAGCTTGCGGCCCGCCTTGCGGAGCTCGGCGATGAGGATGGCCTGGTTCCCGGCGTTGGGCTCGGGCTTCACGCCATGGAAGGAATGGTCGTCCCCGGTATTGTAGAACCGGATAGCCTCGGCGGCTTCCAGGGCGTCCAGGGTCTCCGCTCCCAGCAGGTTCTGGATGTACCCGCGCGAGGATCCGTGCATGTTGTCCACGGCGATGAACAGGTCGCGGGCGCTTTCCCGCAGCCAGGCGCGCAGGGCGGGAAGCTTGAAGACCTTGCTCTTGGCCTCCACGAATTCCGTGAACATGGAGGCGGCGTCCACCACGTTCCGCAAGGGGCGGAAATCCGCCGCGGCCTTTTCGAAGGGCGCGTCCGGGCGCATCAGGGCGTTGGCGTATCGTTCGATGAGGGCCGTGAGATCGACGTCGGCGGGACCGCCGTCCGCGGGGTTGAACTTGATGCCCGCGTATTCCATGGGGTTGTGGGAAGGGGTGAAGTTGATGGACCCGGCGGCCTTCAGTTCCGTGAGGATGGCGGAGCCCACGCCGGTGGGGCATTCGCCCGCATCGTGGATGCGGACGTTCTCGGCGGCCAATTCGCGCATCGCGCAGGCCATGAATTCATCGCCCATGAAACGGTTGTCCCGCAGCACCACGATGCCGGCGGCCTTCACCCGTTCGAAATCCGCGTACCCGTTGGCGCGCAGGAACGCAGGGGTCTTCATCATGGCGATGATGCCCCGCACCACCTTGTGGACGTTGAGGACGGTGAAGCCCTCGCCGATGGCTTCGCGCCATCCGGAGGTGCCGAACACCACCGTGGTGGGCACGGCGGATTCCCGCGCCAGCTTGCCCTGGAACTCGCGGATGCGCGCGATGCATTCCTCGCAGGCCTCGCGCACGTGCGCGGGGAGCGGGTTCGCGTTGAAGCAAGCGCCCAGCAGGTTGGCGGTTTCCCACAGGTTGGGCCCGGCGGATCCGCGGGACTCGAAATCGACCTTGATCCGGGCGGGCCAATCGCCCGGCAGCGCCGCAAGCACCGGAACCATGTCTTCGCCCAAGGCCCGCGCGAAATCCCGCTTCGCCTTTACGATGGCTTCCAGGGATTTGCCTGTAGTTTCGCCGCTTTTGCCCGCATCCATCCGCTTTCCTCCGCGTTCGCGCCCCGCATAAAATAGGTAATTAGGCTTCCTTCCGGAATGGAAACTGGCGCGATGCCCGGCGCGAATTTACCTTAAGGAGCATGAAACCACGCGTCGTCATCGTAGGCGGAGGATTCGGCGGGCTCCGCGCCGCCAAGGCATTGGGCCGTTCGGGCAAGGTCCAGGTCACGGTATTGGACCGCCGGAACCACCATCTGTTCCAGCCCCTGCTCTACCAGGTGGCCACCGCTTCGCTCAACCCGTCCGACATCGCCGTGCCCATCCGGCAGATCCTCGCGCGCAGCCCGGATATCGAGGTCCGCATGGAGAACGTCGTCTCGCTGGAACTGGACGCCAAGCTCGCGATCACCGAGGACGATCGGCACCCGTACGATTACCTGATCCTGGCCTGCGGCTCCACGCACAGCTATTTCGGCCATCCGGAATGGGAAGAGCTGGCCCCGGGCCTCAAGACCGTGGAGCAGGCGCTGGAGATCCGCCGGCGCATCCTGACCGCCTTCGAGCGGGCGGAAAAGGAGGAGGATCCCAAGGCGCAGGCGAGGCTGCTCACCTTCGTCGTCATCGGCGGCGGACCCACCGGCGTGGAAATGGCGGGGGCGGTGGCGGAGCTGGCCGCGTCCATCGTGTCCCGGGAGTTCCGCAACATCAAACCCGGCATGATGCGCGTGATCCTCCTCCAAGGCGATGACCGGCTGCTGCCTTCCTTCCATCCGGGGCTTTCGGAGAAATCCCGGCTGGCCCTGGAGCGGAAGGGCGTGGAGGTCAAGCTGGGGCGCCTGGCCAAGGAGATCACGCCGCAGGGCGTGCGCCTGGAACGCGAATTCATCGAAACCGGCAACGTGCTCTGGGCGGCCGGGGTGAAGCCCTCGCCGCTCAACCGGCTCCTGGGTGTGCCGCTGGACAAGCAGGGCCGCGTGACGGTGTCGCCGGACCTCAGCCTGCCCGGCCGCCCGGAGGTGTTCGTGGTGGGCGATCAGGCGCATTTCGACACGCCCAAGGGCCCCCTGCCCGGGCTGGCGGCCGTGGCCACCCAGCAAGGGCCCGCGGCGGCGGCCAACATCCTGCGGGACCTGGCCGGGCGGCCCAGGAAACCGTTCCGTTACGTGGACAAGGGCACCATGGCCGTGATCGGCCGTAACTTCGCCGTTACGGACATCCTGAACGTGAGGTTTTCCGGGTACTTCGCCTGGCTGACCTGGCTCTTCGTCCACATCATGCTCCTGGTCGGGCACCGCAACCGCGTCATCGTGCTCATCAATTGGGCCTGGTCCTACGTGACCTTCAAGCGGGGCGCCCGGCTCATCACCCTGCCGGGCTGGAAGGAATCGGGCGGGGAAGCCCCGGCCGGGGAAGCCCCGGTATCCGGGCCCGTCCGCGCGCAAACGGGACAGCCCGCGCCCACGGACGGCGCGGCGACGCTGAAGACCTGACTTCCGCGTCCCCGGTCCGCCCCGGCTCAGGGGGCGGTCCCTTTCAGGGAACGGTCCCGTTCAAGCGGCGGTCCCGATATCCTTGAACAGGATGGCCAGTTCCTTCCCGCCGTACTGCACGGTTTGCAGCACCGACCATCCCAGCTTCTCGAACACTCCCTGGCTGATGGGATTGAACACGTACAGCCTGGAAAACCCCTGTTGCCGCGCGATTTTCTCGATTTCCGCCACCAGGGCCGTAGCCACGCCTTCTCCGCGATGGTCCGGATGCACGAACACCGAGGACAACCATGGGGTCAGTTCCGGCAGGATCTCCATGTCCGAGGCTTTGAGGGAGGCGGTTCCCAGCACCCCGCGCTCGTCATGGGCGATGAGGGTGATGGGCATTTCATTCTCGTTCATCCGGCCGAACAGGGTTTTCTGGATATCCATCAGGGTGCGCAGGGGGAACGCGTAGGCCCATTCCTCGTAGATCCACTTCGCGATGATGGGGATCCAATTCTGGAAGTATTTGACGTGGCTGATCTGCATGAGGCGATTTCCCCCCGGACGGACCGCCCGTTTACGTTTCGGGCCTCTCCATCCGTCCGATTCCCGAAAAATAGCTTACATCGCCTCCCCCCGCTCCGATATTCTGCCTCCGGCGGATGTTACGGCGGAATCGGGCCAAGTAGCATAGGATTTCAGGTCTTTACGGCAACCGGCCCTTCTTAAGAACTATTTCATTGATCCTTTCCTCCCATTTTGCCAAGCCTTCCAAGGAAGAGACCGTAAGCTGCGTCTCAAAACCCGCCGTCTTGCTCCCTTGACCGATCAACACGTAGCCTTTCCTCAGGATGATTTGCTTCGCGGCCGAAATGGATTCCTGAATGGCGCTGCAGGGATCGAATTGGAGGGGTTCCCAGATGTCATGGGTTGAAATGACCAACCTTATTTTCTCACCGGCCATTTTGGCTTCCTTGCTTTCGGGTTTGTAATGGGGCCAACTTCGCCTCTGGCGTTTCGACTGCATACAGCTCGACTCCTTCCTTGCCGGGGATGCCCCGCACGTCCCTTGCTTTAGACGCAATGAGACGGAATATTGTGTCAGGTTTGGAAAAAATCCATAAACCGGAATTGGACTTGGCGGCTTGCGGCGGGAACGAGCCGCCCGATCGGACGGAAAGGCGGGTCTCCGGCTCCGCGCCGGGACGAGAGTAACCGCAATGTTACCTTGGGGCGACCGGACCGGAATCCGCGGGAAGCGCGGATTCCGGGTCATCCGGGAAACGGCCGCAGGCCCTTGAAGGCGGGAGCGGAGCGGGGCCGCCAGAATACCCTATTTTTCCCCTTGAAAACAAAGATTTGCATTTTTTCCCGCCACCCCCCATAATCGTGAATGGAGCTTGAGCGTGAATGCAGGCTAAAGGTCCTCCGGAAAAGAAAGGGAATGGATTCCCTAAAGTTCCGGGAAAATCGTTCCGATAGAAAGAGAAATGCTCAGTCTCACATTTACAAGGAGGTCGAGATGGAAAGCATGAATGGTATAACGATGAGTTGGAGAAAGGGATTCGCGGCCGTCCTTTTGGCCGCCGCTGTGAGCGCCGTGCCTGCGAAGGCCGCCATGATCGCCGGGGGCAGCGTGCCCTTGGAGAACTGGTTCCAAGCCCAGGGCGTGGAAGGCCTGAATATTTCCGCGGCCGGAGCCGCCAAGAAGCTCGGGTCCATCTGGCTCAACAATAACGCCCCGAATTCCTTCATCCTGACCGTGACGGAGCGCAACGGCGGATTCCTGCGGGCCGGTCTGGCCGCAGCGGTTCCCGCGGCCGGTGTCGCCGCCACCAGCGCAGGTACGGGTAATCCCTTTACCGCGGTCTGCAATATCGTCGACGGCGCCGCCCAAGCCGCCGGCGCGGTGTGGGGTCCCATAGCCGTTTTCGCCCCCGCGGCCTTCGCAGCCTTCGTCGCCGGTTCCGCCGGCACGATGACTCCCGGCGCGGCCGCTGTCGCGACGGTGAACTACCGCGTGGATATCGACGGAACCTGGGCGGCCGATGCCACCATGTTGGCGGGATATTACACGGAAGTCTTCACGATTTCCCTCGTCGCCGTGATGTAATCGGTCCGGTACGGATTCCCTTCCAATGTCGATTGTAAAGAAGGGGCTTCACAGCCCCTTCTTTGTTATGGTACCATCTTTTCATACTGAAAGGAAGCCCTTGGCCATATCGCTATCCGGTTGAAAAGGGTCGAAAGACAGGGAGAGCGCCGGCACTCCGGATCGGCGGCCCCAAAAGGCATCTATGCGTAAAACCTTGGCCAGATTGGTGATTCTCTCAGGGATGGCGGGATCCGGTCTTGCATTCGGGGCCCTGGGCGACATTCCCACCGTCAATACGGTGCAGAACACGGGCAGCAACCTCAGCCTCAACTTGACTGCGGCCGGAACGCATCAGCAGCTCGGCCTTTTCCTGGTCAACAGCAACGATGCCACCGGCTTCCACATCACCTTCAGCTTCCAGAACAAGGGCTTTTTCAAAGCCGGCACCCGGCAAATCGCGCTCACCAATATCGTGCTCAACAAGGTGAGCGGCACGTTGGGGGGAGGCCTGGTCGAACCCATCAATACGCCTATCGTCCTGGACGGTTCCGGAAACTGGACCTGGAGCCCATGCCCCCCCGCTCCGACCACGGAAACGGACAGTTATTTCGTCGAAATCGCCGCCGATTGGACGGACGCCTCCGGGGGCATCGCGGGATTCTACTACGAAAAAATAAATGCCGTGATTGTATCGGGGCCCTAAAAGCAATATCCTTGATGAACCAGAAAACACGGAGTCGAAATGTATTTCAGGTTTTTGGCGCTTGTTTGCGCGTTGCTCGCTGCGAGGGGATGGTGCGGAACCTCCTTCACGATGAACCCGTGGATCCTCGTTTTCGAGCCGCACCGGAAAATCATCAGCCAAGTCGTCGATTTCAAGTACCTGTCCGATGCCGGCGGAGACGCGAAGACGCAAGGTCCGGTCCCGAACGATGAGAAGAACGCCCCGAAGCCCATAGAAATCACCATCAGCGCGCGCGAACTGACCTTGGAAGGGAAAGTCATCTATCCGTCTTCCCAAGGGGCGGACGATTTCGTCGTGTACCCCTCCCAATTCATCCTCTATCCCGGCGACGTCAAGAAAGTCCAGGTCCAATGGGTGGGCGCGAAGGTTCCCGACAAGGAGATGAGCTTCGGATTCATCTCCACCCAGTTGCCGCTGAACCTGGAGCCCAAGGAGAAACCGAAGGTTCCGGTAGGCAAGGTGGAAATGGTGACCCGGTACGAGGGCATCATCGTGGTGCGGCCGGCGAACATCAGGCCCTTGGTCGTGGTCGACACGGCCTATGCGCGGCATGACAGCACCGGAACCCTGATGGTGGTGATCCTGAACAACAAAGGCACGGGCATGCAATCCCTCAAGAACATCGATTTCGGGATCGCGCCCCTGGATCAGGGCGGTAAAATCAAATTCAATGAACGCATCAAGATCTCCAGCAAGCTGACCTCCGCCGCCGCCAACCAGAGCCTGATGGCGGGGTTCCGCCGCAAAGTGGAAATCCCGTGGCCCGCCGGGCTCCAGGTCGGGCCCATCATCGTGACCGCGGCCTTTCCGGACAACCCGAAGTAGCCGCGCCCATGCGCGCGTCCATGATCCGAACGGTTCCGGGAGGCTGAGAAGACGGTAGCGATCAGGATACTCCCCCTTCCGCAAGCATAAATGGCGCCCAAAACCATTTTCATCCTATTCACCTTTGCGCTGGCAATGGGAATCCCCCGCATCGCTTCCGCCGCAGGGGGAAAAGGGGAGGCCGCGACCAATCTCGAGATTTCCCTTTTCGTGAACGGCAAGCCGAGCTCGGAGACCTGGGTCAATCTCTCTTCCGACGGGTCCCTGATCGAAATCCCCGCCGCCCCCGTGCTCGCCGCCCTGAAATCCCTGGTGGGGAGGGAAACGTTCAGCGCCCTGGAGCTCCAGATATCCGCCAAAGGGACCTTGACCAACAAGGTCCTGGCCCGTTTCGGGATCACCCTGGGCATCAATGTGCAAAGGCAGCAGGTCTACCTGGAAGCCCGCAAAAACGGCGCGGCCGCCGCGCCGCCGCCGCCCGCCAAGGCCGCGAAGCCGGTTCCCGTCCCCTCCCCCGGCCCGTCCGCCGCCGCGTCCCCGGGGCCCGCTTCTCCGGCTGCGGATTCCGGTCCCTGGAC
>DATENA010000331.1:0-20319 GCA_035275285.1 Fibrobacteria bacterium | reverse complement strand
AGCGGCGACTCGCAATTTCTTCCCGATTACCCTGGCCCCTGATCTCAAAGCAGCGGTCTCCTTCCACCAAATCCGCGCCGACACCTAAGGGTCCGTTAAGAAATAACTGAAGCAGTTCGCCGCCCATCTGAGGGCCATCTTGGGGCTCCTTTGCTCCATTTATTTCTTAACGGACCCTAACCCCTGCGAAGCACAGACTCACCGAATCTTCCCCTAGCCCCTGAACAGAGTACCGACTCGGAGAATTTTCCCCGACCCTTCCCAGAGGATCGACTCCGCGGCCCCCTTCAACCGATTACATTATTCCCATGACCGTCAAAGCGCCCCATCTGGGCTTCGGATTGGGGCTTCGCATCCCCCATTACCCCCATATCTTCGCGCACCGGCCCGAGGTCGATTTCTTCGAGATCATTTCCGAGAACTTCATGGCGGCCGGGGGCGTCCCGCTCTACAACCTGGATCGGATCCTGGAAACGTACCGGGTAGTGATGCACGGCGTCTGCCTGTCCCTGGGCTCGCCCGGGGAGCCGGACTTCGCGTATCTGAAAAAGCTGAAGGCGCTGGCGCGGAAAACCAAAGCGCCCTGGTTCAGCGATCACTTGTGCTGGACGCGCGCGGGCGCGCATCATTACCACGATCTGCTGCCCCTCCCCTACACGGAGGAGGCCGCGCGCCAGGTGGCGGAAAAGGCGCGCATCGCCCAGGACTATCTGGAGATCCCTTTCGGCATCGAGAACCTCTCCGCGGTGGCGGAGTGGTCCGCCGGGACCATGCCGGAATGGGAGTTCTACCGCACCGTGGTGGAGCGGGCGGATTGCCGGATGATGCTGGACGTGAACAACATCTACGTGTCCTCGCGCAACCATCATTTCGACGCCATGGAATACGTGCGCGGGCTGGATCTGTCCCGGGTGTGCCAGATCCATCTGGCAGGCCATAGCGACCGGGGCACCTATGTGCTGGACACCCATGACCATCCGGTGCGGGACGAAGTGTGGGGGATCTTCAAGGCGGTTTACGCCGGATGCGGCGGGGCCTCCACCATGGTCGAATGGGACGACGCGATTCCTTCCTTCGCGGACACGCATGCTGAGGTTCTGAAGGCGAAGAGTCTGGTCTCGGGGCCGGGCGCGGGGGGCGCCGGCCTCAAAGCAAGCTCCGCGTTGGGCGTTTAGGGTCGCTTCTCCGGGTCTGCCGGCCTTTCCAAACTCACATACATTGCGGTCGATGCTTAAAAGCGCTGATCGTCGCCTCTCGCACACGCGGTCTCGGTGGCAGCGCTTTTGCGCGTCTGGAAAGGCTGTTTGCGGGCTACGCTTGATTCGGCCGGCGCCCCCCGCGCCCAGCCCCGAGTCCATCCCCCTGGCCTGCAGCACCGGCGCCGCGCGACGGCGGGGGGAGAAGTCGGTCTGCTTTCGGTTCCGGTGTGGCAACCTCTGGTGGGATGCGTAAACGGACTTGAATCTTGGGCGGGAAGATGGGAAGGGGTGGCGATTGGGTTGAAGAGGGGACTGGGTCTACTCGGATTGGGACGCAGGACTGCGGACCTGCGGGAAAGAGGGGGCCTCCGGCAGGAGGGCTGGGGCCTAGACTGCGGACTTGCGGGGGGATGTCGGCGGGGTGGGTCCGGGGTTCGGGAAACTGAGCGGCGGGGCAAAAAAGAACCCGCCCTTTGGGGAGCGGGTTCTTTGGACATATCGGCGATGCGAGGCGCAGCCGGATGTTCAGGTGCGGATCAGGCTTTGCAGCCGCCCAGACCTTTGCATTCGTTGTGGCCTTTGCATTCGTGGGCTTTGCCGGCCTTGTCGGCGGGGACTCCGGCCTTCTTGGCGGCGGCATCGATGTCCGACTGGGACATTTTGCATCCACCCTTGCCTTTGCAGCTGTTCTGACCTTTGCATGCATGCTTTTCAGCGGCGGCGGCAGGAGCGGTCGTGGCCGCGGGAGCAGCGGCGGCCGTCGTGTCCTTATGGACGGCCGTCGTGTCCTTATGGACCTTGGCATGCTTGGCCTTTTTCGCCTTCTTGGTGGTATCCGGCTGTGCGGTGGCGGCGGGAGCGGCGGCGGCTTCTTCGGCGGAGACCGAAGAGACCGAGATCATACCGGCGGCGATTCCGGCGATGGCCAATTGGGCGAACAGGTTGGACTTATTCATTTCGCGGCTCCGGCGGCGGGGGTGGTTTCGGCGGCAGGAGCGGCAGCGCCTTCGGCGGCGGGGGCGGCTTCGGCCTTCTTCTTCTTGGCGTGCTTCTTCTTGACGGCCTTGGTGTCGGTGGCGGCGGTGGCCGGGGCGGCTTCCGTGGTGGCGGGAGCGGCGGCTTCGGTCGCCGCGGGGGTGGCGGCAGCGGCCGGGGCGGCGGCTTCGGCCTTATGTTCCGCGGCAGCGTGTTCACCGGCGACGACCTGGGAAACGCCCATGAGGCCAACAACGGCCATCGAGAGAGCGAGGTGCGACAAGGTGTGCTTCGTCATTTTATAATCCTTCCTAAAAGTCCAGGTAGACATGCTACCCTGGTTGTGGTGTCCAAGAGACGGATCAAATGTAACAATTCCATGAACGTTCCTGGCAATTGCCGCATCTATTGGGGCGAAAAGGGCGCGGACCGGATTCGGGGTGGATGATTCCGGTTCCAGTCCATTCGTGAAACGAGAGCGGTCCCGATCAGGCGGGATCGTAATCCAGATTCGGCGCAAGCCAGCGTTCCATGGTCGCGAGATCCATGTGCTTGCGGGCGGCGTACTCCGTCACCTGATCCTTGCCGATCTTGCCCAAGCCGAAATACCGGGACTGGGGATGCGCGAAATACCATCCGCTCACGGCGGCGGCGGGCATCATGGCGAAGCTCTCGGTCAGGATGAGTTTCGTCTGCTTGGAGACCTCCAAAAGATCGAAAAGAATGACTTTTTCGGTATGATCGGGACAAGCAGGATAACCGGGAGCAGGGCGGATTCCCTGGTATTTTTCGCGGATCAGGTCCTCATGGCTCAGGGTTTCCACCTTCACATAGCCCCAGAATTCGCGGCGCACCCTTTGGTGCAGATGTTCCGCGAAAGCCTCCGCCAGGCGATCGGCCATGGCCTTGGCCATGATGCTGTTGTAATCGTCCATGTCCTTCTCGAAGGCGGCAACGAGCTTCTCCAGGCCCACGCCGCCGGTCACGGCGAAGGCGCCGAAATAATCGGCGACCCCGGACTCCTTGGGCGCGATGAAATCCGCGAGGGCGAAATTGGGTTCGCCTCCCGCCCTGTCCACTTGCTGGCGCAGGGAATGCACGGTGGCGATCGCTTTCGAGCGCGATTCGTCCGCATAGATCTCGATATCGTCCCCGACGCTGTTGGCCGGGAACAGGCCGAACACGGCTTGGGCGGTGAGGCTCTTGTCGGCCACGATTTTCTTGAGCAGGGCCTGGGCGTCGCGGAAGAGCTTGGTGGCTTCCGCGCCCACCACGTCATCCTTCAGGATCTTCGGGTACTGTCCCACCAGCTCCCAGGTCTGGAAGAAAGGCGTCCAATCGATGAAAGGCACCAGGTCCTCGAGCGGATAGCTTTCGAAGGTCTTGGCGCCCAGGAACTTGGGGCGGACCACTTCGAATCTGGCCTGCGCCCCCGCCCAATCGATTACGGGCTTGCGCTTGCGGGCTTCCTGGAGGGAGATGGATTTGCGCTCGGAAAGCTTCTTCTTATGGTCCTCGCGCACGTTGTCGTACCGTTCCGTGACTTTCTGCATGAAGGCCCCGACCAGGGCGGGATTGAGCAGGCTGCCCGTGGTGGGCACGCTGCGCGAGGCGTCCAGCACGTGCACGACGGGATGGGAATAGGCCGGGGCGATCTTGACCGCGGTATGCGCTACGGAAGTGGTGGCGCCGCCGATGAGCAGGGGGATGGTGAAACCCTGGCGCTGCATCTCCCTGGCCACGTGCACCATCTCGTCCAGGGAAGGCGTGATGAGGCCGGACAGGCCGATGGCGTCCACGTTCTCGGCTTTGGCCGTTTCCAGGATCTTGGCCGCGGGGACCATCACGCCCAGGTCGATAATCTTGTAATTGTTGCAGGCCAGCACCACGCCCACGATGTTCTTGCCGATATCGTGCACGTCGCCCTTGACCGTGGCCATGAGGATCTTGCCCGCCTCGCGGGCGCCGGCCGGGTTCTTCAGCTTCTCTTCTTCGATATAGGGCAGCAGCACGGCCACGGCCTTCTTCATCACGCGGGCGCTCTTGACCACCTGGGGCAGGAACATCTGGCCGGATCCGAACAGATCGCCCACCACGCTCATGCCCGCCATCAGCGGGCCTTCGATCACTTCCAGGGGCTTGGCGTACTTGAGGCGCGCCTCTTCCACGTCCTTGTCGATGAACTCCACGATGCCTTTGACCAGGGAATGGCTGAGACGCTCTTCCACCGTGCCCGAGCGCCAGGCTTCGTCCTCGACCTTGACCTTGTCCGTCTTCTTGACCGTCTCGGCGAAATTCACCAAACGCTCGGTGGCGTCCGGCCGGCGGTTGAGCAGCACGTCCTCCACCAGCTCGAGCAGGTCCTTGGGGATGTTCTCGTACACCTGCAGCATGCCGGCGTTGACGATGCCCATGTCCAGGCCGGCCTTGACGGCATGGTACAGGAAGGCGGAATGCATGGCCTCGCGCACGGGGTTGTTGCCGCGGAAGGAGAAGGAGATGTTGGATACGCCGCCGCTCACGTGCGCGCCGGGCAGGTTCTCGCGGATCCATTTGGCGGCCCCGATGAAATCGACCGCGTAGTTGTTGTGCTCCTCCATGCCGGTGGCCACGGTGAGGATGTTGGGATCGAAAATGATGTCCTGCGCGGGGAAGCCGACCTCGTCGACCAGGATATCGTAGCTGCGCTTGCAGATCTCCTTGCGGCGCTCCAGGTTGTCGGCCTGGCCCTTTTCGTCGAAGGCCATCACCACGGCGGCGGCGCCGTAGCGGCGGATGAGCTTGGCGCGCTTCTTGAAGGCTTCTTCGCCTTCCTTGAGGCTGATGGAGTTGACCACGCCCTTGCCCTGCACGGCCTGCAGGCCCTTCTCGATCACGCTCCACTTGGAGGAATCGATCATCACGGGCTTGGCGGAGATGTCCGGTTCGCCGGCCACCAGGTTGAGGAAGCGCGCCATGGCGGCCTCCGAATCGAGCATGCCTTCGTCCATGTTCACGTCGAAGATCTGCGCGCCGCCGTCGATCTGCTGCTTGGCGATGGCCACGCCGGAATCGTAGTCCCCGGCCAGGATGGCCTTGGAGAACTTGGGCGAGCCCGTGATGTTGGTGCGCTCGCCGATGTTGACGAAGTTGACCTCGGGCCGCAGGATCAAGGGTTCCAGGCCGCTGAGCATGGTGTATTTGGGCACCTCGGGCACCTGGCGCGGCGGGTATTTGGCGACGATCCGGGCGATCTGGGCGATGTGCTCGGGGGTGGTGCCGCAGCAGCCGCCCACGATGTTGAGGAACCCGCTGGCGGCGAAATCCTCGATGAGCTTGGCCATTTCGCCGGCGGTCTGATCGTATTTGCCGAAGGCGTTGGGCAGGCCCGCGTTGGGATGGCAACTGATGAGGCAATCGGAGATGCGGGAGATCTCCTGCACGTAAGGGCGCATGTCCTCCGCCCCCAGGGAGCAGTTGATGCCCACGCTGAACACGGGCACGTGCGATACGGAGATCCAGAACGCTTCCACGGTCTGGCCGGACAGCGTGCGGCCGCTCTTGTCCACGATGGTCATGGAGATCATCACGGGCAGGCGCTTGCCGGTCTTTTCGAAATGGTTCTCGATGGCGAACAGGGCCGCCTTGCAATTGAGGGTGTCCGTGATGGTCTCCACCAGGATCAGATCGGCGCCGCCGTCGATGAGGCCGCGCAACTGTTCCGTGTACGCCTCCACCAATTGCGGATAGGTGACCGAACGGAAGCCCGGATCGTTCACGTCCGGGGACATGGACAGGGTGCGCGTGGTGGGCCCTATGGAACCGGCCACGAAGCGGGGCTTGGCCGGATCCTGGGCGGTGAACGCCGCCGCTTCCTTTTTGGCCAATCGGGCCGCCGCGAAGTTGATCTCGTAGACGAGATCCTCCATGTGGTAGTCCGCCATGGACACGGCGTTGGAGTTGAAAGTGTTGGTCTCCAGGATGTCCGCGCCGGCCTCCAGGTAGGCGCGGTGGATGCCGGCGATGACTTCGGGCTTGGTCAGCACGAGCAGATCGTTGTTTCCCTTCACGTCGCAGACATGCGCGTGGAAACGCTCCCCGCGGAAATCGCTTTCCTCCAGGGTATGGGTCTGGATCATCGATCCCATCGCCCCGTCCAGGATCAGGATGCGCTTCTGCGCTTCCTGCACGACGGGATGGTGGGCTAGGTCGGGGTGGGGTTTGAATGGCATGGGTCGATCCTTGGGATAGAAGTCAAAGTGCAAAAGTCAAAGTGCAAAAGTCAAAATTGAGGAAGGAACCGTCCGGTCCCGGGTGACGCAAAGAGACCACTTTATCTTTTCTTGTCTCTTCATTTTGCACTTTGACTTTTGCACTTTGACTTTTGGAATCTCTCTTAAAGTTTTTCAGCCTGCGCCAGCAATCCCTCTATCTCCGGATAATCCCGGGTCGGGCCCGTGATCTCGAAGTGGACGCCGGTGAAGCCGCTCTCCTTCAGCCACGCTTCCAGGTCGGACCGGGTGAAGCCCAGCCAGAAGTCGCCGAACTTGGTGCGCATCCACTCCTCGCCATGGGCCAACAGGTCCAGGATGAGGATGCGGCCGCCGGGGGCGAGCAGGCGGTGGGATTCGGCGATGGATTCCTTGGGGTTGGCGGCATGGTGCAGGGATTGGGACAGGATCACCACGTCGAACCCCGAGGCGGGAAGGCCGGTATTCTCCATGGGAGCGTGCTGGAAGACCGGCCCCCCGGTTTCTCCTCCGGCGTTCCCGCGCGCGAGCCGGATCTGCTCTTCGCTGCTGTCCACCCCCGTCACGGAATTGCCGGCCCGGGCCAGCAAGAGGGCCAGGCGCCCATCGCCGCAGCCCAGGTCCACGATGCGCTGGCCGCGGATGAGGCGGATCAGCCCGTTGCACAGGGCCCGCCAGGTCTGTCCGGGGGAAGGCATGTTCTGGACGGTCTGGGCATTGAAGAACTCCCGCGAACGATCGCTGCGCTCCTGCAGGACCTTCTTGAGATTGCGCATGTCGCGGTCATGCCATTTGGCGGCAGGCGCGCTTTGCAAGGCGTTCTCGACGATGTCGAGCTTGGGATCTTCCCTGCCATTGCGCGGGATGCGGTAGAGGACCTTCTGGCCTTCCTTGCGGCTGGCGACCAGGTCCTGTTCCTTGAGCAGGCCGAGTTGGGTGGATAAGGTGCTTTGACCCAGGCCCAGGATTTTCTGGAGCTCGCCGACGGCCAGTTCGGATTCGCTGAGGACGCAGAGGATGCGCAGGCGGGTCTCGTCGGAAAGGAGCTTGAAAATGCCGGTGAGGACGTCGATTTGCAGGACCTTGGCCATGTATATCAATATATCATGAAATTCAGATATAATCACCCCTTTCTTTGGGGCTTATCTCGGGATGCCTCTACGCGCGGGGGGGTGGGGTGGCGTTGCCGGCTCAGACGCTTTGCGTCGAGGCGGGGCGATTGAGGCGGTTTTTCGGCTGGATTCAAGGCTGAAACGGGGTCCGCCGGCTTGGTTCGCAAACGGGCGCCACACCCCCTGGGTCGCGCGATCGCGAACCTGCACCCCTTGAATGCAGCCCCCGCCCAAGCGACCCGGCTTGGGCAACAGAGGTGGGGCAAGGCCGGGTCGTCGACGCGTCGCGATTCGCCGCCAACCCCACCCCACCCCCCCACGCACCGACGCATACCTGCTGCGTGGCGTGAAGGCGAAGACGGGTGGGGCCGCAGGCGTTGCGTGGGGTCTTAGGGGATTGATGGGAGCTAGTGTAGTGCGTCCAACGCTCCACCATGTTCAACCATGAGCTGGATGTGGGAATGAAATGAAAATAAAAGCGGGGATGCCGGCCCTTTGAACCAGGCGTGCAGGAAAGCTCCTTCCCCGGGCCCAAACCGAGAGGGTCTCCTGCTCCTGGGGAGAAAGGGTGATCGCTTCGGCCATTCGCATTGCAGAAAAATGCGAAAAATAGCCTTTTATATGTCAAGTTATTTACGACGCACTACACCAGCTAATTTAATAGCGACGGAACCGCTCATCTCCGTCAGGCGGAACCCGACGTTCGTCGCGGCCGATTACGTCCGGGACACCGATGGCGATGCCGTAAAGGACGATTGCGCGTTCGGGTTGAAGGCGAAGAAGCCCGCCGAGGTCGTCGTCGAAGAAGCCGCCGAGCGGCAGGACACTAAGTCCGAGGCCATGCGCGGAAAGGATCGCGTTCTGCGCGACGTGGCCGGCCTCAAGCAAGATGTAGCGGTAGCCTCGATCCTCGTACTTCCAGAGCGAGCGCTCGAGGACTGCGGCGATGACTATGATCGCCGCCGCGTTTGCGAGGTAAGGCTGGCCGAGGAAGACCTCCGCAGTCAGCAGGCGTGGAAGCGGCTCGTCGTGCAGAACCTCCAGCCCGTGGGCCGGCGGCACGTAGTGAAGCACGCCGGCACTAATGCCCTCTACCTTCTGGGCGAGTACATAGAGCTCTAGGGGGTAGAGAGCGCCGCCCGACGGCACGGGGCGCTCGACGAACCCCCCGAAACCAGTCGACTCGCCAAGCACCCCGTACGAGTTTCGGAGCACGGTCCCAAGTTGCGCTTGAGACAACGGCTCGGACGCGAAGCGGCGACAGCTCGCGCGCGCCGCGATCAATTCGCTAAGTCCCGTCGTGACCGGCTCCGACTTGGGCAGCGGCAGGAACGGAGCACTTGGGTTCTCCTCGAAGGCAGTGATACCGGCGCCCTTAGGATTGATGCCGTGTAGATTAAATGGCCAGCGGCAAGTGTTTCTGTGATAGTTCCAGGCCAGCGGGTAGAGTTCTCGAAACATGGCGGCCGTCGCTATTTAGGCAAGAGGGTGGGGTAGGGCCTGGAGCGCGTTAAGCGGGACGGGCACCGATGCGCGGCCGAGCGTAACCGGCAGAGTGCGGACCCGGCTACCGCCCAAGCGTGGTTCGTTCGCTCCGAACCAAATGGGCTGGAAGTCAGGGAGAATCGCGCGCGCGCACCGCAGGCCGAAGGGCCGGATGTCCTCCGAGGTTAAATCAACATACAAAAGGTCCTGCTTGGCAGCCTGGAAGTGCGCGACCACCGCTGCTAGCGCTTGCTTTGGGTCGCGTGCCGCATCTACATGCGGCTCCCACTCGGCAGGCTCGCCTACCAGAGCGTCAACTGCGGCAACATGCCGTGACGATGCATACAGAAGCGCATGATCTTCAAGGCTCACCACCTTGGTCGGGTCGTCAGCGAGTTCATCGACCCTTAAAGCAGACTCGCCGCGACAACGTCGGCGCAAGCTCGGCCGCACCTGCGCGACCTCCATCGCCGCCCTGCGGGCAGCAATCAGTGGATCAAGATCCGCCCCGAGCCCCACAACTGCGGCCGGCGCTGTCGAGTCTCCTTGCCGTGCGATCGCGACGAAGACGGCGATTGGGTGATCGACCGGCAAGCGCACAAGAAACAGAGCGACGCCGCGACGCCGGTAGGCCTCCGCCAACTCGGAGACAGCGGGATCCGGATGGGTCGTCGGATTGTAGCTGCGACCTGGCCAGCGATGAAGCCACGCCATTAGAAAGGCATCGCGCTCAAGCACCTCGTAGGTTGCAGCGAGCACCGCAGCCGCGAGGGTCGGCCCGGCCGCGAGTCCATTCGATGTGACCGGGAATAGAAACTCCGTCGGATTCCGGACCGCGTAGTCCATGAAAACTCCGATCGCTGGTACCCATGGTGTCCGGCCCGTCACTAGCGAGCGTGCCGGTATCCAGCCGAGAGTCGTTTCGCGCGTGTATCGCGCATAGGTGATGTGCTTGTACTGCTCCTCGGCGTACAGAACCAGTCTCCGTGGATCGAGGGTCTCGTGATCGAGCGCGTCGCGAGTTGAGTACACGATTTCGTCGACCGACCAGCGAGCGGACGCGTAGCGCTCTATCCCCTCACCAATCGCCGATGTCATCGCGGCTTCGGAAGTCCATCCCTTGCCCGAGCAGGTCGCCCGGTCGTCATCGCGCTCCGAAAGGAACTGGTGGTTTGCGATATGCACCCGATAGACGAATGGGCGCTGCGGCTCAAGTGGATCGACCTGGACCGGCCCCAGCTCGGTCAATATACCGGTGCGAGCGCTGACAAGCTGATCCACTAGGGCTAATGTATTAGCTGGTGGTGAATCGTCGGCGAGAAGCTCACCCAGCGATGGGCTGGACTGACGCTTTTTTTTTTCGCCGCACGAGGGGCATTCGGCGACTCGGACCAAGGGATGAGAGCGCTGCGTATTCCGAAGAATATCGAACTCAACAATGCGATCGACGAGCGTGGGTTGCTCGATCCTGAGCAGCACGCGCACGATCTCCTGCGCCAGCAGGGCGGTTGCGCCTAGCGCCACACCAGGCAGGAGTGGGCGCGAAGCGAGAGTTGGCTCGCGGTGCCTATCGTAATGCTCCTCAATCGCCATTACTCGTTCAAACTCGCGCTTTGCCGCGACGGAGCGCATCCGGAGGCACATATAACACGACGAGTTGCCGGGAATTACAAGCGGGCCAACGAGCGCACCGGTGGCTCGCAGCTCGCTGAACAAAGCCGGCACCCTTTTTCCCAGCGCCGCTTGATTGATCCAGTGGTGCGCGGCGACCATGCCCCTATCAAAACAGGCAACTGCAATGCCGGCGCCGTCGAGTAGCCGCTCGACCGCCGCAGCATCCAGCTGCCCATCGGCTATCACGACTTGAAGCTCCGGGTACGCAGTGGTTAGAGACCGCGCTGCCACGGCAGCGCGCGTCCCGCCGTGCCCTTCGCCGAACGGAGTAAGCGCGCGATGCACTGCCTTGTACGGGAACGGATCTACGAGCGTCAGTCGGCGGACGCCGAAGCCTGCGAGCTGCGCTGCCAGATGAGCGCCGTGCGCCTCAAGCCCGAAAATCACGATCCGGGAGGTAGCTAGTTGCTCACGACTCCACGCGGCACCCATTCCTACCTGTTCGTATGCCGCTTCATGTGGATCTGCGGTTTCGACGATCGTAAGGACACCCTCGCGGCAAAGCCGTTCTAATTCTTCAACTACTGAGCTCCGAGTGAAGCCGGGGAGGTCGCTGGCAATCTGTTCGATCCCCCTCGGATTCCGCAAGCCAGCAAGCGCATGTTCAACAAATGCCGCCGCTTCGTCGCCGCCCATCTCGATGGCGACGAAGTCGGAGTGCAGAAGGTACGCGCCGCTCGCCATGCGCGTGATTTCAAGACCGGGAGCTAATCTATAAGCGCGATCGGCCATCAACCGGTTCATCCACCGAGGCCGCCGAAGCGACCGCCACCGCCGAAACCGCCGCCACCTGCACCGCAAATCGCGCACGGTCCGCACGTGCACTCAAAATCGCAGACTCGGCAAATGGGAATAGGCGTCGTTCGGCAGATCGGGGCACACCGCAGGCACGCGATCACGCACGGACTGGTCTCGTTGATTCCGCAGGTACCCCCCTCTCCGAATGCGACTCGGACTTTGGCGTACGCGCGAATCTCCTCCGCACTCAACTCCTCGGCAGAACCGCGACGCGGCACGGTGTCAAGCACCTTTTCCAGCCGTTCGAGACGCAATGATAGTTCTTTCAACTCGTCATTCATCGTTCCCTCCTTTTATGTGCGCTGCGATAATCACAGATCACGTTGAGTGCTTAAATACAACGAGGATATTAGGTAAATCGAAGCGCTTTTCCAATCCAACCAGTCTGCATTCAACCCCGACCGGTTTATTTTTTCCTCCCAACCAGTACGGAAATACAGATGTTACCGTTACTCCAGCAGTAACCAGTCCGGACTCACCCATTCTTTCCGCCCGAGACGCACTTCACATCCCTCCGCAAGGCTTCCTCCCAGAGGATTTTCGATTGCTGCTCCACACCTCTCCATTGGCGCCTTCATTCCTGCCACCGCGTTCCTGTCCTCCGTGACCAGGATGGTGCGCATCCGAATCATGTTGAACCACGCCAGGGCGAAAAGCAGGTAGCATGCTACCATTGCACCTATCACAATGGATGGGCCTTGCCCGCAGGGGAATGTCATCCGTGAGTCCGTGGAAATGTGTTTTGCGGAGTGGAACCCAAGACGGGGAAGGAATTCACGAAGGCAACCCCCAATCGGAGGGGGCTTGAGTGCGCCCACATGGTGAAGGAGATTGTCGAAGCCTATCCGGAAGCAGTCCGGATCCATCTGGTTTGGGATAACCTCAATGCTCACCGGGAGAAGCCCTTGGTTGCCGCCTTCGTCCCGCAATTGGGGTGTCACAGCACTAGGGATGCCTTCGGGGAAGAGAAGGCGTCGGAGTGGCTTTGGTCGGCCGGGGCGGTGGGGTCGATTCGGAGTGGAGCGGAAGCGGGTGTGGGTTCCGTTTCCTCCCACTTCACCAGGCTCTGAGCGGTCCGCAGGCGCGCCCGGTTGGGCAGCTTCCATGATACCGTATTATCGGACGGACGCGGCGGCCTCCGCAAGGCTTCAGCCGGGCCGGCGGGCCGCCGGCTGCACGGACAGGCTGATCATCTCGGAAAAGCGGCGGATCAGGGTCAATGCGGTGGGGACGCCGATGCGATCCTCCGTCAGCAGCCGGTGCAGATCGTCCAGCCCGCTCACGGCCTGCCCGCCGATGGAGACGATGACATCGCCTTCCCGCAGGCCGGCCTTATGGGCGGGGCTGTCCTTTTCCACCGAGATCACCAGGATGCCTTCTTCCCGTTCCAGGTTGTGGTATCTGACGATGCGCCGGTGCAAAGGCACGTCCTGGCCTCCCACGCCCAGGTAGCCGCGCGTGATATGCCCCTTCTGCATCAGTTGCGAAGCCACGCGCTTGGCCGTGTTCACGGCGATGGCGAAGCAGATGCCCTGGGCGGGACGGATGATGGCGGTGTTGACGCCGATGACCTCGCCGCGCGAGTCCACCAGGGGTCCCCCGGAATTGCCGGGGTTGAGGGAGGCGTCCGTCTGGATCACGTTGTCGATGAGCCGTCCCGAAGTGGTCCGCAGGGATCGGCCCAGCGCGCTGGCCACGCCCGCGGTCACGGTGGTCTGGAAACCGTACGGGTTGCCGATGGCGATGAGCACCTGCCCCACGCGGATGGCCTGGGAGTCGCCCAGCGGGGCCGGCACCAGGTTGGACGCGGTGATGCGGATGACGGCGAGATCCGTGTCCGGATCGTCGCCGATCAGGCTGGCCTCGTAACGCGATCCGTCCAGCAAGGCCACCTCGATGCGGGACGCATCGTGCACCACGTGGCTGTTGGTGAGGATGAAGCCGTCGGGCGTGAAGATGAACCCCGAACCCGTGCCGCTGCGCTCCTTGCCTTCGCCGGGGGACCGGCCTTCGGCGGGGGGTTGCGGCGCGTCCTCCTTGCGCGCGGCCGCTTTCCGGTCTTCCCGGTGGAAGACCTCGATGAAGACGACGGAAGGGCTCACCCGGTCCGCGGCGCCGATCACCGCGCGCGAATACGCATCGAGCAGATCGGCGTCGGCGTCAGAAGCCCCCGTTCCAACGGCGGCCGGGGAGGATTCGGGCGCAAAGGCGCGGGCTTCGGTGTCGGGGAAGCCGGCCCAATCGATCCCGGCGCCGGCGGGACGGGAGTGCGAGTCTTGGTATGGCATGGCGTGGATCCTTTTCCTAATGAAATCCAAAATCGAAAGGCGGAGGGCCAATCGCGGAAGGAGGATCGAACGCAAGCGTTGTGCCAGGGACGGTCGGGACGGGGATTCCCGGAACGCGGGCGAATCCGCGGAGGGGAAAAGCGCGCGGCCGGATAACCTTCCGGAAACCCGGGTTGCAGAAAGGAACGCCGGGATGCGTTAAGCGACGGCTCCGCGAGGGGGATCAGTTCACGGTCTTGACGACGAAGAACAGGACGAAGAAGGCCACGAAGGTGACGAGGTAGACCAGGTTGGCCAGGATGCCCAGCGCCGGGGCCACCTTGTTGGAATTGTAGATGACGTTGCGCACCCCCAGCAAGAGCGCCGGAACGGCCAGCGCGGAAAGCGCGAAGAAGCCCGTGATCATGAGCGCGGCGGGCGTATGGTACACCATCATGGATTCGGGAAGCCCATGGTCGAAAAGGGCCGCGGCCACCAGGAACTGGAGCAGGACAATCACCGGGGGGACGCATAGGGGAAGGTAGGGGTTGTCGAGGACGGCCGTTTTCCAATTCCCGGCATTTCCGGAACCTGCGTTCAAGGAAACGTGCCCCCGCTTTCCCAGGGCGCGTCGACGATCATCTCCCGTCCCAGGGTCCCGGTGAAGAACTCGCCTTCCCGGTAGACCACGTTGCCGCGGACCAGGGTGGCCACGGGCCAGCCCTTGGTCTTCCAGCCATTGTAGGGGCTCCAGTTCACCTTGGTCTGGAGCTTGCCGTTCTCGATGGTCTTTTCCCGGGCCATGTCCACCAGCACCAGGTCGGCGTCATAGCCGGGCTCGATGCGGCCTTTGTTCTTGAGGCCGTACAGGCGGGCCGGATTCTCGCACATCCAGCGCACCACCTCCGCCAGGGTGCACAGGCCCTGGTTCACCCGGTTGAGCATCAGGGGCAAGGAGGTCTCCACGCCGGGCATGCCCGAGGGCGCGTGGGGGAAACCCTTGTCCTTCTCCTCCCGGGTATGCGGGGCGTGATCGGTGGCGATGCAATCGATGATGCCGGTCTTGAGCGCGTGCCAGAGGGCCTCGCCATGGCGCTTTTCCCGCAAGGGCGGGTTCATCTGGGCATAGGTGCCCAGGTTGTCGTAGCACTCCGGCGCGGAAAGCAGGAAATGCTGGGGGCACACCTCGGCGGAAACCGGCAGGCCGGGCTTTTCCCGGGCCAGGAACTCGGCCTCCTCCTGGGTGGTCATGTGCAGGATGTGCAGGCGGCGGCGGTATTTGCGGGACAGCTCCACGGCGGTGCGGGTGGCGCGCAAGGCCACTTCCGGGCTGCGGATCAGGGCATGATCGGCCACGTTGGTGAGGCCCGTGTAGCGGGACTTGTTCTCGCGGATCAGGGCTTCGTCCTCGGCATGCACGGCGATGAGGCGGCGGCCCTGGGAGAAGATGCGGTCCAGGTCCGCCAGTTTGTCCACCAGCAGGGACCCGGTGGAGGCGCCCATGAACACCTTGATGCCGCATACGTTCTTGACCGCCAGCAACTCCGCCATGTTTTCCGGCGTGGCCCCGATGAAGAAATTGTAATTGACCAGGCATTTGGAGGCGGCGATCTTCTTCTTGGCCTCCATCAGCTCCGCGGTCACCGTGGGAGGCGAGGTGTTCGGCATCTCCAGGAAGCCGGTGACGCCGCCGGCCGCCGCCGCGCGGGACCCGGAGGCCAGATCCTCCTTCCATTCCATGCCCGGTTCGCGGAAATGCACCTGCGGATCGATGGCGCCCGGGATCAAGGTAAGGCCCTTGGCATCGAGGACGACGGCGCCCGGGGCCTTGAGGGAAGCCCCCACCGAACGGATGACGCCGTTTTCCACCAGTACGTCCGCGGCCGCGGGGCCCTGGGGAGTCATGACCGTGGCGTTCCGGATGAGTGTCGAAGTGTCCACGATATTCAGGCTTCCTTGGGGTTTGCCCGGCGCCCCGGCAGAGGGGCCGACGGATCGAAGAGTAGCAATTAAGATCGGAGAATAAAATGCGGGAGGAACGGAGTTCCCTGTAAACGAAGCTTCGCAGGTCGGGAGTACGGGGAGGAGTTCCCCTGTAAACAACGCTTCGTAAGTCGGGAGTACGGGCAAAAACTGCGAGTCAGATGCTACGCCCCTCGGAGTCGGGGGTCGGGAGTTGAAGAAAAAACAAGAAGAATGCGGAGAAGGCTCCGCACCGGTTTTTCTTCAACTCCCGACCCCCGACCTTTTAATCCTCCGTCGCCCGACGGGGCGCTGATTAAGGGCTCCCAGGAGTCCAATCGCACTCTCCCCTACCCTTGCCAATCCTTCCTTTCTTCCCCCTTTTCTCCCTTTTTCTCCCCTCTTACTATCTTGTTTTCTCGTGAAGAAACGACGATTCCGACCCCGAGGCAGCCGACCCGATCACAGCAACCGGGACGACCGGGAAAACCGGTACGATCAGGGCAGACGCCGCGGATGGCCGCGCCGTTCGGACCGCGGACAGGGCGGAAAGGGCCGCGAAGAAGGCGGACCAGGGCGGGAAAACCGCGAGATCGTGGATTTCTGGAGCCGGCTCCTGGGCAAGGGAGAGGACAACGATTTCCTGGAGAAATCCCCTTGCCCGGCCTGCGGCACCATTCCCGCCCGCATCCTGGGGCGCCTGGGGCCCACCCTGTTGCGCAAATGCCGCTCTTGCTCGCTGGTGTACGTCTCCCCGCGCCTGGCCACCTCGGTGCGGGAAGAGATGCTCCGGCGCGAACCGTCGCCCCTGTCCTCCGAACGCAACCTGATGCTGCGCCACAAGATGGCGGAACACATGGAACGCATGCACCGGGAAATGCCGAAGGTGGACGGCATCAACAAACGGACCGCCACCTTGCTGGAAATCGGCTGCCGCTGGGGCCATTTCCTGCAACTGTGCCGTCCGCATTATCGCTCCGTGGAAGGCCTGGAATGGTCCAAGGAACGCGCCGCCTTCGCCCGCGAGCGCTTCGATTTGCAGGTTTCGGCCACGGACATTTTCCGGGACCCGTGGGAAGGGCGCTACAACGTCATCGCCGCCTGGGACGTGATGGAGCGCGAGCCCCATCCCGCGGAATTCCTGAAATGGGTGCATGATCACCTGGAGCCGGGCGGCCAGTTGATGCTTTCCACCCCCAATTACGACAGCCTGTCGCGCCGCCTCCTGCGGAAGCGGTGGTCTTTCTTCGAACCCTCCCGCCACCTGTGCTATTTCACCCCCGCCACCCTCACCGCCCTGCTCCGCCAGGCCGGTTTCCGGGACGTATTGGTGAAGACTTCGGGCCTCTCTTCTTTGCGGGACTGGTTCAGCGGCTTCAACCGCGTGGACCGCAGCCGGGATGCCCGGGATCAATGGCTGGAAAACCTGCGCGGCCGCGAATCCGCCGAAGCCGTCCGGAGAGAGAGCCTCAAAAACGTGGGACGCGAGAGCGCCTTCCGGAAAATGCGGAAGCGGATCGCCGGGATGCTCAGCGGGATCCTCACGGCCCCGGGGCTGGGAGACCAGATGCGCATCTACGCCCGCCGGTCCTGACGCCTCCCCGCCGCCGCAAGGGCGGCAAAAGCAAAACCCCCGCCTTTAGGCGAGGGCCGCATTCCCGATGCCGCCCGGCTGCGAGCGCTCAGGCGGATCCGTGCCGGTTCAGCGGCTGGCGGCTTCCTTCAGCTTATCCTTGTCCTCGTCCCCGTTCAGTTCCCGCAGGACAACCTTGAGTTCGAATTCTTCCCGGTCGATGTTCTGCATGAAGAACGGATCCCGGGAAAAATCCCGGGTGAGCAGCGAGCCCTGGATGTCCTCGGACCCGTCCGAGTTGGGCATGAAAATGTAGATGGCGGGCAAATCGCTTTTCCCGAAAATGTCGATGTTGTTCATCAGATGCGCCTTGAGCTTGGCATCCGTGGTCCTATCGGCAGCGGCCCGGACTTCGGCCTCGTCCGCGCGGGTGTCGAGCCCCAGGCCGATCACGGTGGCCAAAGCGACGAGTGCGGGCAGGATTTTCTTCGGCATCGGACCCTCCAGGCGGATATAAAAATACCCTTATTACTATAGGTTGCGGGGGGCGGATTGTCAATCGGCTAAAGGGTACCTCTAGAAATGTCTCCCTGCCTGCGGCCGGCTGCGCGGGCCGGGGCCTGCGTCGGACTCAGTCGCGATATTGCTCCGAATATCGTTCCTTCGTCCTCCTTGGCCGCGGCCCGCTCGCTCAGCCTCGGCGACGGGATCCATTTCTAGAGGTACCCTAAAGTCTCAAACCCATCTCAGGGAAGGCTTTACGTCCATGTCGGTTTTCACCAAACCGCGGTTGGAGCGCCATTGGCCGATGGCGGCAATCATGGCCCCATTGTCCCCGCAATAGAGTTGGGCCGGGAAAACCGCCCTGAATCCCCTTTTTTCGGCTTCAGCATTCATTCTCATCCGTAAATAACGATTCGCCGAGACCCCTCCCACAATGGTAATCGTCTGCATATTCGTGGCAAAAAGGGCGTTGATTGCCTTCTTGACCAGCACCTCCACGATGGCGCTTTCCACGGATGCGCAGATATGAGACAGATTGTTCCGGATAAAATCCGGGGTCCGGGACTCCGCATAGCGCAGCATGGAGGTTTTCAAACCGCTGAACGAGAACTCGAAATTGTCCCGTTGGTTGAGGGCCTTGGGAAAGAGGACGAAGTCCCTTTTGCCGGAGGCGGCGAGACGCGCCAGGATGGGTCCGGCCGGGTACCCCAGCCCGAGGATCTTGCCGCATTTGTCGAAGGCCTCGCCGGCCGCATCGTCCCGGGTCTTTCCCACCAAGGTGTAGGCCAGGCCCGGATCCACCTGGACGAATTCGGTATGGCCGCCCGAGACCACCAGGCAGAGAAAGGGCGGCTCCAGGACCGGATCCTCCAGGAAGGCCGAAGCCAGGTGGCCCTCGAGATGGTTGACGCCCGTGACGGGCTTGCCCAGGGAGCGGCCCAGGGCCCTGGCGAAAGAGGCGCCCACCAGCAAGGGTCCGAGCAGTCCGGGACCGCGGGTGAAGGCGATTTGGTCCACCGCGTCCAGGGTCAGGCCCGCCTGATCCAGGGCCAGGCGGACGATGGGGTCGATTTTTTCAAGGTGGGCCCGGGCGGCGATTTCGGGAACCACCCCCCCATATTCCGCGTGGATGGGGACCTGGCTGTAGACCTGGTTGGCCAAAACCCGCATCCCGTGGTCCACCAAACCGCAGGAAGTTTCATCGCAAGAGGTTTCAATGCCGAGGGTTACCACGGAAGCAAGATAGCATAAGCCCCCGGGCCCACCAATCTTCCCCTACACAAAATCCCGGAATAGCGGGAAAATGAAGCACCCATATGTTCTCTTCCCTTTTCAGCAAACCCGACCTGCTCAAAACCTTCGTGCCGCTTTCCGATTCCGGGAAAGCCTACCTGGAGGTCATGCTCGTCAATGCCAAGACCTCCAAGGTGGAAGGCCGCGGTTTCTTCAACGACGCCGATTTCCTGCTGGAAGCCTGCCGCGGCCTGGTGGGCCGCTACAACTTCTGCCTGAGCAATTACGCCTATACCCAGGCCCAGATCCCCACGCGCCCTTCGTACAACCAGTTCGACAGGTCCCTGGTGGAACTCCCGGTCCAGGACCAGGCGCGCGCGCATTCGCTTTCCCTGGTCGTGCTCTTCAAGCCGGACCTCATCCGCGAACTGTACATCCAGGGCGGCAACGCGGATCAATTGGCCAACATCGTATACGAGATCGACTCCATCCTGGGCCGGATGGACATCCGCAAATACAGCCTGGACTATTTCCTGACGGGCATCACCGTGCGCATCTGGGCGCCCGGAGCGCTGCGGCGCAGGCCTTTGGTCAGGACGACCTTGGGGACGGTGACCAAGAAGCTCGTGGAATCGCTGGAAAAGAAGATGACCCCCCAGGAACAGAAGCACATCGCGCTCACCTCCTCGGCGTCGGGCAAGATCCACGATCCGGTGCCGGGCCTGCCCGGCATGTTCTCTTCCGAATCCAACGATACCATGGTCGTGACCTCCTCCGGCACGCTGGAACCGGGCGAGGACGCCCCCATCAACTCCCTTCTGGAAGAGGTTTTCGAAGCCAAAAAAGCGAAGCCGGACAAGGAAACCTACGTCACTCTCGCCAACATCCAGGGCCTCAGCCAGAACTGGCAGGAAAACGGGGAACCCCTGTACGAAAGCGCGCCTTCGCCGGGCCTGCAGCACGAGAAGAACTATTCCACCGGCAAAGGGGACTACGCGGGCAACCAGCCGCGCGAGGGGAACCGCGAACTGACCTCCTGGTTCCAGAACTATACCCAGGGCAAATGGCGCTGGCCCCTGTATTCCGCCACCTTCAACAAGTTCCACCAGGGCGCGGGCTGCGGCGAGATGCTGCTGCTCCAATGCGATCCCTTCGCCGGTGAGCTGGCATTCCAGTTCCTGATGCAATGCGCCGAAGGCCACGCCAAGGAAGGCACGGGGCAAATCCTCATCTTTTCCAAGAAGCGCGGCCTGGGCGACCTGGCCCTTTCGGCCCTGTCCCGCCATTATCGCGGCAACCCCCTGGCCG